>NZ_CP141823.1:0-321193 GCF_035621455.1 Vibrio natriegens NBRC 15636 = ATCC 14048 = DSM 759
GTTAGACACCATCTCTCTCAACGACCTTTGCCGTGAGAACGAGGCGTACTTTAACGGAATAATTTATCTGGTCAACAATAAATTTTATCTTTTTGATTTAAGTGCTTAAAAAGCGATCCGACCGGTATAAACCGCGCGCAAACTGAAGATAATTCACTCATCACAGTTACCCCAATTCCTTCGCAACTTATTTTCAGTCAGCCACAATGTCTCATTGAGTCGATGTGATGCTGCCACTTCAAATATTGGATCTTCTTATAAACGCCGTTTGTGTTTGAAAACCGCCACAATTGATGATAGAGATACGCTTTACAAAAACATAACAATCATCTTACTTGGGTAACCCCCTTTCCCGCTGGCTAGGTATTTCTATGACAGAAAATCAACAACATATCCAAACTCCGTCGAGTACGCTGCACGAATTTACGCGTATGGATGTATGGAGTGGCTTTACACAACTATTACCCCTGTCCATATTCGTGGTCATATTCGGTCTCGCGTTCGGTGTAGCGGCAGTACAGACTGGCTTAGACGCATTTCCTACATTGTTAATGAGTGGCCTCGTGTTCGCGGGAGCTTCTCAATTTGCGACGTTAGAAATGTGGGGAGCCGAAGTCCCATTGATTCCAGTACTGATCACCGTCTTCGCGATCAACGCACGTCACCTGCTAATGGGGGCAACACTTTACCCGTGGTTACGTCAACTACCACCCGCTAAACGTTACGGTGTCATGTTGGTTGCATCAGACGCTAACTGGGCAATGGCGATGAATTCATTTTCCAAAAAAGAACCGGGTCTCGGCTTACTCGTAGGTGGTGGCTTGGCACTTTGGGGCTTTTGGATTGTCGGTACCTGGATGGGCATCTACTTCGGTGGCGCAATAAAAGATCCTGTAAGCCTTGGTTTGGATATGGTAATGGGATGCTTCTTACTGTCTATGGTTGTAGTTGGCCCTAAAAACTTACGTATATTCGCAATTTGGGGAGCCGCAGCTGGGTCTTCTTTACTGGCTTACTGGTACCTACCTGAAAATAGCCACGTGGTGGTTGGCGCTTTTGCAGGTGGCATACTTGGCGCTTGTTGGAAGGAGAAAAAAGCATGAGCATAGAAACAAGTTTTGGCGGTACGCTTCTTATTATTTTCGCCATGGGGCTAGTGACATTAGCGACGCGATGGGGTGGCGTATTTGTGATGTCATTCATTCCTATTAGCGAACGCGTGCAACGCTTTATCACTGCCATGTCCGGCTCCGTGTTAGTTGCTCTTTTAGCACCAATTGCCGTTGAAGGTGACATCGGGGCGCGCATGGCACTGCTTTCTACTACCGTAGTGATGTTCATCGTCAAAAAACCGCTACCTGCTATTGCAGCCGGAATAGTCGCAGCAGCAGCAGTGCGGGCAATTTAGCGGAACAAACCTAGTTGCTAAGCATTCCAAACAAAAAGCCCCTCCACGACAACGCGTGGAGGGGCTCTACTTTTTATAAGGACTCACTTAAACGAAATGAATTAAGCGCAGCAGTTACAGTTACGCTTATATTTATCCATTTTACCTATACCCGGATTGAAGGTATTAGTTGGGTCTAATTGATGGTAGAACGTCTGCAACGAGTTCTCCGCTTCATACAAATGCCCCACATTGTGCTCAGCTGGATATTTCGCACCACGGCTGTTTAGATGCTCTAGCATTAGCTTCTTCATCAGCTTAGTATCTGTGCCCTTTTTGAACACATAATCCTGATGGAACACATAACACATAAAGTGACCGTAGTAGAGCGACTGAACCAAGTTCTTGCTCACTTCTTCTGGCAAGGTTTCCAACCACTCTTCGTCATTACGGCGCAGCGCAATATCTAACGCAACAATATCTTCCACATCTTTACGATGAATGGTCTCATAACGAATCGCAGCTCCAGCCGCAGCAAAACGATGTAAGAACGCTTTTTTGCCTTCGTCTGGGGTACATTCATAGAAATCGCAATCGCTTTCAACCGCCCATACTTCTTGCAGATATTTTTGAGCCTCTGCAATACCGCCATCGCTCATTTTTAGTATCAAGTGATGTTCGTACTTGTCACGGTAATCCAGCATGCGTTCAGGTAGGTGTTGCGGAAACAGCTTACTCGCGTAATACAAAATGGAATCTGGCAGATATTTACTAACAAAAGGCACACGCTCTAAAAAGTTTTCTACTTTCGCTTTCAGCGCGAACATTTTAGGTAATCTGTCCGTACCCAATTTGTCGATGGAAAGAAATACATCCTTGCCGTACTTTTCTGCCATGTTGAAGATATCGCGGTGTAGATATTCCCCCATTTCTGGCAGGTTTTCGAACGTCGATAAAAAATCTTTTCTTAGCTTAGTTAATTTCGATGGATCATTCGTACCAAGATAAAAGACCTGCTCTTTGTCAGGCACTGGGTAGCTGTCGACACGAACCGCAAACACACCAAGCTTACCCGCACAACCACTGGCTTCGAACAACCGGCGTTCGTCTGCATTAAAACGAGATGGGATATCAGAGGTAACATCACGAACACGCTCATCGTACTCTTTATCCGAAGCCATACGATCATCGTGAATGATCTTGGCAGGATCGAAGTTACCTTCCTGCAAGTTTGTCAGGATTTCTTCCGGAGTTTCACCCAAGCCTTCAATGCCAAGGTGGTTAACGAGGTTCAGGTTACCCTGCTTATCCACCTGAGCATAAATCGCCAGTTCCGTGTATGCAGGTCCTCGCTTAACTAACGCGCCACCAGAGTTGTTGGCGATACCGCCCACCACTGTCGCTCCTAACGAAGAGGAACCAATAATAGAATGTGGCGCGCGGTTAACGGCTTTAAGCGATTTTTCTAGTGAGTGTAAGCTAGCACCCGGTAAACAAACCGCCTGCTTGCCACCATCGAGCAAATGAATTTTCTTAATTTTTGTAATATTGATAACGACAACATCGCGGTCGTAATCATTACCACTTGGAGCAGACCCTTCAGTCAGACCAGTCTTCGCCGCTTGCATGATGATGATGCAGTTCGCCTCGACACACTGTTTGATGATGTTCCACTGTTCTAATAATGTGTTAGGAAACACGACTGCAAGCGCTGTACCGCTACCAGAGCGAAAACCTGAACGGTAATACTTAGTTTTAACTTGATCGGTCAGGACGTTTTCTTCACCGACGATCGTTTTAAATTCTTCTATCAGCTGCTTTTGTTTCATATCCGTATCTCTAGTTATTTTGCTTCACTCACTCAAACTGGGTTGATTGAGTTTGGCTCACTATAAGCAGTCCATTTTCCTGCGTCTATCGATGTCATTCGAGCAATCTGAATCCAACGACAAACAATCACAATAATGTTTTTAATTATCATAATGTTAGGTATGGTTTATATAAAATTTAACGAAAGAAACAGATTGTTTCCCAAAAGAAACAATAACAAAACCAATCGTTAACATGTGTGCGCAGTATCAAGATATTAGGTTTGTGAATAATTTGGCTTAGCCACGTAACGTGCTAAATAGGAAGGAGATTTAAATGGTGTGAACGAAGCACAGACACACCATTCAACACATTGGTAATGTTGCGTTTATGTACCAAATAGAGAAATTAAAAGCGATGGCTCTGGCTTTGAAAGCAGGCGTATAAGTGGTCAATAAAGATTTTAACCTTTTCTGGCTGCTGCCTTGTATAAGGATACACAGCGTAAATACCGAGACACTTTGCCGTTTCCTCTTTGAACAATTGGGTTAATCGGCCTTGTTTTAAATCTTCATAAACCAAAACGCGGGGAACGTAGATTAAGCCTTGCCCTAAAAGTGCGACATTTCTTAGAACCGACGAGTTATTAATACATAGATTGCCATCTACCGTCACTTGATACACGTCTTCGCCATCTTTGAAAGCCCATTCGCGCGCGCCCGTTTCCTGGTAAGAATAAACGAGACAGTTGTGTTTTTCTAACTCAGTAGGCTGCTTTGGAATGCCATGTCTGGCAAGGTATTGAGGTGAGGCACACACTATCCAGTTTGCGTCGACAAGCTTTCTTGCAATCAGACTGGAGTCTGGCAATACGCCCGTTCTTATCGCCAAATCAAAGCGCTCATTCACGATGTCGACGAAACGATTATCAAGTTCCATATCGATCTTGATGTCAGGGTATTTGTTATTAAATTCAGCAATAACACCAGGCAGAATCAATTCGCCAGAAATAGTAGGAACGGTAATTTTGATGTTGCCGGATAAATCCTTACCTAACCCAACAATTGATTCTTCCGCAGTAGCAACAGCCTGATAGACGGATTTTGCGTGCTCAAAGAAATACTGACCCGCTTCACTCAGGGTTATGGTACGTGTCGTACGATAGAGCAATTGAACACCAAGATCCTGCTCGAGCTTCGCAATGCGTTTACTGACCACAGACTTGGTCAGCTCCATTTGCTTAGCCGCACCACTAAATGAGCCCTGCTCGACCAAATGATAAAAAATGATGTAATCGTCGGTGTTTCTCATGCTGCTTCATTAAATCCTTTAGAAGAGCGTATTGTAGGCGGATTATGTAACAGGTGCTGAAAGTAGAGTCACACTTATTCCAATCACACCACCTAAACGGCAGATACAAAAAAACCAGCTTTCGCTGGTTTAATGTTGATGCTTTTAGCATCGAGATATCGCTAATACCAATATTGATAAGTATGAAGCCATATCTGAATAATTTATGGAGGCGCCTCCCGGAGTCGAACCGAGGTCCACGGATTTGCAATCCGCTGCATAGCCACTCTGCCAAGGCGCCGTCACATTAACGCGTTAAGAGGTCCCCCCCGTTGCGTTGGTTGCTACTTTACGGATTCAGAAAAGATAGTCAAACATAAATCCACTATTTCCTGTTTGTTTGCTTCCTTTTAAGTCAGTTAGATCAAGACTCGAGCAATTTGCGTATTTATTAGCACTCTGGTTTGTTTCTGTGCCTTGCTAACTCTGCAAAAATAAAGCGGCTCAAGTGGCCGCTTTATCATGTTTGATTGTTTATCTAACCGTTACTTACACGTTTGAGTAATCGCCCAACGACATTTGGATGATAAGACCACACATGGTCAAACATCGACATTAACGCCGGATTACCGTATTTGGACAAACTGATCGCATGAAAACGGTTTTTCTTCGCTTTAAGCGCATTTACTTTTTCGAGTAGCTCATCCTGCTGCTTTGGTGCAATAAAATCCGAAATCACCACCATATCGGCGTTTTTGTACTTGTCACCACTCATCAGATCGATGGATTTGATCAAGGTCGGTTCCAAATCGGTGCCGCCATGGAAGCTATAGGTCAGGAAATCAGCCGCTTCGCGCAAGCCATCTTGTTTAGTCAGCTCGTAAGTAATGTGCTCGGTAGAGAATATGATGACGTAGCAGTCACGCTGCTCTGCTAACGCAATTTGCATCAGTGCGTACGCCATTGCCTTAGCACATTGTTCTGGAAAACCACTCATTGAGCCTGACGCGTCTACACAGACAATAAATGGACCTTTTTCGATATCCACCGCTTTGTTATCAGGTCTATGTGCTTTTACTTTTCGCAGCGTACGAGATTTACCCTGAGTTCGATAGTTCATCAAACGCTTGTCGACAAGGTGTTTATAGAACACAACTTCAAGCTCTGGATATGCCAAAAACATGGTTTCATTTGGGAGGAGTTTATTTAAATCGTCACTTTCGTGAATACCAACAATGTCGTCGGTCGCTTCGTCACTCTTTTCCTCAACCATTTGCAACTCTTCAGCCGGAGCGCGATTCAGATCAGGATCATTCACCTGCCCTGCCATACGACCAAGTTGTTCAGCGATCTCTTGTAACCCTTTATGCTTTTTCAAAAACTCCGCATGACGCTTCATTACCGTAAGGTCGGTCTTACTCAACTTGGCAGACGCCATATCCCATAATCGACCTACGCTTTCCGCATCACCAGACTCGGTCACTTTATCCATATTGCGCATGGTTTCCATACGCTGATAAAGATCGTTGAGCACTTTTTCTTTATTCGCTTCCAGTTCACTCACCTGAGCTTGTTTGATGGCATCCGCCAAGCTCTGGTACCACTGGTCACAAAAATAGTGTGGGAACATCGGGTTGTTGACCCCTTTGTTCTTCTCCATCATGCGACGCGCTTGCATGTAAAAGGCAGAGTGCCATTCGAGCTTTTTGATTACGTCTTCGATGCGGTCAAAAAACTCATCTTCACTCCAGTGAATCACTTCTTGATACAAAGCGAGTTCTTGCTGAAATCGCTCTGTTTCACATACCTTAGTAATACGCTTCTTAACATTGCCACGCCATTTTAACAGGTGACTTTTCACGGAGGATTTTACTCCTCGGTTTTCTGCCATCATCATGACTTGCGAGCGGGCCATAAGATCGTTCACTGCGCTGTCGATGATCCCCGAGTCTGCTATCATCAATGCCAAGTTGAATCCATCTGCACCTAACATGAAGCCTCCTTACGAGAAAAACTGTTGTAAGTTCTTAAAGCGCTGAACAATTTTCTCGCTTTCTCCCTGGATAGATTCAAGTCTTTGACTAACCTGTTGCAGACTCGATTCCATTAAACGCGGCAATTCTGGGTCGACAAAACTGTGTGGCAGCGCATCGTGAAAGTTGGCTTTAACTTTGCGCATGTGATGTTCTGCTTCACTTAACTGACTCACTGCTTTTTCACTCTGAGCGAGCCAATTTTGGTAGCGTTCCATATCTAAACCTTCTTGCGTCACTAGACCGACAAGAATGCCTCTATTGGCTATATCACGAATCACCAGGTTATTGGCTGCATCGACATCAAAACGCAAGCGGCACATATTGGTGTTTTGGTTAACATAACCGTACACATCACCGTGGCCGTCTTTAATCACACGGTCTAGTTCGTCTTTAGGAACATACACCCAGCGACTGTCACCTTTCTCAGATTCAGATACCGACATGTTGCTCTGCAAAATCACTAGTTTTACTAAGTTCACCGCCGCGCCGACTTTGTAACTTTTCGCTTTAGACGTATCAAAACGCATGGTTTCTTTACGCAGAATGCCCGTTGCGGCTTCTGATGTCAGAGTCATGCGGTAGGTATCTTCAAGCTCGTGTTGCACGTCTATAAGTGACTCTCGGCAATATTCGATTTCTTGTTCTGCATCTTGCTGATCGAAAGCGTGTTTCAATGCAAATTCCTGGACGACATTTCGAACGACATCACGAGATTCAGGGCTGTTCCACAAACAGTCTTGCAGAAGCAAAAGATCGAGCGGGTTTATCTCATCTCGGCCATTAAAGAACGCGCTCGCTTTAAGTAGCTTCACCGCTTTTTTCCAGCGTCGGTCAGAAACGTACATGTCCGTATTCGCGATATCACCAAACTCAGCTTCAACCTTACTTTCTAACATGGTCTTGAGCTGGAACAGCTTTTCGAAAGCATTATCTGTCAGCGACAATTTATCGAACTGTTGTTGCCATTGATGATACTCGTCGTCGGTAATCGCCAGGCCTTCTGGTATTTTTGCTTCCTGAGAAGTACCCACGGTTAGCATTGACTTAAAATTCTGTTTGTTCTGAATACGGTTAACAAACACACGTACCAGCATACGGTCATACAATGCGTCTAAGCCGCTGTCTTCGTCTGGTAGTTCATTCGATGCCGACACCAACAAACGCATTGGTACGCGTTCGATGTCACTGCCGTTTTTAAATGTTTTTTCGTTCACTACTGTCAGCAAAGTATTCAGGATTGCTGGACCAGCTTTCCAAATTTCATCTAAGAAAACGACTTGAGCCGTTGGAAGGTAGCCTTCAGTCAGACGAATATAACGGCCGTTATCTTTCAATTCTTGGATACTAAGCGGGCCAAACACCTCTTCTGGGGTCGAGAATCGAGTCATCAAGTATTCAAAATAGCTGCTGTTATCAAACGCCTGAATTAAGCGTTTAGCAATTAAGCTTTTCGCAATACCCGGAGGGCCGAGAAGAAAAACGCTTTCGCCAGCAAGGGCTGCCAGAAGACAAAGTTTGATGGTATGTTCACGTTCGTAAACGCCATCAGTCAACGCTTTCGCTAACTTATTGATACGCTCGGAAAGAAGTGCTTTATCGGCATTAGATGCAAAAGAGGGTTGTATCATGAGGGCTCCGGCTGCTGAACTGATGCGGTATATTTATTTTTATACATTTGTTATCACTTTGTTACAAGTGTAATTTATTTTACCTCCCCTTATAACAGATGCTTAGTTACCACATCGCCTAGCAATCAAAGTTTCCATTTATGAGATGCATATCACTGAAAATATGTACACTTTTGTAGTGTTAGAATGGCTTTCAGATACAGCACGCAATGATTTCTCGCTGACACAAGCTCAAGGAAATCACACAATAGAATTGTTTACTCTGTACAAGTTATTGGGTTGTAAACAGACTTTTTCTTTTGTTTGATGACGAATGTCGTTAATGTTCATACAAGCCTTAATAGTTTGGATTACCACTTCATGACTAAAACCATTCATAAATGGAAGCAAATCGCACTCGTAGAAGAAGACGTTGAACTACCCACTGGTCAGGTCATTTCACACACCACGATTCATCACCCTGGAGCGGCGGTTATCTTGCCTATAACAGAGAACAATGAAGTCGTACTTGTGAATCAGTTTCGTCCTTCTCTGAAAAAATGGTTGCTTGAACTGCCGGCAGGAACACGCGAAGGTGTTGAAGACCCCTTGTCATGTGCAAAGCGAGAACTGGAGGAAGAAACAGGGTTTAGCGCACAAAAATTTATTTCGCTCGGACAAGTTACGCCTTTAGCTGGCTTCTGTGATGAAATCCAATACTTATTTATCGCACAGGAGTTAACCGCGACTCATCGCTATGAATGTGATGAAGACGAAGTGATTGAAGTGGTGACGCTGTCACTAAAACAGCTAGAAGAAAAAATTATCGACGGCACGATTACCGATGCTAAAACTATCGCTTGCTTAAGCAAAGCTCGTCTTTGCGGGTATATTTAAACCAAGGAGATATTCATGGACTTTCGATCTGATACAGTAACTCAACCGACTCAAGCCATGCGCGAAGCCATGTTTACAGCACCAGTTGGGGATGACGTTTACGGTGATGATCCAACAGTGAATGAGCTGGAGCAATACGCTGCAGAACTAGCAGGCTTTGAAGCAGCCCTGTTTACTACATCAGGCACTCAAGCGAACCTGTTAGGTTTGATGGCTCACTGTGATCGCGGAGACGAGTACCTTTGCGGCCAACAAGCGCACAACTACAAATACGAAGCGGGTGGCGCGGCGGTTTTAGGCTCCATTCAACCTCAACCAATCGAGAATAATCCCGACGGCACTTTACCTTTTGATAAACTCGCAGCTGCAATCAAGCCCGATGACATGCACTTCGCTCGAACGCGTTTGCTGAGCCTTGAGAACACCATAAATGGTAAAGTTCTACCGCTTACCTATCTTGCAGAAGCTCGTGAATTTGTTAATCAGCACAACCTCAAGCTACACCTAGACGGTGCACGCGTGTTTAACGCTGCAGTGGCGCTCGATGTACCTGTTAAAGAAATTGCGCAGTATTTTGACTCAATGACCATTTGTCTTTCAAAAGGACTCTGCGCACCTGTTGGTTCTCTCCTTCTCGGCAGCAAAGAGTACATTGCAAAAGCACGACGCCTAAGAAAGATGGTTGGCGGCGGAATGCGCCAGGCAGGTATCTTAGCCGCTGCGGGTAAACTCGCGATTACCGAGCAAGTCCTCCAGTTAAAGCAAGATCATATTAATGCCAAAACGCTAGCTCAAGGATTGGCGGAACTTCCTAGGTTCTCAGTCAATCCTGATTTAGTCCAAACCAACATTGTGTTTGCTAAGTTAGATCCTCAAGTCGATATCGTGAGCATCGCTGAGAAACTAAAACAGCAAGACATCATTATTACGCCGGGGAATCCTATCCGATTTGTGACCCATAAAGACATTTCAGAACAAGATGTTGCCACGTTCTTATCTGCGTTGAAATCTATTCTCTGACTTGATTTTGATCATTGAGCTTCCCCTTAGGGGAAGCTTTAATCTACAGCGAGTATACGCACCATAAAGAGCTCGCTAATGTTAAAGTACCTGTTGTTTATTTCTGTTATTTTTGCTCCCGCCACTATGGCAAACCCTTCTGGTGACGCAGCCAAAGGTAAAATTAAGTCACCCAGTTGTGTCTATTGTCACGGTGCGACGGGAATCAGTGTCAATGAAACTTACCCTAACCTCACAGGCCAGGACGCTCAGTATCTATTTAACGCAATGAAGTCCTATCAAAACAGTGAGCGCCAAGGCCCCTTAGCAGAAATGATGGCAAGCCAATTAAAAATGCTCAATGATGAAGATCTGAAAGACGTGGCTGCGTTTTATGCGGAACAACTAACTCATTGATATTGATGTACTCTAAAATTACGGCGACATAAAGTTAACTTGCACAATTCTACTGGCACTTTCCCCTAGTACTCTTTACCCTATCGGTTATTAGAATCCAATTCAGTAAGCAAGCATCAATACAAATGCTTTTTGGAGTGATCACCTTAATGGCAACACAATTTTCCGATGACGTAATTCAAGGACACAAAGTAATACAAGCCCTAGATGTGGAAGATCTCCCATCCGGTGAACATAAGTTCTGGTTTCGTATTGCAACCAATGCACTTTCGCAATGGCAACACCTGCCTGTACTCGTGTTTAAAGGTCAGAAACCTGGTAAGAAATTAATGATTACCGCTGGTGTTCATGGTGACGAATACAACGGAGTATTGGCAGCACAAAAAACGGCCAGGGAACTGATTGGCGCTGACCTTGCTGGTACAGTAACCATCGTACCGGGGATCAACTTGAGCGGCATGTTGAATAAAAGCCGGGATTTTTGTTCTCCTGACCCGGATGCTGCACGCGCGAACCTAAACCGCTTCTTTCCAGGCAACGAGTTCGGTAATGAAGCGAACCGCTACTTGTACACGCTTTGGAATCAGTTATTAAAGCCAAATGCTGACTTAGCAATAGACTTACACACCCAAACCAGCGGCGCAGCCTACCCACTTTATGTCTTCGCCGATTTCCGCATTGAGGACTCGTTAAAAATGGCGCGCCATATTAATCCAGACATTATTTTGGATGATCCGGGCGAAAATGGTGTATTGGAAACGGCATGGAACAACGTGGGAGTACCAGCTGTCACGGTTGAAGTTGGGACAGGACGTTATACCGATCAAGCTCTGATCGATCGGACGGTAACCGGTATCTTCAATATTCTTAAACAGTTCGAATTGCTTTCTGGTGTTCCAACGCCGATTCAGTCTTGTGTGGAAGGCCGTGAAATAATAAACGTTCGAGCAGAACTGGGTGGTTTCGTTCTACCTCAAGTCAATATTTTGCAATCGGTGGAGCAAGGTCAACTGGTGGCAATCCAATATGATAGTTTTGGAGGCGAGATACAACGGTACACTGCTCCTGCTTCAGGCACCGTCATCAGCCATAATGTCGAATCGATTCGAGCGGCGGGATCACTCCTAGTTCGCCTGATTAAATAGCATTAAACAGTTCTATCATATCCCCCGATTAAGGGGGACTATTCTATCTATCGTCTGAGCTATTGAGTCTGATCAACCAGAATTAACTCGTCTACAGCAAAGCCTTTGTCTCTGGCTACTTGTTTGAATCTTTCAAAGGTTTCTGAATCCACTTGCGGCTGACGTGATAGCAACCAAAGATAGTCGCGATTGTAGCCAGATATAAACGCGTAATCATAATCTTCACCAAGCTCAAAGATGATATACGACGAATAGAATGGGCCAAAGAAAGAAACTTTTAAATGGCCAGTTGACGGCTCATCAACAAAATACGCTTTCCCTTCCGCTTGCTTCCAACTTTGTTCTTCTTGTGAATAGCCACGGTTTATTACCGTTACACCGCCGTCTTCGCGAAGTTCATATTCAGCGGTTACATTGGATAATCCGCGCTCAAAAGAATGGTCTAATCGCGCAATTTCAAACCATTTCCCCAAATAAGGTTTCAGTTCAAAATTCTGAATTGGATCAACACCTTCGGGCTTCGATGTACAACCAAACAAAACAGCGACAGACAGCAACAGAAGCGACTTTATCAATTTCATTACAAGTTCCCATATTAGTTAGTGACTGATTTTACTGAATATGGTCCAAAACGGATCATAAACCCTATTTGTTTATGGGGGGCATCACAATCATACCTATGTTTTTGGTAATTAAAGTACCATTCCTACAAATATTCCTACAAATTCAGTTATTTATTTTGCATTTTGACGTCTTGCCTATCGAAAGTTTGCACAACATAGACATTTCTCTTCATAGGAGCCTTTTATAATACGCCCCGATATAAATTGAGGTTATTGTTATGAAGTTTAAGACAATGTCAGCTTGTGCAGTTTTGGTATTGCTTGTTGGTTGCCAACAAAACAGTCCCGAAGAGACGACAGAAATAACAACCTCGGCAGACGTATGCAGTAGTCAGGGAAATATGCCAGGTGGGTGGAAAATGTTTAAGTCTACACCCGACGTTCAAAAGGCGATGGCTTTTGTACTGACAGAAATGGATTCAGCTTCATCGTTCAAACAAATTATCAATGTTCATGCACAAATCGTCAGCGGCGTGAATTACGCGATTGAATTTGAAATGGATGATGGTGTGGTTTGGAACACGATCGTTTATCGCAATTTGGATGGTGACTACTCTATTACACAATCACCACACGAAGGGAAATTCTGCGAACAGTGATTTCAAACCTTGAAAGCCCCTAATCTGGGGCTTTTTGGGCATATAGACCGCTACGTTTTAATTTTTAAGGGCGGCTGTAACAATCAGCTCTACTTTGAGTTCTGGGCTGGCAAGTTTTGCTTCGCCACATGCTCGGGCAGGCGCATAGCCGTCTTCAAACCACTGATCCCATACGCCATTCATTTCATCAAAGTCTTTCATATCGGCTAACCACACAATGGTCTGCAGTACGTGCTTGCGGTCACTTCCCGCTTCGATAAGCAGGCTTTCGACTCTTTTCAGCGCTTCTTCTGTTTGCTCCGCAACGCTCGTGCCACGAACGCCAACTTGGCCACAAAGGTAAACCGTATCATTGTGAATCACTACTTTGCTCATTCGCTGGTTAGTGTACTGTCTTTGGATCTCGCTCATTGTTCACTCCTTCACTCTTATACTTTTTCATAAATGATTTGTTTGCTGGCGTTAAGCTTGCGAGCTCACCCAGTTTTAACGGTTTTATTGGGTTACGAAGACGGTAATATCCTACTTGTTCCATCGATTGCCCGATTTTATCGCTAATGATATGTGCCACGGTCGAGCCGCAATATCTGCCTTGGCATGGTCCCATTCCACAACGGGTAAAGGTTTTAATTTGATTGATACCATTTGCGCCATCGACAGCATGCTTTCGAATTTGTCCAGCCGTGACTTCCTCACAGCGGCAGACAATAGTTTTATCAGATGGCACCAGTGCTTGTTTAGGCGGCGTATACAATGTGTCTAAAAACGGTCGCACGGTCAGTTCATGCTGGATTGATTTTTTAAGTGTTGCCGACTCACTGATCTGATGTTGGCTGTCTCCAATAGATAAAGCGCTGAGCACATTCACAGCAACCAGCTCTCCTTGAAGTTCTGCCACCAGCGCACCGCCAATTCCACCGCTATCTCCTGCAATGTACACACCTTGGCGAGAACTCATATTGTTTTCATCCAGCGCAGGCTTCCAGCAAACTTGCAGCTTGTCCCAGTAATGATCTAAGCCCATCGCTCTGGTTAATTGCACGTTAGGAATCACACCAATATGCGCTAGTACCGTTTCCGTCTCTAACGAGATTGATTTTCCACCACATTGAAAATTGAGGCGTTTCACACTGTCTGAACCCTCAGCCTCAATGTCAGTTACGCCCGTGTAACGCTTTATACCTGCTTTACGTAATTTGGCTAACAGACCAAGTCCTTTGATCAGGTATTTGCGCCCTTTCCAGGCATTTGAAGCATAACTGATGGCTTTTACATAGCTGTCCGATTGTTGGATATCGACAATCGCCTTAGGTGGTGCACCAGCGTCAATCATTTGCGCAGCTAACAGATAAAGCAGTGGTCCAGTTCCAACCATCACTGCCTGTTTAGGTACCAAACCTGATGTTTTCATCATGATCTGACAAGCACCCGCCGTCATCACTCCGGGCAATGTCCAGCCAGAAAACGGAAAAGAGCGTTCAATTGCACCTGTCGCAATAATGATCTGCTTAGCCACAGTCTTTTGTGCTTTTCCGTGTTGACTCCAATACACCGTATTGTCGTCATCAATACGCCACAATGTTGCCTGGGCTATATGTTTGATCGGTGCCTTATTAAAGGCTTTGACTAGCGCAGATCCACGAAGGTAATCAGGACCAAAAACATCGCCGTTAGGATGGCCATTTTCTCGTACCGCTCGATAGATTTGACCGCCTGGACGTGGCTGTTCATCAATAACGGTGACGCTGGCACCTGCCTCAGCACAGCGTACCGCGGCTTTCATTCCCGCTGGGCCAGCACCAATCACGCACACATCTACCACATTTTGTATTTCGACTTGCATGATTTCTCCTGTTAAGTTCTTTGGCGGCTAATCGTCATGCCGTCTTCAATCAAATTCATGCAGGCTTGAACATTCTGTTCACCGTTAACGACTACACGACATTCAAAACAGCTACCCATCATGCAGAACGGTGCGCGTGGTGAGCCTGATTGTGGCGTCTCGCGAGTGTGGTTCACATCAGCAGCTAAAAGTGCCACAGCTATCGTGTCTCCTTCGCAGGCAGTGTATTCTTTGCCTTCCCAATAAAATCGAACTATTCGAGGTCGTGTACCCGAGTTTGAAATCCGTTGAAACTTAGAATCTGTCTTCACTGAACAACTCCAAATTTGGTGCATCAGCCGTTTGCTCTAGCCAATGAGGTAGTAAATACGAATGGACCGCGGCCAACGTAATGCCACTGTGGCAACTAATCAGGTAGGCCCCTGAGTTGGTTTTAGATTGCTGGTAAATAGGCAAACCGTCAGGCGAGATAATCCGGATGGCTCCCCAGCTACGGACCAGTTTGGTTTTCGCCAAGAATGGATACACAGCAATAGCACGCTCTGCAATGGCAGCCGTCATTTCGAGTGTGTCACTGTCATCAAAGCCCGCGTTCTCTTTAGAGTCACCGATTTGAATGCCGCCCTCGTCGACCTGACGAATAATCCCTGAAGGTCGCTTCAAGGTGGGAGCAAGCTTCTCAGTGATCAGAACCTGACCTTTCTGTGGTGATATAGGCGCAATAAAACCGAGTTTAGGACCAAGTGTCGCAGTACCTAATCCTGCAGAAAGGATGACTTTATCGCCTATATACTGGGTACCATCTTCAAGCGTGACCTGAAATTTTCCGCGACTGTCTTTATTTACATCAGATACGTTAACACCCGTGATCAAATTCGCACCGAGATCCTGTATCGCTTTGGTGTATGCCTTGAGTAACTTTAACGGATTAACATGACCGTCTTCTGGGCCATAGATTGCCCCAATCACATCCGGACCGATATGCGGATCTTCTTTAAGTAGTTGATCTCTGTTCCAAACCTCATAAGGATGGTCGGTACCTAACGCTTTTCTTAAAGCTTCATATTGTTTTGCTTTGGCCGCCATCTCTTTCTCACAAAAATGAAAGTCGTATCCGCCCTGTTGCTTTAGGTTGAGGTCTTCACCCGTCGCTTTTTCTAGCTCATCTGCTAACCCTCTCCACAAGTTAACAGAACGGCGAGTCCACGCTGCATAGTGCGGTGCATCTAACCCTTTACTGGAAAGCCACACCAAGCCAAAGTTTCCACGTGATGCCCGATGTGCGCTGTCTCCACCGTCCAAAACGGTAACTTTATGGCCAGCTTTTAGTAGGCCGTAAGCCACTGCGCAGCCCACAACACCGCCACCGACAACAATGTATTCCGGTTTCATAACATTCTCTTCAGACTGATAGTTTGGGGGCGGTTTGCCCCCTTAAATTTGCGTTTCGCTTAGTTCAGCGCTTTGTCCAGGATTGGTTGGCTCCACTCAGAGCCCATATCATTAATGATTTGTGGCCAAACTGTCGCTCGTACTTTTTCAGCGGTTTTGCTTAGCTGTGCCGGTGTCATTTCAACAATGGTTGCACCCGCCTCAACAAGTCTTTGCTCATTCTCTTTCTGATCGATTTGAGCAGCATCCCAACGACGAGATTCAAATTTCTCGGACGCCGCTTTAAGTGCTTGCTGTTCGTCATCATCAAGGTCTGCAAGGCGCTCAGAATTAATCAATAAATACCAAAGTTCAAAATGCGTATTCAAAGGAATGTACGTTTTCGTCACATCACGGAATGACGCGTAGTAACCTTCAGCACCAGAACCAATTACACCGTCTACTACGCCCGTTTGCACTGCAGTAAACGCTTCAGAAAATGGAAGGGGTGAACCTATATAACCCACATTATCTGCCAGTAGTTGGAAGCTCTTAACTGGTGGTACACGCAGCTTGATCCCTTTCGCTGCATCTGGATCTCCCGCGTCTATCGCGTCACGGTTTAACGAGATGCCCCCGAAGTAAACTGGGTAAGCGGCAAGCAAGGTAATATCTTGTTGTTCAAACAACTCTTCCATGGCTACACGAACAGGAGAACCGGAACCATAAATGTTCTTCGCTTCTTCCCAGTTATTAGCTAGAAACGGCAACACGCCAAGTTGCATTCTTCTGTCTGTTGATGTGGCTGCTGGCTGCAACGCCATGTCGACAGCACCTACAGAGATACGTTCCTGAACTAACGTGTAATCTCCCAAAGCGTTTGCAGCGTATATTCTCAGTTTTACATCACCGTCGGTTGCCGTTTCTAAATCGCTGCTTAGCTGCTTGATATCGTTATCGACAACCGTACCTTGTGGACGAACGTGACTGATTTTTAGCGTTGTTGCCTGAGATGGTATCGCTGCTAATGAAGCAGCAACTAACGACGCAATCACAGTGCATTTTTTCAGTGCTTTTGATGGTGCAAACTTACTTGTTTTTGTCATGTTAATTTCCTTTTAATAACCAAACACATTAGGTAGGTACAGAGATAAATCAGACCAGAATGAAGTCAGTATCACGACTGGCAGATAACCTAGTAAAATCAATAGCATTGCAGGGCCGACAACCTCGGAAAACTTGACGTTACCGATACGAGCGCCTAGGTAAAGAATCGATGCGTACGGCGGAGTTACGCCCCCCATCGCGGTGTTCACGCCCATAATGGCCGCAAATTGAATCGGGCTGATGCCAATCGCCGTCATTAGAGGCAATAACAGTGGCGCGATAAGAATAATCGCGGTTAGATCGTTAACCACCATGCCGACTAAAAAGAGCAAAATATTGATGAATATAAGAAGCAGCGCTTTGTTGTCAGTGATGCCGAAGATAGCTTCTACCAGCTGCTGAGGGATATCTTCAACAACAAACATCTGGCTTAGGATCAGGCTGAATAAAATCATAAACATGATTGAACCCACTGCCGTCGCCGATTCTTTTCCAGATTCAAGCAGCGTTTTCCAACTCAACCCTTTGTAGATCATAAAACCAACGGGTACGGCATAAATAACCGCTACGGCTGCTGCCTCAGTCGGCGTCATAATACCGCCGTAAATGCCGCCTAAAATAATCACTGGCATCAACAGTGCAGGAATCGCATTAAAGGTTTTGCTTGAGGCCTGCTTAAAGATCTCTGACACGGTTGGTTTGTCGTCCAGAACCAACGGGAACTTACGTGCCATAAAAAGGTTAATCACAGCAAAATTAAACGTCACCAGTAAGCCAGGGCCTAACGTTGCCAAGAAACACGCCAGGATAGATGTATCCGTCACCCAACCGTAAACAATCATTGTTACGCTAGGTGGGATCAAAAGTCCCAAGATAGATGAATTTGCAATCAGTGCCGTGGCGTACGCTCTTGGGTAGCCACGCTTTTCCATTTCAGGAATCAGCAAAGGCCCAATTGCAGCCACACCAGTTAAACCGCTGCCCGAGATTGCGCCAATGATTGCGCAGCTTACGGAGGCCACAATGCCCAAACCACCTCGAATATGGCCAACAAATACGTTAACGAAGCCCAGCAAACTAGCAGCTATTCCGCTCCTACTCATAATCGTGCCAGCTAACACAAACAGTGGTATTGCAAGCAGAACCGGATTCATTAATTGTCCTGCTCCCCACATCATATTTCCCTTCATCGACATATCGCCGACAAAGCTCATCACCATTAATGCCCCGCCAAAACAAAACGGTAATGGCACGCCAAACGTTAGCAATACGACTAAAACCGACACTGCTAATAGAGCTACTTCAACCATAATTTAAACCTTACTCACAGTGTAGGATGGAGACTGTTTAAGTTGACGAATCAACTTAACGATGTGTATTGCTATAAAGAGAGTGATAAAGATCAGTCCGATGAAAACAGAGATCTCATGATAGAAAGTTGGTATATAAAGCGTTGGACTCTCTTTCCAGACTCGCCATGCGTACTTTGCATAATCCCACGCCCAATAGGTTAACCAAGCTGAAATGACAAAACTGATCGTTTCACTAATCAGGGCAAGGATGGTTTGTCCGCGCTCCGTCTTTATGAATATCTCCAATACATTTGCACGGATTTGCGTATCTTCCCTAGAAGCATTCACCGCACCAAGCATATAGAGCCAAACAGTGGGGATAACCATTGACTCCTCCAGGCCCATGATAGGAACCTCAAAGACGTATCGCGTGACCACCTGTATAAATTGCATCAATGCAACAGATGCAATCAGGCAAGTCAGTAGATATCTAAATTTTTGCTCCACAGCACATTTCCCTTTTGTTGTATTTGTAAATGTATCGTTAATTTAATGGTGACAATCAATAAAAACAAATTTAAAATTTCTCTAAAGTCATAAATTTTTCTTATAGGGACGCATGAGCAATATTTCGATCAAACAGTTAGAAACATTCCGTACCGTAATGCGCTCAGGATCGGTGACTGTGGCAGCAAAAACACTGTGCCGCACACAACCTGCGATCAGTGCCATGCTGGTGAGTCTTGAGAAGGAACTTGGGTTTGCTCTGTTTGAGCGACATAAAGGGAGATTGATACCAAACCCAGAGGCGTATTTTTTACTGGAAGAGACAGACGCGATACTAGAACGATTATCGCGCTCCACACAATTGATGGCGGAAGTAAAAAACCTCACCAGGGGCAAACTGCGTATCGCTTGCATGCCCGCAGCCGCACTATTTTTTATGCCTCATTTGATTGCAGAGTTTGTTAAAGGCAGACCAGAGGTAGAGGTATCGATGATGATGAGAAGTTCAACAATGGTACAAGACTGGGTCGCCTCCCAGCAGTACGATATTGGCTATTCAGAACTACCAAAAGATCGCGACTCTTTTCACGTAGAACCGATTCACCTGGAAGGTGTCTGCGCGATCCATAAAGATCATCCTCTTGCACAAAAAGATACGATTATCCCTACCGATTTGGATAACTTCCCTCTCGCAGCCCTCTATGGTCGTCACTCAGTGAGCGAACATATTCGAATGCTGTTCGAGGAGCATGGTGCTACATACCATCCAAGGTTTGAGCTGCAAAACTACATTTCAGGACTCGAATTTGTTGAGCAGAAGCTGTGTGCCTGCATATGTGACCCAATTAGCGCCGCCAGTTACAAGCTATATAAGTCCGGCCATGGTGATATTGTGTTTCGACCGTTTGCACCTTCGGTGATATTTGACCACGCGATACTAACACCAGCTCATAAGCCAATGTCTCAACTCGCAAAAGTATTTGCAGAAAACATACGACTGGGTGTCGATAAGTTTGTATCGATGTAATGATTTGGGAGAAGTAACAAGGCAAATAACAATTGAGCATAGATACTATTACTAAGCGTAAAGGAACTTTGTTTTTAAGGTCGCGTATGTCTTAGCTAGCGCGACCTTATTTATGTTTTTTGAATTTATTAAATGTAATCAGAGATCAATTGTTCTAATGACTTGGTTGGATGACCAATCAACGCGCTGAGCGTTTTACTATCGTCGTACAACGCGCCTTGAGATGCACCAGTATCAGAGTTAGCTAACACAGCGGCAAATGGTGCCGGAAGCCCTGCACCTTCTAGTGCTTTTGCAAAATCCGCTTCTTCCATATTGATGTAAGGAATCGCCTTTCCTGACTTCTTGCTGATTAACGCGCTCAGTTCGCTTAAGGTATAAGCTTCATCCCCGGACAGCTCATATACTTTACCATTTTGCTCAGCTTCACTGGTCAACACCGCTGCCGCTGCTTCGGCATAATCTTCGCGAGCCGCAGAGCTAATTTTTCCATCTTGAGCACACCCAATAAAGCCACCATTGGCCAGTGCTGGTGCAACGCTAGCTAAGTAGTTCTCTGTATACCAGCCATTGCGTAAAAGCACATGAGGGACTTCAGCTTGTTTTAAATACGCTTCTGTCACTACGTGTTCTTCAGCTAAAGCAAGTGGCGACGTGTCAGCATGCAAAAGACTGGTGTATGCAAGTAGCTCTACGCCAGCTTTCTTCGCAGCATCAATAACATTTTTGTGTTGAGTAGCACGCTGACCTACCTCGCTCGACGAGATCAATAGTAATTTAGCCACGCCGTCTAATGCAGATTCTAAAGTCTCAGGTTTTGAGTAATCGGCCTGACGAACCTGGACACCCAAAGATGTCAGTGATGCTGCTTTTTCTATGTTTCGAACTAGAGCGACTATTTGCTGAGGCTCAACTTTGTTCAATAAATGTTTGATGACCAATTGGCCCAATTGGCCAGTAGCGCCTGTAACTGCAATCATTGTACTTTTCCTCGTCTGTTAATGAAGAGCTTGTTTGTGTATAATCTGCCACACTAACTTACTTTTGGTAAGTACGTACTTTTTAGTAAGTATGAATTATTTTGAAATTTCCAATAAAGGTTATTGAATTTATGAGCGAAGCTATGGGTAATTTGCTATCGGAAAAGTTTAGCCGAGGAAATGTACTCGCGAAGGAATGCCCTTCTCGCAGTATATTGCAAGATGTGACCAGCCGTTGGGGCGTACTTGTGTTGTTCGCATTACTCGGTGGAACACATCGATTCAGTGAACTTAGAAAAAAAATCACAGGTGTCAGCGAAAAAATGCTTTCCCAAACATTGCAAGCATTAGAGGCCGATGGATTTGTATTACGTACCGCGCATCCAGTAGTGCCGCCTCACGTTGAATATTGTCTGACAGACAAAGGAACGGAGGTCGCACACAAAGTCGAACAATTGGTCGACTGGATTGAATCTAATCTGGGTGACATTTTGAACGCGCAACAACAATATGATGAGGCTAAAGCCAATAACTAGTGGTTTTACAGTAGAACCGATAAGCACACTCACAGCAAGGCTCCATTTCGTAAGCCTGGCAGGAGTACATTTCACGTATTAAAGCTCTAATCGGTTTCGGGAATCATGTTGATTAGCAAATGACTTAGTAGGTAGCGCCTGTCGGTCGCGCTGATACGCGCTTGCAAGTATAAGTACATGGATTTGGTTTCCTGATGCTCACCAAGTGTTTTCCAGATTGAGTTTAGGTATGCAGAGGTAATATTTTGCACGATAGGCAAAGGCTGATTTGCGAATACCAAGGCAATAAGCTGCGCCAGTTTCTCATTCACTTCTGCAAAGTTACTGTCTATACGTTGCAACTCCGCGTTGAGAATCGTATCAGCTCGAGTTAACAATGACGCAGCCAACGCGCGCTTCCCTTTGCGCTTACTCCTGCTTGAATTCATTATCCTATCGTCTTGATAACCATCGTCGCAGGCTTCTAACAATCCGCGTAATGATGCAAGAGTCGAAACAAGCGGACAGCGCAGTGGCTCAAGTTTTTGCTCGGTTTGCTTTAGCCAGAGGGCGACATCCATTACATAGCTAGGGTCTTGCGCGAGGTATTTATCACTCAGTTGTGGTAACAGCATTAGCCTTGCGATGATGGTTTCTTTCAGTACCGACTCCATACTCACTCCGGCATAAGCTTGCTTTTGGTTCGTCCATTTTCAATGCTCGTTGCCCACTCCAGACCCTCTTCACGTATAGTGATGTTTAAGCGAATCGCATTGAGTGGCGTCGCGCTTTCTTTGACTTCAGAACTGACCACGCTGGTCTTTAATGTGATTGGGATAGATTGAGATTTTAACGCGATAGCTGCTATGCGATGACGTAATTGCTTGCTCACTGATTCAAGCCTGTCAAAAGGAATCTCCTGCGTAGAGCTTGTCTTTTTGAGTGCTTTTTGAAATGCGTCATCAACCGCGCGCACCAGGCTTTCTTTGGTAATCCGAACGTCACCACTGCGTTGACGCTCGGCTATATTTTCCAGAGCGAGTTTGAGCTCTTTATCGAAGTTGTTTTGGAAGGTTTTAGTTCGGCTAAGTATGTCTTCGTCGTCTAGTGACTTGGTTAGCTGAGCCATCAGCGCTTGGTGTAAAACACGCGGGCTGTCGAGCTCTGCAACTTTCGCAGGGATCTGTTTGTCGATGGTTAACGGCATATCAATGGTTAGCTCCGGAACCCGCACTCGCGGGAGACTCATTCCTTCAAGCAGAGGATGATCCTTATAATATTCGGCAACCGCAGCCGTTTCCTCATCGGCAAGCCTGCGCGCATGGACCAGACTGATCATCAGCGCACCCAAGACTTCACTTAACTCAGACATACAACCTCCCTATTTGTTATCGAACTCGTCATCGACTGCTTTAAGCCTGTGACTCAACCTCTGTGATGGAGTTTTCAAGAATACCGAGCAACTTCTCTGTGCCTGCGGGCAATTCATCTTGAACGGCACGAACATTCACGGACATACTGTAAGTTCGTTCAATTTTTGATGAGCTAGATGTGGATTTCTTATAAGAGTAACTCGCACTAAGCTTGGCCGATACAGGCCCCCAACCCGCTTTTACTGATAGCTTGGTATTAAGGTCATGTGAAGAAGATGTCGTTGATTGCTGGACTGAATTAATTTTGGCGTTAAATGCAATCGTTGTTTCTTCCACGCGAATAAATGGAATAGGTAACATCGTTAAGATAGGGACGGTAAGATCGTACTTTTTAGGCTCTGTGCCTGTGACTTCACCCTGTTCGTTCTTGACTTCAATCGCCTTCATATAACTGAAGGTGATCATCGTTGGTTCATTACTCTCAGCTTCAAAGCCGACAGACTTGATAAAGTCTACGGATGTTTGTGCTGATTGAGCTTGCGCGCGAACCACTGCATTGAGTGGACCGCCGATCATAGATTCAAAATCTATGCTGGATAGTTCGTCGCCGATGGCCATAATTACGCTCCTTTTCAGGCGAAATATGAACCCGAATCTGACTACTTAATCGGGAAGATACGTGCTATGAAACACGTATAATATATAGTTCCAGATTATGTGTGACACAACCATTTGCATATATTTTATTAATATTTTTATCAAGCAGAATTCTAAGTCATTAATATTGTATATAGTTCTTGGATCGACTAATTAACCGTCGCTGAATATTCGTCTTAGCTAACGAAGAATTATGGAACGAGGAGTAGAGAAGAGGTGCCTTGCTGCTTGTTGACTATGTTAGCAGCAAAGCACTTGTAGATTGGATTGATATGGTAATTAGTCAGCTAATGCCATTTGAGACTTAACCGAAACAGTTGAACCAACACGAGACGGCTCCACATCAATGCGTTGCGCCATCTGTTCTTTAAGTTCCGAGACGTGAGAAATTACACCGATCATGCGGCCTGTTTGCTGGAGGTCGACTAAGGTCTGAATGGCAAGGTCCAAAGATTCAGGATCCAGGCTACCGAAACCTTCGTCAATGAACAGTGTATCCAAGCGAATACCACCGCTGTATGACTGCACCACATCAGACAGACCAAGCGCTAAAGCCAGTGCAGCCATGAAAGACTCTCCACCAGACAGCGTCGCAACGTCTCGCATTTTACCGGTGTAGCCATCTTCAACGACGAGATCAAGCCCTCGGCCTGCTGCGCCTTTAAACCCTTCTGTCTTACGTGCCAGAATGTATCTGCCCTTACTCATCAAACTTAATCGTTGCGAGGATTGGATTAAGACATCGTCTAAAAGAACACCGAGTACAAAACGATGTAAACTGATACGACTGCCTGTTTTACCACTCGCCACATCGTAAAGCGTACCAAAGACTTTGTACTCATCTTCTAGCTTGCTGTTCTTGTCATGCAAACTCGCTATATCACTGCGCACTTTTTCCAGCCGTTCAAAAATTGACCTAACAGAATCAAGCTTGTTTCTCGATTCAACATAGTGTTGCTGTTGAATGTTTAAGTTGGCATTAATAGCTTCAATGTCTGGTTTTTCAATATCTTGTAATGCTAGTTTAAGATCACTAAGTGTTTGCTCAAGCTTGATTTGAGTTTGCTTAAATTGATCGATTTCCTGTTGCCACGATTGCAGTTCTTGTTCTGTCGCTTTGCTTTGAAGATAAGTTTCTTCATCCTCAAAACGGCTTTCGCCCAGCGCTTTTTGCCAGTTCGAATTTGCCTCGTTGAGTTTTAGCTCCGACTCCGCTAACCATTGCTTGTTGGTGGTTAGCTGACTTTCAATATTCGACTTGGCTAACATCGCTTGTTGAAGCTGCGACTGTGCACTTTCCAGATTGTTATTAAGGCGCTGAATCTGCTCTTTGGTTTGAGTAATTTCCTGTTCTAAAACTTCTACCGAGCCATATTTCGGGTCTATGTTTGCCAACAGTTTACTGAGCTGATCTTGATTTGCCTTGATTGTTGATTCATTCGCCGCCATTTGATTTTGCAGCTCATTGATCTTTGTTTCACCAACAACGCAGCGCTGGTTAAGCTGCTCGACGTTTTTCTCTAACTGAGCAATATCAATGGCTGTCAAACGCTGTAATTTTTCATGAGCGGATTGAAGTTCTGCCTGAATTTGTACCGCTTCAGTCGTAGCGTGTTCACCAAGCTCTTCTGAGAGGTCATCCAGTTGCTTTTGATATTGTCGAGAAACAACATAGTGTTGCTCCAGTTGGTTACTGAGCTGGTTGTATGACGTTTGCGCAGCACGCTCTTGAGCGCGAGCCGTTTGAACTTGCTCTTTTGTCACCTCTTCTTCACTAAACTGTGCAGGATGAGGATGCTCACAACTACCACAAACCGGACACGCTTCCCCTGCTTGCAGCCTTTGGGCTAAAACTGCCGCTTGCGCGTTGTGCCATTTTAGTTCCAGGCGATCAGCTGACTGTTGTGCCGAGACATAGGCCTGTTTATCTTGCTCAAGGTTTTGTTGCTTGCTGGAGGTCAAAGCATCATACTTAGCAAGCTCTTGCTTCAAACCAGACAGTTTTTGAACATCTTGTAAAAGGCGTTGCTTTTGCTTAATTTCAGCGTCGACACTGGCCACTAACGCGACATCAACACGGGCTTGATCAAGCGTTTTTTGACCCTGCTGTGCTTCTTGCGTCAGTTTTTCTTTTAAAGCGATGTATTGCTGCAGTTTTGTTTCAAATTGCTGTTTCTCTTGTAACCCGTTGGCGATTTTTGCTTCCAAGTCCACTTTTTCAATCAGCTTTTCTTTCATTCCTTCGAGGTTAAACTGCAATTGCGTCAATTGAGGCACTTGTTCAACATTCTGCTTCGCGGTTTTGAGCTCAGCTTCTTTTCCTTCCGCCACGCTCGTCGCTTCAGTTAAGTTATGGCTAAGTGAACTAATCTTCTGGGTTAACTCTTGTGATTGCGTCTTAGCGTTCTGTACAGCAACATACTGTAACTCGATTTTGCTCGCGCTTTTCGCTTTCTCTAATCGTTGCTGACGCGCGTCTATTGCTTCTGAATTTTTTAAATGTAACTTCAGCGATGCCTCAGCTTGTTCACGGCGAGTAAACTCAGCTGACAATGCCTGCGCTTTTTGTAACTCCGACTTAATGGTGTTGAGCTTTTCCAGACAAGCTTGCTCACTCTTTTTCTCTTGTTCCAGTTGTTCTGAAACGGATTCTTTCTGTTGAATCAATTCCTCTTCTGAACTTACTCCCGCAACTTGCAAGGCACCGCGAATCTGGTTATCAAACTCATTCTTCGCTTTACTGATCGCGCTCGCTTTATCTTTGAGCGCATACTCAATTTTTTTGTAAATGTCAGTCTGGAACAGCTGGCCGAAAATCTCTTCGCGCTCTTTAGAGCTTGCCAGAAGTAACTCGCGAAACTTCCCTTGAGGAAGTACCATCACTTGGCGAAACTGTGTTTCTGTTAAGCCAATAATATTGGTAATTTCGGTCTTAACTTGCGTGGTTTTGCTGGTAATGAGTTTTTCGCTATCACCCAGCTCATACAGAGAAGCCGTGTGCTTTTTCACGGTCATACCATCACCACGAGCCTTCGGCGCTTCTTGTTCCGGGGCACGAGTAACTCGGTATACCTTTCCGTGCAGTGAAAAATCCAAAGTAACTTCGGTTGGCAGATCGGCAGTGGCCAAATCACATCGCATCTGAATACCCTGGCGCTCATTACCTGTAGTTTCACCATAAAGCGCGAAACAAATCGCATCGAGAATCGACGTTTTACCTGAACCCGTTGGTCCATTAATTAAAAATAGCGGGTTATTACCAAGCTTCTCGAAATCGATGGTTTCCGTTTTTGCGAATGGACCAAAAGCTTGCATGGTGAGTTTGATAGGCTTCATTTGGGGCCCTTACAGCTGAGATAATTGCTTGATAATATCGTTGACGGCTCGCTCTTGTTCTTGCGACAACTGACTGTCCTGCGCTTCACTAAAGAAGTCGCGGAACATATCGATTTCACTGCGAGCAAGTTTGGCTTGTGCCATCTCCTGTTCAACCCCGATCAACATGCCCGGTTTCTCTAGGTGCAAAACATTTGGGTAGACCGCACGAAGTTTTTCCATCGGATTTAAAATGGCATGTTTATCCATCAGACGAACGAGTAGATAGTCCTCGCTTTTCGGGTCCGTTTTTCCTTTCTCGATGACCTGCTCTAAATCACCTTCAATAATTCGCATCTCATGCGGAGCGGTCAGCTCAATATGCTCAGCAGACGCAAAACCACTCTCGTTGATTTCCACCAGAGTGAAACCTTTCTTTTGGTTCTGTTCACCAAAACTGTATTTCATCAAAGAGCCAGAGTAACGAATGTATTCTTCACCCTTCTTCTGCGGCTGATGTAAATGGCCAAGTGCGACATAGTCGAAATCCAGGAAGTGCTCATGGCTTACACGATCAGAACCACCAATAGAAAGCGGGCGTTCCGAGTCAGACTCAATCGCCCCATCAACGAAACAGTGGCTGATAAGCACTCTTCTTTGCTGCGGTTGAAACTGCTCTGTAATTTTTTCAACAAGCAGTTTGTGCGCTTCATCATGGGTCGAAACCGATTCTTTATAGGCAAACCTGACCTGCTCAGGATCGTTATAAGGCATGCCGTAAAGTGCCACCTCACCAGCCGCTTTGGTCGTAATCACCACAGGCGAAAGCATATCTTCAAAGTTACTGATGATATGCAAACCCGAGTTTTTCATCTGTTCAGAGCCAAACCCCAAACGCTCTGCACCATCGTGATTACCAGAAATCAAAATCATCGGTGTTTTCAGCTCAGTACAAATTCGTTTTACCACACGATTCAAAAGTTCGATGGCAACCGTAGGTGGAACAGAGCGGTCATACACATCTCCCGCCACGACGACTGCGTCGACTGGGTTGTCTTCAATGTAGGAGATCAATTGTTCGAGAACCGCTTGCTGATCATCGAGTAATGAAACGTTGTGGAACTGTCGGCCTAGGTGCCAATCTGAGGTATGGATAAACTTCATTCGAATTCACTTTTTGCCATAACTTTCTAGTATGCCTATGGGGGCTTTCGGAACCTGAGCACAGGCTACTTTATTGTCCCGTTAGGATATCGTGACTTTGTAAGCTTTTCATGTAGTTTGTGCTATTAACGCGACAACTGGCTAACCATTGCCCCGAGCAAAAATAGTGGATGTAAAAAAGCCAGTCAGATTTACAGACTGGCTTTTGTGAATTGACAGTGGTTTTAATTTAGCTAATTAAATTTTAACCAGCATCTTACCTTTGTTTTTGCCTTCGAATAGACCGATGAACGCTTCAGCAGCGTTTTCTAGCCCTTCGTATACGGTCTCTTCAGACTTCACTTTGCCTTCTTTGATCCACTGACCCATTTGCTCAACGAACTCACCAGCAAGATCCCAGTAATCCATTACGATGAAGCCTTGCATCGTCAGCTTTTTGGTGTTGATTTGCAGTAAGTTGCTTGGTCCCGGTTGAGGCTTGTCAGCATTGTAGTCTGCAATCATGCCACATACCGGAATGCGACCGTATGGGTTGATAACTTCCAGCGCCGCTTCTAAATGCACACCACCCACATTTTCAAAGTACACATCAATGCCTTCTGGTGCAGCTTCGCGTAGTGCCTGCGTCAAGTCGTCAACTTTTTTGTAGTTGATAACCGCATCTGCACCCATTGCTTTTACCATTTCAGCTTTATCATCTGAGCCTACTGAACCAATCACTCTACAGCCATGCAGTTTGGCAATCTGACATACAACGCTACCGACCGCGCCTGATGCTGCGGAAACAAAAACGGTATCTGTCGGCTTAAGTTGAGCGACTTTAAACAGACCTACCCAACCGGTTAAACCAGGCATACCAATAACACCTAGGAAGTGTTGATCTGGTAAACCAACCGCTGGTAACAAAGTTAAATCGGTGCCGTCACTGATAAAAGTCGTACGCCAACCGCTAATGTTGCTGACTTTTGAGCCGACTGGGAAGTTCTCATTTCTTGATTCGATAACTTCTCCGATTGCCCCGCCTTCCAAAACCTGGTCAATTTCAAATGGTGGAATGTATGACTCTCTCACGTACATGCGACCGCGCATGTATGGGTCAACAGACATCCAAGTATTTTTAACTAGCACTTCGCCTTCTTGAATTGCTGGTAACTCTACTTCAACAGATTTGAAGTTTTCTTTTGTTGGCATACCAACTGGGCGTGATGCTAAATGGATTTGTTGGCTGATCATATTGCTCTCTCTTACTTTTGCTTCAATGTGCGTTTAACCGTTCGTAATAAACAGTTATCACCTCTTAGATAATCAGATTGATTGCATCGCAATTTAGTTTGCGCACAAACAATTTGCGAGTAAGTTAACTTGAGTTCGAGAGTAAAGCAACCACTTTGCTAAAAAATAATTTGCGCGCAATGTATTTTAAATGACACAGAATTTGTTAGTATTGTCGTCTTGCTCAAAATTGGACTCATCTATGGCCGAGAAATTATCAGATAACGTTTGTTTTGCTTTGTACACGGCGACCAACTCGTTGGTACGTGCTTTCCGTCCTTTGCTCGACGAATACGATCTTACCTATCCTCAGTACATTGTGATGCACTCACTTTGGTGTAAAAACAACGTGAGCTTGAAAGAACTTTCTCAGGATACTCATTTGGATTCAGGGACGTTGACACCGATTGTTAAACGATTGGAATCAAAGAGTTTATTAACCCGAAAAGTTTCTGAGTTAGATGAGCGTAAGAAAGTCATTTCACTGACACCCAAAGGCAGTCAGCTACAGGAAGATGCGCAAGAGTTGACCGCAAAGCTAGAGTCGCGATCAAGTATGACGGCAGAAAGTATTGAAGCGTTGAGAGTGCTGTGTCTCGAATTGGACACAAATTTGCGCAAGAGCGACGACAAATAAAGGTTGATTACTGCCGTCACTGTCTATCTTAGACCGGTCACGGCAGATCATGCTAGTTTGCGAGATTAATCAAACAACTCAATCACTAATTGATTGTTTTTGATAACTAAATTAGGGCTTGCCGACTTTAGAAGTATGGACTGCACTTTATCACTTTCTAGCTTATAAACTGGCTGATTTGACAGTGCGTAGCCGATCATCGAAACAGCGGGTTTAATAAGATTGCTAATTTCCGGTGTCAGTAAATTGCTTTTGTCTTCAAACTTCTCCAGACGAAGTGACTGCAGAAACACTTCACCTGTTTTTTGGTCGTATTTAGGAATCGCGCTAAATTCAAGGTCGAGATCTAGGCCTACCGTTCGTTGAGTTAAAAACTGTACATCCGCCGTTGTGTTAGCAAACACCGAAATACGGTCATTGTCTACTCGGCCAATTTTTACTTCTAGATCATCGACTGACACTTGTGCATACATGACATTTTCAACCCCAACGGATTGGTTAATTGTCGCTTTGTCTTGGAGATATTGATTCATATCTCGTTCAGTGATGCTGTAACTGGCACACCCGTTAAGCAGCAGTGCCGCAGCGGATAAGGCAAAGATTTTTGCTTTTATTTTCGTCTTCAATGGTTAGCTCTTATTTATCCAATATAATCCATTAAATTTTATACTCGGGCCTGAGATAGAAACAGTCTAAACAGGCTCAAGCTATTGGATTTCACCAAATCCTGACGATAACGTAACGTCGTTGCACGAAGAATCGACAACGTTAGTTTACCCTTCTCCTAGATTAAGCCAGGTTTATGCAATCTCGAAACGATAGCCCACACCATACACGGCCTTAATGCAGTCCAACTCGGAGTTAACGGCAAATATCTTTTTGCGTAAGTTCTTGATATGTGTATCAATCGTACGGTCCGTGACTATCCGCTCATCGTTATAGATTTTATTCATCAATTGCTCGCGGCTGAACACTTGGCCTTCGTGCTGATGAAAATAAGAGAGCAACTTAAACTCCACCGATGTTAGGGTGATCAACTCACCATCTACCCACACTTTCATTTGGCTTTGATCAATGATCATTGGGGCAGCCTCGTCGTCGCCTTTTGGTGTATTGATAGCGTTGTATCTTCGTAATACGTTGCGGACGCGTACCACCAGCTCGCGTGGGCTGTATGGTTTACACACATAATCATCGGCGCCGAGTTCCAAACCCAGTAATCGATCTATCTCTTCGACTTTCGCCGTCGCCATAATGGTTGGAATATCGCTGAAGGTTCTTAACTCTCGATAGATACTTAACCCGTTTCGATTCGGCAACATCAGATCCAATAAGATCAGCTCTGGGTTGTGTTTCTTAACCCACTCGATCACTTGATTGCCGTCACCGATAATATGGGTTTCGAATCCGTTATGAATTAGATAGTCGGAAACAACATTTGCCAATGAAGGTTCATCTTCAACAATTAGTATCATGGTTTTTCTTATTTATCCTAAAGACGTATAACTGGAAAACGGGCTCTATTCGATAGGTAAACGCACAGAAACTTTCAAGCCACCCAGCTTGGAATGTTCCAGTTTTAGGTCACCGTTATGAGCCTGAATGATGCTTTTACATATTGATAATCCAAGTCCTGAACCACCAAAAGCTCGACTACGCGATTGATCCACGCGATAAAGTCGATCACAAAGTTTTGGTAGTGCATCGTTTGGTACACCTGGTGAGCTATCTTCTATGGCAAGCAAAACTGAGCTTTGTTCCTGCCCTAAATAGATTTTTACCTGCCCTCCCGAGTCTGTATAGCGAAAGCTGTTTTCCAATAAGTTGTTCAGTACCTGACTCAGCTTTTGTCTGTCGGCTTGGATATTTAAGTTTGCATCAATAGCAAAATCTACATCCAGGCTCAGCGACTTTTTCTCAAAGCGATTTAAATGGCTTACCAAGACATTTTCGACGCCACTTTTCACGTTCACAGACTCCGTTTGCAAGCGAACCGTGATGTCTGCTTTTGCAGAAGCGCGTAAGTCTTCCACGAGCTGAGTGAGCGTAAGTACTTGTTGGTGGAGGGATTGAATATAGGCCGGTTCAGGACGACGAATGCCATCCTGAAGCGCCTCAAGCTCCCCTCTGAGCACTGCTAATGGTGTGCGCAACTCATGAGAAATATCCGACAGCCAGCGTTCTCGCATCTCTTCTTGAGTTTTCAGCGAGTCGACCAAGTGATTAAATGCTTGAGTTACATCGGCAATTTCATCATTGCTGTGGTATTCAATCTGATAGCTGAGGTTGCCATTTCGTACCGCATTAGCACCTTGATGAAGCGCGCGCAAAGGCGTCAAAAGATAACGCACAAACACAACAGCAAAAAGTAAACTGACGAAAATAGCAGCAACACTGATGATCATAAGGTTCGTGGTTTGAGACTTTAAGAATTGATCAGCTAAATGATTGTTGAAAGAATCACTTTGCAAGATCGAAATATAGCCGACTACTTTACCTTCAAAGAGAATTTCTACTTTGTGTAGATGCATCCCTTCTTTGACATCCAGGTTTTCATAATGACCAAATAACACTCTTTCATCAGCATCTAACAAATTTAACCTAGCGCTCAATGGTGCCATCATCGGGTCTTTAAAGGGCTTTGCATGCAACGATGGTTGGCGATCTCCCGGCGGAAGCATGTCGTCTCTCGGTGGCGGCATTTCACCAGACAACATCAGAAAATCCTCCCACCAATGGGGAGAATCTTCAAACCGCGACCAATCTTTTGATTGAGAATAATATTGGCTTGCGCGTTCCGCCATTAATCCCACTTTGGCTATTTCTTCCTGGTTCAAATACCGCTGAAATCCATCTTTAAAACTGGCGTTAATTTGTAGTGCCATGATCACGATAACCAGAGCACTACTTAGGAGTAACGCAGAAAACAGCTTTTGAAACAGAGAAATACGCACGGCAGACCTACGGGATGTGATGATAATACTTTTGTTCAATGGGTGAGTTACAACGCTTAATGCTTTTCCACAATAACCGATTCTATCTTAAGTCACCATTACTGAGTGTGATATCACGTAACTCACCTTGCTGCTGTTAGCTTGTCAAACTAACGAAGCGACTTTTATCGAGGCTCTGGTGGCGTCGGTAATTCATCTTCCGTAAGCGAACCACTTCCATCAACATCAAGCTTGTCGAAGTCTTCAAGGAACGGACCTCGAAGCTCGTCCTTAGTCAAAACGCCATCACCGTTAGTATCAATATCACTAAACGATGGCGGCTCTGGACGGTCGCCATTCGGTGGAGGCGCAGGTCGATCGTCTGCGAATACGGACAATGAGCCGAAAGTCATCAATATTGTCGTTGCGACTAGTACAAATTTTTTCATGTTTTCTCTCCAGTTAGTCAGTTCATACTATTTATGCGTACGACTGCCCTATTAAACCGACGCTCAATGTATCGGGAAAATGTGAGTAGATTATGGAGTAATGCGAAATAAATGGGACAAGGGAGATTGACTGCTTTGATTTACAGAAACAGTGAAACGAAAAAGAGCGAACTCAAAGTTGAGCTCGCTTTAAAGTGGCTAAAATGAAATTAGCCAAGCAACAAGATGGTACACTATTTACTGTGTTCTAGTACGTAGGGACGACTTATTAACGAAAGTACGGTATCCAAATAAAGCCAAAAGAATAAACAATCCGAAATAGTTTAAGCTTCCTCCGGAACGGCTTGTGGTTGTCTCTTCCGCTTCATCACTTCGTTCTTCAATATCATCTGCAGTAGCGCCAACGATAGGAACCAGTTTAACGGCTACCACTTGTTCATCCTCTTCTTCATCACCACAGGTGGCGAAGTGGCTGGTGTCATCGTATCCAGATTCACACTTCAAAGCGGTCGCGGATATTACGCCCGCATCATTTATTCCAGACGCATCAATAATTCGGTAAAAGTTGTTATCGTCTGAATAGTCTCCGCCATTGGTCAAATCATCTAACCACCAAGCTTGATCACTTAACCTTGCGCTACGTGTGTCACTGGTACCTTCTCCATCATATGGGTAGATAAAGCCACGCTTTCGTCTCGGTTTGCCGCTGCTCTCGTTGGTATTTTCAGCGTCCACTTGTCCAACAATTTCATTGAAGTTATTAATTGCTCGCGCTTTGCCTCCAACACCGTCAAAGAATATACCACCACTCAAGTAGGTCGCCGATAGGGAATTCTCTGATATATCATCGACAACATACATTCTGTTTGATGCGGCATTTTCGTACGGATAACTACCAGAACGCTTGGATTCACCAATCGCGACCAAGTTACTGTTTACGCCAGTTAGTAAGGTATTGCTGTAAATATAATCATCGTCACTTTCGACTCCAGCTCCGGAGATTTTCTTTGTTTCCCAGTTATCCGCGTCAAAAACATCGCTATCTAAATCAACAGAAAATACCGTTGCTTCCATGAAATAGTAGTAAGAATCATGTAGGTAAGTGTTGTAGCCAACGCTATATAACGTATTGTCAACAATAACGAAATCGCGGAGGCTCCCTTGTGCAGTCCTGTTTTTGTATACCGCGGTATCAGACACCGAACTTGCCCAATCCAGCTCAACTAACGAACCTAAAGACGAACTCCACAGCGCCGCCTTTGACGAGTAAAAGTCACCGTAATCATTTGATGCGCTTGTCGATACGCTACCTACCGTGTAATCGCCGTCTGTTTTCCACGCTCTCGACTGCAGATAGGAATCCGTAATTGGGTTTGTATCGTCTAAAGCTTGGGTATAATTTCGCATATAACTGGTTACATTTCCCAAATCATGCAGAATACCCACGGGTTCAGCGTCTTCAGTTAATGAGTTAATTACGATGTTGTAGCTTTCGTTGTAGGCAGTGCCGGTATCATAGTCACCGAGAAACGCGATTGAATTGGGCTCTGTGCTACCGCTTAGCTCGTCACTCCACAGTGCCCAATGTAAAGCCGCCCATGATTCACAGGTACCATACAGTAACTGTGCATCACAGTAGTCTTCAAAATCACCTTGTTCCTGGACATACATAAAGCGGTTATCAATACCAAATGGCGTTTCTTCACGATAACTCAATCCATCAACGGCCTTCCCTTCACTTGGCTCAACAAGGCGAGTCTCTCCCGCCAATGTATACGCTGAACAAGAGATCCCATCCCCTTCTACATAAGATGATTCAAAGCAGTTGTCACTTTCACCGGTGACTGTGGACGGTTGAATCGCGACACCATAAGCACTTTCATAGCTGTAACTTGTATCAGGCGTCACTTCTATCACCTGATACAAAGCAGCTTGAGGTTGGGCTGACGTTATCAATAAATAACTAATACACGAGATTTTTACCGCTTTCATATTTAATTTAACTTACCAATTTGGGGTAAATTTAATCAGCATGCTCACCAGAAACATCCTTAATTAAACTCAAACATCACAAGAATTATTTAAACTATCGCCACACAAATTAACGAGGCAATGTGAGGGAATTAAGGAGTAAAAAAGGATAAGTGCATCAAGTGACGATAAGACGCTAAACCTTCTTGACGATAAACAGGAGTGATAATCCAAATAGGTTAAGGAAGTTAAGACTAATTTTCAGAACCTTGCGTTCCATCATGAATCGCTGCAAAGAAAATTGACAGTACTTGACGCCCCTATAATGTTATAGAGTTGTTACACTAACTTATACATGGAGCGTTAATGAGTCACAAATATAGAGTTTCAAAACTGAATAAGGCCACACTAAGTATCGTGTCCCTGTTGATATTATCAGCCTGTAACGACGACAGTTCTTCCAAGAGCTCGTATGAGGCGACGATTACTTACACCGAGCATAACGTCCCTCACATTAAAGCGGATAGCTATTCTGGCTTAGGATATGGCATTGGATACGCACAAGCTGAAGAGAATCTCTGCACGCTTTCCGAGCAATTGATGAAGTTAAAATCTCAAAAATCCCGCTATTTGGGTGTTGGTGAAAACTATTCAAACTTTTTATCCGATGCGGGTTATTTGGCACTTGGCTACCCAGAACAAGCGAACGCTCTTTACGCTGACATCCCTGCCGATGAAAAGGCGTTACTAGAAGGATACGCAAAAGGGTTTAACCAATTACTCAGTGAACGCGCTGCAACAAACAATTATCCTTCACCGTGCCGAAACGCGGAATGGGTAACGCCGATTACCGCTCAGGATTTGCTCGCCTATCAGCTTGATGTTGCCGCTTTAGCCAGTTCCCGGAACTTCATAGCCGCCATCGCCGCAGCAACTCCGCCAGAGGCTATTCAGGCCAGCAGACAGCTAAAAACAAACTTCAATTTGCAGTTGGACGCAAAGACCGTATTTACCTCAGAGGGTATCGGAAGTAACGGCTGGGCTCTGGGTGAGGATAAAGTTGAGAACGCTAAATCAGCCCTACTCGGAAACCCTCATTTTCCTTGGGATGGCGAGTTGCGCTTTTATGAACAGCATCTGACGATCCCTGGCGAAATGGACGTGACTGGAGTTGGGATGATTGGTTTGCCTGCCGTGGTTATCGGATTCAATCAGAATTTGGGCTGGACGCATACGGTTTCACAATCCAAGCGATTTACTCTATACCAACTCGATCTTCACCCACAAGATCCGCTCCGCTACAGCTATGATGGCGAATACAGAGACATCACGTCAAAAACGTTCAACGTAACAGTAAAGCAAGCTGATGGTTCCTTAGTCGAGAGCCCTCATACCGTTTATTACAGTCACTTTGGGCCGATTATTAATTTGGCGTCGATCTCACCTACATTAGGATGGACGAGTTCTAGTGCGATTACTTTCCGTGATGCAAACTCAGCCAATACACGTATGTTGTCTCAATGGTTAGCAATGGGAAAAGCGAAGTCAAAGCAAGAGTTCTTTGATGCTTTTGCTGACAATCAGGGAATTCCATGGGTAAATACATTGATGATATCCGACGAAGGTACCGCGTCTTACATCGATGGAACCCAAGTCCCTCAGTTAAGCGCGGCAGCCGAGGGCTATTGGGCGCTTGCATCACAGAGTCCTCAATTAGCGGCGATCTGGCAAGATGGTTCGGGCAACGTTCTTTTACCCGGAAACAGCTCGGTTTATGAGTGGGTAGATAGTGGTAATGCCGGTGCTCCGGGATTAGTTCCATTCGCCAATGCTCCTCAACAAACCAGAACAGATTACGAGTACAACGCCAACAGCAGTTATTGGTTAAGTAATCTGGATGCTCCGTTAGAGGGGTTCAGTTTGATGTATGGCCCAGACCAAACTATCCGTAGCCCTCGTACTCGCTACAATGCTCAGCTCATTAGTGATAATTCAGGAACTGGCTTATCTGGTGCAGACGGTCGATTCTCTTTAGAAGAGCTTAAATCCGTAGCGACTCATAATGGCTCACTATTTTCCAGAGAATTCCGTAACGAGTTAGTTTCGAGGTGTACACTCTACCCAAGTATTCAGGTAGATGGTCAACCATTTAATCTCACTCCAGCATGTAACGCACTTAGCGCTTGGGATGGCACGTATAATTTGCAAAGTACTGGCGCGCAAATCATGAGAGAGTTTTTAGCAAGTTTCATGGTGTCAGGACATCGATCGCTAAACGACGAATTGTTTGAAGTACCTTTTAACCCACTAACGCCTTCAACAACCCCTTCAGGTTTAAAAGCGATAGACACAAATGATGTGGACAATGACCCGATTCTTCAGGCATTAGCCACAGCAACTAACCGCTTATCAGACGCTGGCATTGCGTTAGATGCACCACTAGGGTCAATCCAATACGTGATTAAAGCGCAAGGCAAAACTGCGATTCCTATTACCGGAGGAAACAGTTACGAAGGCGTGTTCAATATGGCTGAAAGTAGTGTGCCTTCCCGTTCGACCTCTGAGTTAGCAACCGTCGTAGTTGGTGCGCCGCGTAGCGACTCCCCACTGACGGATTTAGATGAAGACGGAAGTGGTTCGACTGCACGCTATCGCATCAATTACGGTTCCAGCTTTGTTTTTGCACTGGAGTTCAATGAAACGGGTCCAAATGCGCAAATGTTTTTGAGCTACAGCCAATCCCATGACCCAGAGTCAGATTTCTTTGACGACCAGACTCAACTTTATAGTGAATTAGAGTGGCGAGACGTACTCTTTATAAATGAAGACATTGAAGCCAATACAATTCGTAAAATTGAGTTAGATTAATCGAAGAAGTACGACACTTTAAAAACGCCTTTGATTTTATCAATCAAAGGCGTTTTTTATATTCCCGTGCTTAACTTAAGCGAATAACGGTATCACAGCACTTTTCAATCAGGTTCGGATCATGGCTGACGAGCAGCAACGCACATCCCTGTTCTTTTGCCAGATCAACCAACAAGTCGGTCACCTCTTGAGAAATAATGGGATCGAGCCTTGATGTTGGCTCATCTGCGAACAAGAATACCGGATCCAATAATAAAGCCCTGAGAATGGCAAAGCGCTGAAGTTCTCCGCCAGAGACTTCAGTACTTTTTCTCTCTAACAACTCGGGAGCGAGCTTTAGCTTTTTCATTAATGGCGTGATTTTGTCCCTATCTATCTTATGCAGCTTGACCAAATCATCCAAAAGCACGCCAAGTGTCACACTAGAAGTAAACGCAGCCGGAGGATCTTGAAATAGCTTCAACCATTGATACGGCTTTGTATTCGGAGATAACTTGGCAACTTTACCCTCAACGGGTGGCAATAAACCAAGTAGGGTATCCCCCAGCGTGCTCTTACCACAGCCACTGTCACCAACAATACCGATCACTTCACCCGTATGTATCGTAAAGTTAATCTCTCGTGATAAAGCATTGCCGTTTCGTCCTATAGCAAGATTCTCAACGTTTAACACGGGCATCGACTCACTCAAGTACTTTGCCCTTGCAACCCAATGTTTTGGATCGGCGGCAATCAAAGCTTGCGTATAGGCGTGCTGAGGGTGATTCAATACTTGGTCCGCCGTTCCCTGCTCAACAACAACACCTTCTTTCATCACAATGATGTCACCGCCTATCTGACGCGCAACTTCGATATCGTGAGTGATCGTCAGCAGTCCACCTCCTTGAGCACTTTGAAGTAAGAGTCTAACGATGTCGTTACGTCGACTGACATCCAACCCTTTAGTGGGTTCATCAGCAAACACAACTTTTGCACCACCAGCCGTAGCAGCAGCGACAGCCAAACGCTGTGCCATACCGCCAGAAAGTTGCCCGGGCCGTTTATAAGCGCTGCTTTTTAGTCCCATATTGTCTAAATCGTCAATGGCTCGATGAAAGGCAGACTCCTCACTCAACCCATGCAGGCACTCATAAACTTCGGCAACTTGCTTATAAGCAGGCATCAGGGGATCAAGCGCTCGCCATGGTTCTTGCGGCAACATAATGACCTCTTTTCCCCAAAGGTTTGTGAGAGAATCCCGGTCATGGTTATTACCGAATATTTCGACTGTTCCGAATTGTGTTAGTGAATGCGGCAATAGACCAATCACTGCCTGTGCGAGCAGACTTTTACCTGAGCCAGTTTGGCCAAGAATGGTTACCGGTTTATCTTGATATAGCTTTAACGACAGCGGCTGAAGAAGCTCGACATCTTTTGCTTTGATCGATAGATCAGTCAGTTGAATTAAGAGATTCACGGCTCGCTCCTGCTAATAAATGAAAGCCCAACACCAACAATGCCACAACCAATAGTGGCTGAGCTAAAACCCAAGGTGCATCAACATAGAACGGGAACAGCTCGACGCTCATTAGCCCCAGCTCGGCTAACGGTGGCTGGATACCCACTGAGACAAATCCGAGAGAAGCCATCATTAAAATGGCATTGGCCCCACCAAACGCCGCCATCGTAAAGACCGATGAAGAAATCGCTGGCCAGATATGTCGCTTAAACTGATACCATTTGCCAAACCCCATCATCATCGACACTTGTCGCTCTGGGCTATTAATGACAGTGCGAGTGATAGCACGTGTTACTCGGTAATACTCAACCCACTGAACCAGTGAAATCGCCAGGTACATAACCAGGAACGATCCGGGCGCAATGGCTGACAACAGAAGAACTAAGACTAACCCCGGAAGTGCTAGTAGAACATTGACGAGAATATCGAGCCCCTGCTCAACGCGTCCACCCGCCCATGCAGAACACACACCTAACAAAACGCCCAAAGTTGATGAAGTGATGACACAAAACACACTCAGTGCGAAAGATAAGCCGATGGCACTTGCAAGGCGCGTCATCATATCTCGACCAAAGTGATCAGTACCGAACCAATGTTCACCGCTTGGTGCCAATAGTCGAGTCGACAAGTTTTGTTCGTCAATTGAATACGGAGACAACCATCCAACAAAAAGCGAAAAGCTAAATAAACCGAGTAAGAGTGATAATCCGAGCTTTTGATTTAATGTAAATTGTTTCATCATTTTTCTTGCTGACCTCTTGGGTCAATCCAGTAGCACAGCACGTCAATAATGCTATTGAGGAGCACAAACAGAATACCCATCGTCAGTGCACAGCCTTGAATCACCGGAATGTCGCGGGCAAAAATCGCGTGTGCGAGACCATGACCAACACCCGGCCACGAGAAGAGCGACTCAATCATAATGATGCCTTCAATCACACTGACTAGTTGAATACCAACAAATGCGACGATCGATACTGCCATATTACGTAAGCCATGGCGGAAGAAAGTCTGCGTTTCATTTAAGCCTTTGACGCGAGAAAATATATAGAAAGGAGAACGAAGAACGCTGCGCACACTGTTATGCACAACTCGGTTCGAGACTGCCGCTAAACTAATTGCTAAAGTAATACTTGGTAAAACCAAATGCTGCCAAGTACCAAAACCCGCAACAGGGAACCATTTCCAACTGATCGCGAAAATAAGGATCATCAACAGACCCAATACAAACACCGGCATCGCACGGGTGAAGGTCGAGAACCACACGACAAGAGAATTAACCAGTCCCCCTTTCTTCGCGGACCAGGTTCCTAGCGGAAGCGCTATCAATACAGATAGCGTGATACCAACTCCAGCAAGAAGCATAGAGTGCCCAAGCTGATGCACAACCGCTTCACTCACTGGTAGACCACTCACGAGGGAATTACCTAAGTTGAGCTGTAGCAGATCACCCAACCAGCTGACATAACTACTGAACCATCCTTGGTCTAAATTGAGCTCTTGACGCACCAGCTCAGCCGCTGCGGAATCCACGTTATCCTGCCCATAACGACTGGCCGCAATAAGATACGCCATGTCTCCCGGTAAGCTTCTCATAAGTACAAATGTGAGCGTACCGACTCCCCAAGCCACCAGAATCAGTTGATAAAGTCGCTTTCTTAAAATCCTCAAAAGCATCAGTTAATTTCCATCTGGTTGATGAAGTAATTGCGCTCAAACGGATCAAACCTGAAGTGTTTAACTCGTTTATTCACCGAGGTATGTTGGCTGTAGCTAGAAATCGCAATCACTGGTGCATCCTGATGAATTTCTTGCGCGACGATCTGGCTTAGCTCAAATGCACGTGTCGCATCGTGATTGTGAAGTAAGCGATCAATCGTACTGTCTACCTTTGCGTTTTCCCAATTCATCGTTCCCCAGTCGCCGCCTCCGTTCGCAAAGTCAGAACTGATGATAGGTAGCGGATCAGCGCTGAAGCCAAAATTACGCGCGATCAAAGCCGTTTCTAGTGAGCCATCCTGATGACCCGCTGGGATCATACTTGAGTTTGTAACATCGACTTTTAGGTCAACACCAAGCTTGGCCCATTGCGCTTGAATCGCGGTTGCGACCGTGGTCAATTCAGGGCGATCGGCATAGGTGATCATCGTCAGTTTGAACGGCACACCATCCCGCTCTAGAGTGCCGTTTTCTCCGCGTTTCCAACCTAAATCACCCAAGGTTGAGCGTGCCAGATCGAGATCGAAATCGTCGTTTTTCACGTCTTTAATAAACCACTGAGACATGGAACTTGGCATTATCTGTGTGGTTTCCGAACCCGGTACACCAAGCACATTTTTTGCAATCGACGCTCGATCAATTGCCATACTCAATGCCTTTCTCGCTCTCGCTTCATTCAGGAATGGATGACCCGCATTTACTTTTACCAACATGGTTCGCGGGATCAGGTCACTGTGAACTTGAACCTCATTACCACTTTTTAGCTGCCCTAACATGGATGGCTCAAGATTGAATACGATATCGGCTTCGCCAGACTTCGCCTGCAGCAAACGACTTTCTGCACGATGGCCCGTTAAGTAGGTTGCGAAATCGATTTTTGCTTCTTCCCCCCAATAACCATCAAACTTTTTAACCAAGAACTTGTGCGGCGGTGCAAAGCTTTCCATTTGATATGGCCCCGTACCGTAAAGTGTTTTTACGGCTCCGTTAGGCTCGTAAGATTCAGGCGACAAGATAGCGTTAGAATAGTTGGTCAATAGCGAGGCAAATGCAGCGTAAGGTTTACTCAATTCGATTAGAATCTCATTGTCACTAATCGCGGAAATACTGCGTATCTCTGCCTTGTTAAGTGTACCGTGTTTGCGCTGAGCAATAGCAAGGCTGCGAACGACCGCTTCAGCGTCCAGCTTAGAACCATCATGAAACGTTACGTTGTCGCGCAATGTAAAATGCCAGGATAAGCCGTCTTCACTGCTTTGCCATTTGGTTGCCAATCCAGAGGTAATAATCCCCTTACCATCAACGTTGAGCAGGGTCTCTACTACCTGCATACGAATTAACATATATCCCTGTTTTGAAGGATCTAAGCTGGAAATCTCCCAAGGTCCACTAATCGATAATGTATTACTCTTGTTTGGTGTAACCTGCTCAGGCGATGTTTCTTGGTTACTTAATGTAATAGCAGCACCTGCTGCAACTACGGAAGCCAAAACCAGGCCACGAATAAGCTTCTTCTTTTTTGCGATAGAAGTATAAGATATTTCGGTCATAACGATCCCTAACGTATTTTTTAGACGCTATTTTCCCCAAATAACAACTGCACTAGCCGATGCATCGCCGTGAACTTTTTACAAGCGCAAGCCGACATCAACTCGCCCTGACAAAAATTGCGAGGTTATTGGGGTATTAAGTTAAAAAGTGTTGGATTCTCCGAAAAGGAGAAAGCGTTAGACCAGTTGAGGTGGCGAGCGTGTTCGGGGTAACTCTGAAGAGGCAAGAGTCGTGAGCTGGATATCGAATCGCTGATAGCACTGCGCTTTATCAGAGAGTATGCTCAGCGAAGATTGTGAGCTTAAAGCATGACAAATTGCTTCGTAGATTTCACAGGTATGGTGTTCGTGAACGTTTTGATCCGTTTCCATCGAGTGCGCAAGCGAGAGCGTACTCAACCCCAAAGGGATTAAGAGCATCGCAAGAAGCAACAATTTCTTTAGTTTAAGATGATGGAAGTAATGCACGACAAGAACAGTGAAATAAACGTAACGTTATACTATTACATTTTGATGCAAATCAAAGTACTTTGTTTGTGATTACTGTTCATTTGTACAATTATTGTTCAATCCACTACTTTCTTTAACGATAGTTAGTGTTCGAAATTAGGCCCTACGCTCGCCCACTTCGATAAGCGATTTGTAAAAAGGAAGGCAACCCACCAAAACCGCTGTTTGGTGGGTTAGAAAATAGAACCTGTTTATTACTTCACGGCAGATAAAAAGCTACGCAGTTCTTCGGTTTGTGGATCATCGAAAACTACTTCACTTGGGCCACTTTCCCACACTTTCCCTTGGTTCATGAACACGACTCTATCGCCAACTTCACGGGCAAAGTTCATCTCGTGAGTAACCAGAATGAGCGTCATCCCCTCTTTCTTTAGCTGCTCCAGTACTTTTAATACTTCACCGACTAACTCTGGGTCGAGCGCAGAAGTGATTTCATCACATAACAGCACCTTTGGATTCATAGCTAGAGAACGCGCGATGGCAACACGCTGTTGCTGACCACCAGATAGGTTCGCTGGATAAGCATCAAATTTATCGGCTAAGCCAACCTTTTCGAGTAACTCTCTCGCTTGAGCTTCACAGGCTTTAGCGTCCTTTTTCAATACCAGCTTTGGCGCCAACATCACGTTCTCACCCACGGTCATATGAGGGAAAAGATTGAAACTTTGGAATACCATACCAACACTTCGGCTCAGCAGGCGCAGTTTATAGTCATCATCTTCTACGGCCTGACGGTCTACGATGATCGCGCCATCCTGATAGGTTTCCAGGCCATTCATACAACGCAGTAACGTACTCTTTCCAGATCCACTGCGGCCAATAATAGAGACAACTTCACCTGCCTCAACTTTCATGTCCACACCTTTGAGAACATGGTTTTCACCATAGTACTTATGTACTTGATCAACACTAACGAGAGACATAGGTTTTTTTCTCCAAATGACGAGCCAATAATGACAGAGGGAAACAGATAACAAAGTAAAGTACAGCGACCATGGCAAACACTTTAAATGGTTGGAATGTCGCGTTATTCAGCATGGTTCCGGCTTTAGTTAACTCGACAAAACCGATGATCGAAGCAAGCGCGGTGCCTTTAACAATTTGAACCGAGAAGCCAATCGTCGGTGCAATGGCAATTCGATAAGCCTGAGGAATAATGACATTGCGCATAGTCTGCATGTAATTGAGACCCAGAGTACGACACGCTTCCCACTGACCTTTAGGTAACGCCTCAATACAACCGCGCCAAATGTCGTGAAAATAGGCGCTGCTGTATAGCGTTAACGCCAACGCAGCGGCGGACCATGCACTGACTTCTATCCCCAGCAGAGATAAACCGAAAAACGCCATAAAGAGCTGCATCAGAAGTGGCGTTCCCTGAAAAAGCTCCACATACAGTTGAATGCCTTTCCCAAGATGAATGTTCTTCATACTTCTGAGTAAGGTAAGGCCAAGCCCCACCAGACCACCACCTATAAAGGCAATAATTGATAGCAGTACGGTCCAACGCGCTGCAAGTAGTAAGTTGCGCAGAATGTCCCAGTCTGTAAATTGCATCATAATCGTCTTCTCCTACAGCGCTGGGTTTTTGAATACGCGAGCTTTGATCAATGCAAACAATTGACGCATTAAGATCGCAAGGACAAGGTAAATCAGTGCAGTAACAGCATAAGATTCAAAACTTAAAAAGGTTCTGGACTGCACAAAGTTCGCCGCAAAGGTCAGTTCCTCGACTGAAATCTGAGATACGACGGCAGAGCCGAGCATGACGATAATGCACTGACTAACCAACGCTGGATAAACCTTCTGATAAGCTGGCGGCAATACGATTCGAGTAAAAATTTGGCGTCTGGTTAAGCCCAACGTTTTACCCGCCTCCCACTGGCCTTTAGGTGTTGCATCGATACCCGCTCGGATGATCTCCGCACTGTAGGCACCAAGGTTAAACACCATCGCGATGAAACCCGCCTCCCACGCGCTTAGCTTGACACCTAACGCTGGTAAACCGAAGAAGATGAAAAATAACTGAACAATAAACGGGGTATTACGTGTTAACTCGATATAAGTCGCACATAACCAACGTAACCATGCTTGCTTACTTGTGCGTCCTGCTGCGCACAACGTTCCCACAGCCAACCCAGCAACGGTTGAAATAACGGTTAACTCGACGGTTGTCCTTAGACCTGCCACAAACTGTGGCAGGTAGGGAGCCAAGCCAGTAAATTCTAACTGGTAACTCATTGCACTTATTCCTTACGCGCCAAGATCTTTAGGGAAAGGCGCTTTCAACCATTTTTGCGATAGCTCTTCTAATACTCCGTCTGCTTTCGCTTTTGAAATGAGCTTGTTCACTTCTTCGACAAGTTCAGTTTCACCTTTCATCACACCCACATAACACGGAGAGTTCTTCAGCATGAACTTCGCTTCAGGTGCTTTAGCCGGGTAACGAGTAGCGATTTCTGTGACGACAAGGTTACCCGTTGCAATGAGATCAATCTGACCAGATAGGAAAGAAGACAATGTCGCGTTGTTATCTTCAAAACGCTTAATCGTTGTCGTCTCTGGCGCAATTTTGCTTAGTTCAATATCTTCAACTGAGCCACGCGTTACACCAATGGTTTTATCAGCAAGGTCTGCTGCTCCGGCGACGTTCTCATCTGAAGTGCCGAACACGCCGAGGAAAAACGGAGCGTATGCTTCGCTGAAGTCGATCGCTTTTTCACGCTCTGGGTTTTTACCCATACTGGAAATGACCAAGTCAACTTTTTGAGTTTGTAGATAAGGAATGCGGTTTGCACTGGTAACAGGTACGAGTTCCACTTTTACGTTTAGTTCTTTGGCCAGATATTTGGCCATGTCAATGTCATACCCTTGTGGCTTTAAATCCGTTCCGACAGAACCAAAAGGAGGAAAGTCTTGTGGAACCGCAACTTTGAGTACCGCTTTTTCTTTAATGGCTTCCAACTGGTTTGCAGACGCAGCAGAAACGTTGGTCACTAATGCCGCAGCAACAGCGACTAAAGACACTAACTTAGATAATTTCATGGCTATTTCCCTATACATATAAGATACGATTGAAACACTTAGCTAGTACACTGCAACGATCGTACCCATTTAAAACAAATTTATATTTAACTGATTTTTAAGGAAATTATTTTTATTAAGCATTTAAAATTGGATAAATTGATAATATTGACCAAATAGTGGGGATCATTTTTGGTGCAATAACCACCATTATGTAGCAAAGCTATTCAAGGTTTAGACGCATACTGGATCGCATCACTTTGTTAGTGATCTTTCTTTTAATTGAGTAATGGAAAGAAACAAAGGTGAATAAAAATAGCTGTGACTAAATGCAGCCACAGCTATTTATTAAGGAGGAAAGATTGAGTTGGGATCACACGGCTATTGGGCCAATTATTCTAGTTCGCTCAACTGATGATAATTAGCACTGATCGTTTGACTGAGGTTTGAAGCCTCTTCTTTTAGCAATATAAAAGTTTCATTTACAAAGTAGTGAATAAGACTCATCGGAACCGCGTAACTGTCTAGTGGCAGTTCATTATTCATATAACAAACGAAGACCTCGTTTACCGTCGACGCATACTTCTGTCCCGATTGATCGGTGATCAATAAACAATCATAGGGTTTAAGAAATTCAACAATTCGTTCAAAGTTCGCAACGCGACGACGAATACCAAACAAAATGACAAAGTCGTCTTCGTTTATCGACGCTAAATCTTCACCAATGGTTTGTCCCGGAAGAGGCAACAGCTCGACGCCCTGACGACATTGGGCTAATTGTTGGCGAAAATGCATGGCTAACGGATAGCTATTACGATAGCCAATAATTTTTATCCGCTTCGCAGTCGCTAGCTTTCTGATAATGTGCGCAGTGTTTCCTTCCGCTAACTGCATCCATAACTTTTCTAGCGAAATTGCATCCTGGCAAAAGCCTGTATCCTGCAGCTCACCAGTGATTACCGGGTTGCCTTTATCCCGCTCAGACATCATCTCATTTCTCAATGCGACATGATCGTTATAGCCAAGTTTGCGAATAAAACGGCTGACACTTGTCTTGGATACCAGGCATTCCTCAGCAATTTCACTGGTAGATAACATCAGTATTTTTTCTGGATTCACCTGAAGGAAGTCCGCGATGCGTCTATTGCCATCACTGAGTGAAGAGTAATGCTCCGTAATACGGGCACTTAATGAGTTGTTATTCGTCATTAGCTATTTCCGGTCACTCCGTTAACGACCTAGTCGTTAATGTATATTTCTGACTTTCGTGTTCCAAATGAACCATCCTTTTCCAAGCTATGTTCATGCCAGAGAGAAGCAATTGGAACACCACAGCTAAATTACTGCAACGATTGTACCACCTCAACAAAAACGGTAACTCATTGATTTTTAGTACCCTACCTTTCAGACAGTTGTATTTTTTACCTAACGACGAACTTGTGCAAAAGAATCGTTCGCGTTTACGTGCACGAATCACCAAAATGGGGCGAACGATAACTCTAAACAGCGAGACTGGTTTATCTGCAAACCGCAAGGTTATCGAATCGCTCTACAATGGTTATCTTCATGACGTTACAAAACTAAGCCGCCATCAACCTTCAACACCTGCCCCGTAATAAAGCTAGACTTGTCACTGGCCAAAAATTCAACACCATCGGTGATATCTTCTGCGGTGCCCATTCTCCCAAGCGGAGTCTTCTGTTTCATGAGTTCGAGGACTTTTGTAGGTAAGTCGGCTGTCATCGGGGTCTCAATAAAACCAGGAGCAACACAGTTAGCGCGAACTTGGGCACCTTTACGAGCAAACTCTTTAGCCCAGCCTTTCGTCATCGCTATCACGCCACCTTTGGTTGCTGCGTAGTTAGACTGTCCAATATTACCGTCGGTCCCCACTACCGAAGACATGGTGACAATAGAGCCATAATTGTTTGCCATCATAATTGGTGCAACTGCTTGAGTGAGATTAAAAACACCTTTGAGATTAACGTCGATCACGAAGTCCCAGTCTTGTTCCGTCATTTTTTCCAATAGTGCGTCTCGGGTAACTCCAGCGTTATTCACCAAAACATCGATACGACCATAGGTTTCTCTGATGCTTTCAACCAAATATTGAATCGCCTCTCTATCACAAATATTGATGACGACTGGTTTAACATTTTCGTGGTCACTAAACGCACTTTGCAAAGTTTGAGCGTTAACATCTAAGGCGTAAACACACTGTGCTCCATTGTTAGCAAATCGTTCCACAATCGCTCGGCCAATACCTTGCGCCGCGCCAGTGACTAAGCAGACTTTGTTTTCAAACATATCCTAATCCTTTGGTAGAAATTAAATAGTTATCCAGCATTTATAGAGTAAGTTCGAATGATGGCTGGAAGATGGCATTTGGCATTACTTTCAGTGACGGACTGATGACAGGTGTGAACTCCATCTGCTGAAGGATGTCTTTTTCTAAGTCCACCCCAGGGGCGATTTCAATCAGCGCTAATCCAGACGGAGAGAGTTCGAACACGGCACGCTCGGTAATGTACATCACAGGTTTATTGTTGCTTAACGCTTGGGCTGCGCTGAAAGTGATTTGCTCAACCTGCTTGATGAACTTCTTCTGCTTCCCTTCTTGGACGATATTAACAGCCTGATTGTCCACTTCCACTGCTAGGCCTTGCGCGGTAAAAGTGCCACAAAAGTAAACCTGTTTGGCGTTCTGAGTAATGTTAATAAAGCCGCCACAGCCAGCGATTTTACTGCCAAAGCGCGATACGTTTATATTTCCTGTAACGTCACTTTGCGCTAAGCCAAGAAAGGCTTGGTCAACACCGCCACCATCATAAAAATCAAACATCTGGTCTTGGCCGATAATCGCCTGAGGCAGACGAGACGCCCCAAAATCGAGACCGCTTTGCGGTATCCCACCTACCGCTCCAGGTTCTACGGTTAAGGTAAATTGATCGAGTATTCCGGCTTGCTTAGCGACCTCTGCGATGTATTCCGGCGCACCAATCCCCAGATTAAGAATGGAGTTGGGTTTTAGCTCCATAGCCGCACGACGGGCAATGATGGTTTTTGCGTCCAGCTTTGATTGGGTCGAAGGTGATGAGCTCGTTGTGAGGTCGTCATCTGAATTTTCAATACCAACAAACTCCGGGTTCATCATGGTTGCAAAAGTTTGCATGTGCTCCGTCGGATCTTCACACACAACAACCGCATCGACGAAGATTCCCGGAATCTTAACCGCATGCGGATCAAGCTTTCCGGCGGGCACTATTTGTTTGACCTGTACAATAACCTTACCACCGTTGTTACGTGCCGCTTGTGCCGCCGCCAGACTTTCGACGATCAAGCATTCATCTTCCATGGTAATGTTGCCATTCTCATCTGCAGTCGTTCCGCGAAGAATAGACACCGTTACAGGTAGCTTGTGATAAAAAAGATGCTCCTCACCGCCGAGCTCAATCAGTTCTACCCAATCATCGGACGTCGCCTGATTGATTTTTCCGCCCTCTAAACGCGGATCCACAAAGGTACCTAAGCCAACTTTACTCACGGTGCCCAACTTACCTGCCGCCGTATCTCGAAGTAAATGGGAAATGATACCCTGCGGCAAGTTGTATCCTTGTATGAGGTTATCTACCGCTAACTGCTGAAGTTTAGGAACCAGCCCCCAGTGGCCGCCAATGGCGCATTTCACTAACCCTTGTTCCGCTAAGTGGTTGATTGCCCGGCCTTGACCGTCACCTTGACCCGCAGCAAATAACAGCGTTAAATCTCGCGGTGACTGAGTGTCTCTAAAACGTTCGCCTATTGCTCTTTCAATCGCTTCCGGTACTACGCTACCGATAAAACCACCCAGTAAGACCGCATCGCCATCTTCAATCCACTCTGCCGCTTGTTCTGCTGTCAATTTCGTAACCACATTAACCTTCCTTAGTTACTGTACTTTATTGGTTTTCAGCTTAGTGCGATGTTACCCAGATGTTAATTGCAGAATTAGAGATTGAGAATTTCATATTAGGAATGATCGCATAGCTCTCCTACTCGTCTATAGAGGTATTCTTTGAAACCACTGCAACGCTCTGGCATTGGTGAGCGTGGACGATAAAACATATTGATATCGAAACTGGCACATTGGTGATCTTGCAGGATATGAACAAGCTCCCCTCGCTCTATTGAGTCAGAGACCAACGAGTGCGGAAGATAGGCAATCCCGGCGTGTTCCAAGGCAAGATCCAGCAGCATTTCACTGTTGTCACACTCCAAAGTGTCACAAATAGTCACGATTTCGACATTCGCCTGAAACTCGAAGCACCAACGATTCCCACCCACCAACGTTCTCGCATACAAACAACGATGTTGGCTGAGGTCTTGCGGTTTTTCAGGCATCCCATGCTGCTCCAGATAGTATTTGGAAGCACACAGATACAAAGGCTCTCGTAACAAGCGGCGCTTAACGAGTAACGAGTCTTGCTCTGGCTCACCTTGATAACTCGCACTGGCACGAAAGGCAAAATCAACATTGAGAGGATCAAATTCCCCCGCTTCAATAAATATTTTGAAATTCACCTTCGGGTGCAGCGTCATATACTCTGCAACAATTTTAGTTAAATATTGCCGGGCGAATAAGGGCGTAGAAGAAAGCTTAATTTCACCCTGTTGTTCCTCTGCCAGATTTTGTACCTCTTCACATAAACTGGCGATATCTGGCAGTAAAGGGGCGAATTTATCATACAGAAGCTGACCTGCTTGTGTGGTCACCAACTGGCGAGTGCTTCGCTTTATCAGCTCAACCGACAGCGACTCTTCGAGCTCTTTCACCCAGCGGCTTCCTGCGGCAGGCGAGATCCCTTGCTGCAACGCGGCTTCTCGAAACGAGCCCAACCGGACAACCGCGCAGAAAAAAACAATTTTATCTAGGATCGGCTGACGGCTCGACAGTAAATTTGCAACCATCAGCTCACCAATCCTTTCTGCAGAGCGAGCTTAACCAAAGCTGCTGTCGAAGTGGCTCCGAGTTTCTTTTTGATCCGAAGCCGGTGCGTTTCTACCGTACGAACACTGATATGGAGCGAATCCGCAATTTCCTTGTTACAGGCACCATTGGTAATCGCTTTGAGCACATCCGATTCACGTTTTGACAGCGTGTTATCACTCGGCTCAGGTTTTTGATTGATCTGTTCAAGAAGACGATCCGACGCTTGAGAACATAGGTAAGAGCGCCCTTCCGCAACTTGATTAATTGCCATGACTAACTCTTCTGAGCCAACGTCCTTTAATACGTAGCCCTTAGCGCCAGCTTTGATGGATCGCATAACGTAGTCGCGACTATCATGCATAGAAAGCATGATGACTGCCGTTTTGCTGGCGCTTTTTGTCAGCTTCTCTAACACTTCAATCCCATTAAGCTTTGGCATATTAATATCAAGAAGCAGCACGTCTGGTTTTAAGGTCAATGTACTGTTCAAAGCATCCTTGCCATTTCCGACGCAATCGAGGATCTCCAAGTTATCTTCTCGTTCTAACCGTGATTTGAGCCCGTCTTGCATTAACCTATGATCATCGGCCAATACCAACTTAATCATATAAACTCCATGTTTAAACTGACACGAATTTCCGTGCCTTGTCCTGGTTCGCTATTGACCTCAAACATGCCGCCAATAGCTTGAATCCGTTCTTTCATGTTTTGCAGCCCCATATGCTCTAGCGTCGATTGCTTGTTCTTATACGCTTTGAGATGGTTCGCAGGGATTCCGACACCATCATCGCTGACGGTCAGAATCAACATCCTTCCTTCACGCTGCATGATGATATCGACACCTTGCGCATTGGCGTGTTTTTCTACGTTGTGCAACGCTTCCTGTACGACACGATAAAGTGTGGTTTCGACTTGAGGAAGAAACTCTTCACCTTCGATATCGTGTTCAAATATCACCTCTAATTGAGTACGCTCACGTAATTCGTTCAGATATGCCTCTATACCTGCTACTAAGCCTAAGTCATCCAGCTGTGGCGGTCGTAAATCTTTTGAGATGCGCCGAACCTCGACAATCGCCTGTTCCATGGCATTTTTACTCGCATCTAACTCAAGCTGTTTCTTCGCATCATCCTGCTCTTTAGTCACGTTATCTAAGCGGTATTTGGCAGCCACCAGCAGTTGATTTACGCCATCGTGTAATTCGCGCGAGACTCGATGACGCTCATTTTCCTGCGAATCAATAATCTGTTGGTTTAAGACGCTGAGCTGCTCGTTGGCTAAACGACGCATGTTTAGGTTCAGTGACGCCCCCAACCCTGCAATAACGGTGATGGCAACAAACATCAGTACAAAAAGCGCACTGCTGGTTTTTCCGATATTCTGATCGAAGCCATTTTCCATCTGCGCGACTTGTTTCTCGATATCGTCTATATAGACACCCGTTCCGACCATCCATTGCCACTTATCAAGAGAAATAGCATAGCTCAACTTGGGGAGTGGTTCTTTTGTCGATGGTTTGTGCCAGAGGTAATTCACAAATCCGCCCCCAGCTCGCCCTGCGTGAATAAGCTCCTGAAGCAGCTTTTTGCCCGTAAGATCTTCCACTCCCCACCAATTTCGACCAACCCTTTCAGGTTGATATGGTAGGACTAAAGCGTCACCTTGCCAGCTGTAGACAAAAAAGTATCCGTCTTCCCCATATGTGAGTTGGCTCAATTTTTCAGCCACTAGTTGCTTAGCAACTTGGGGAGATAATGACTCATCTTCGTAGTATGGCTTGATACTTTTCACTGCCATTTCTACGTACTGCTTCAGCTCTTGCTTTTTGACCGACAATACATTGAGTCGTGTTAATGCGACTTGGTCATCAACTAACTGTTTTGCCTGACTAAATAAGATACTTGCAACGATGACCACCACCACAATCAATGGAACGATTGAAAGTAAAATGATGTTTATTGTAAGCCTGCGGTTGCTAACCAATCCCATTTTCCGAATCCGTTCTTATACGTAGTTTTACTGAATCTTCGTGTCAAAAATTGCACTTAATACCGACTCAATTTGCGCAATTTTGCTAATGGAGAGCATCCAATCTCCTTCCTAAACTAAAGCTCAATGTAACATTGCATTAACATCAATTAATACGCTCTGTTCACATTTAGCAATATTAACAAGGAATACCCAAACAAGGAGATCTCCATGAATCTTAAGAAAGTTGCCATTGCTACTGCGTTAACGCTCACCGCTTCTGGTCTTTCTGTTAGTGCTCAGGCTGCTGATAAGAAGGTACTGCTAAAAACCCCTATTGCTTTTGGTAGCCACCTTCCAGCTCTAGGTACCCCTATCCAATGGTTTGCAGACAGAATTGAGCAAACCTCCGGTGGCACCATCAAAATGAAAATCTACGAGCCGGGTAAGTTGGTTAACCCACCGGAGATTCTCGATGCCGTATCCACGGGTAAAGTGAACGCTGGCTACGCCATTTCTGGTTACTGGCAAGGTAAACTGCCAGCTTCAGCAATTTTCTCGTCTATCCCTTTCGGCCCTGAAGCCCCTGAGTTTATGGCGTGGCTTTTCTTTGGTAACGGCTTGAAGCTTTACCAAGAGATGTACGACCAAGGCGGCTTCAATGTCAAAGTAATGCCATGTGCGATGAACTCTCCTGAAACATCAGGCTGGTTCCGAAAACCTATTGAAAAACCAGAGGATCTAAAAGGTCTCAATATGCGCTTCTACGGACTAGGGGCGTCTGTGATGGAAAAACTTGGTGTGGGTACAGTTCAGATCCCAGGCGGCGAGATCTTTGGTGCACTTGAGAAAGGTGCGATTGACGCCTCTGAGTTTTCACAACCTGCCGTTGATGACCGCTTAGGCTTCCACAAAGTAGCCAAGTACAACTACTTCCCAGGCTGGCACCAACAATCAACGGTATTTGAACTGTTGATCAACAAAGACACATGGAATGGCATGAGTGCAACTCAACAATCTGCAGTCGAAACCACTTGTATGGCGGCAATGACTTACTCGATCGCAGAAGGTGAAGCGATGCAATACGCAGCCATGGAAAAAGCGAAACAAAATGGTGTCGAGATTCGCTACTGGAACCAAGATATGTTGAATCTATTCAAGAATACTTGGATGGAAGTAGTGGAAGAGAAGAAAGCAGAAGACCCATTCTTCGACAAAGTTTGGACCGACCTAAGCAACTTCCGCAAGGGTTATGCGTTGTGGTCTGCGAACGGATTCCTGCCTCGTGAAACACAAAACCAATAAACGTCGTTGTTAATAAAAGGCCAGCGTCTCTCGCTGGCCTTTAGGAGTAGCCAATGAGCAAAGTGCTATATTCTTCCCCAACCGTCCCACTCTATTTTCAAATCGAGAGGCTGGTTATTTCCGCGAGTAAAGCGTTGGCCTGGACAAACCTCGCGTTAATAGCGGTGATCATCATTCAGGTCGTAATGCGCAAAGTCTTTTCCAACGGGCAAATTGCGCTTGAAGAACTGCAATGGCACCTCTATGCCACAGCAGTCATGTTCGGAACCGCTTATGCACAGGTGACCAACTTACACGTTCGAGTCGACCTGTTTTATCACAAGTTCTCCGCTCGCAAAAAAGCCCTAGTCGACATACTCGGCATTCTGTTTCTCGCCGCACCATTTGTTGTTATCGTCATTCTCCATTCCTACGACTTCGCTTACGAAGCTTGGCGCGTCAACGAGAGTTCAGCCGCACCTTCCGGCTTACCTTATCGCTGGATGATAAAAGCCGTGATCCCTTTAAGCTTTAGCTTGCTGTTGCTCTCAATGGTGGCGAAATTATTACGCGATCTGGATACGTTAATCAAAGGAGACGACCATGGAAGCGAATGAATGGATTGTTATCGCCATGTTTGGCTCGTTCATCCTGTTGTTATTCACTGGTATTCCCGTAGCGTATGTGCTCGGTGGGATCGGCATCGTCTTCGCGGCAATCGGTTATTTTGCCGATCTCTATCTTGATACGTTTACCGGGCTCGATTACACCACCCTTGGTCTCGTTGTTAACCGTATTTATAAGGTGATGGATAACTGGATATTAGTTGCCCTACCGATGTTTATTTTTATGGGCAACATGCTAGATAAGTCCGGCATTGCAGAAAAACTGATGACCTCGATGCAGGCGCTATTCGGCAAAGTACACGGTGGTTTAGCCATTACGGTGATGGCGATTGGTATCATACTCGCCGCCTCTACAGGCATCATTGGTGCATCGGTTGTGCTGTTAACGGTAATGTCTCTGCCGAGTATGATGCGTCAGGGCTATCATCTTCCTCTGGCACTTGGAACGGTCGCCTCAGCAGGTACATTAGGCATACTGCTTCCACCTTCCATCATGTTGGTGATTATGGCCGACCAACTTGGGTTGTCAGTTGGCGATCTGTTTATGGGCGCGATTATGCCGGGTCTGTTACTGGGCAGTTTATACATTTTGTATATCCTTACCGTTGGTAAAATGACCCCGAGCAAAGCACCAATTCCAGAAAATGTAGAGCCTGTTGACTGGAAGCTTATCTTACAAGTGTTCAAAGATATCACACCGACCGTTATCCTGATTTTCTGTGTGTTAGGTTCGATTTTTGCGGGTATAGCGACACCAACAGAAGCTTCTGGCATAGGCGCTTTAGGGGCAACGTTACTTGCGGCTTATAATAAAAAGCTCAACTTAAAAGTTTTGAAGGAAGTGATGCTTTCTTCATACGGAACGACTGCCTACATATTCATGATCTTCTTGGGTGCCTCCTGCTTTGCTTTGGTGCTAAGGGAGTTAGGCGGTGACGAACTGATCGAGTCGTTCCTGAGTGGCTTACCTTTCGGTCAATACGGCATTATCGCGTTTATTCTGTTAATCGTATTTTTGCTTGGATTCTTCCTAGACTGGATAGAAATCACCCTTATCGCACTGCCGCTGCTAGCACCTGTGGTAGCAAGTTTAGGCATTGAGCTTGATGGTCATGGCGTGGTGGATAACCCAAGTCTGGTATGGTTTGTTATGCTCGTCGCAATGGCGCTGCAAACCAGTTTCCTTACCCCACCGGTTGGCTTCGCTCTGTTCTATTTAAAAGGCGTTTGCCCTGAAGGTGTTTCCCTGAAGGATATCTATCGCGGTGTGATTCCGTTTATCGCTATACAGCTAATCGCGTTAATCTGTCTGGTTATATGGCCACAATTGGTGTTGTGGTTCCCTAGTGTTGCTTATGGTTAACCGACCTCGCTGACAAGCAAATAAGAAATCGCGTAAAAATAAAGCCGCTAAAACGTAATATTTTAGCGGCTTTTTATATTTGTTTGAGGATACTCTGTTACTGCTGAAGTTTTTCTTTTGCTTCAACCACTTTTGAAAAGTCCAAACCTAACTCTTCAACCGCTTCTTTAATTAACACAGGATTTTGCATCACTTGCGCCATCAACGCTTGAAGCTGCTCCTGAGGTAGACCCAACTGGCTGATAGTTGCCATTGCTGCAAAAGGGTTTTGCGTCAACGCCTGAAATAGCTCATTAATCTGAGCATCACTGATATTATTCTCTTTCAGCATTGCAAGAATCGGGTTCATCAAATTACCTTTAATCACTAAGTAAAACAGACGTGTAGTTTACCATCTGGTTTTGTCTGTTTATAGTAAGACTTATGCCAAATGCAGTCCGAACCTGTACGCGCCTGTCTCGTCAGATGACGCTCTGCTTGTTTTCTGCCTGCTCTGCCAACTCGATACTTAACGCTTCTTTTTGTTTCAATTTGACGTCTTCCCAACTGCTGCCTGATTCGATAGCGGACACGCGTTGTTCGTATTTCTTACAAGCCCTATCGAGAACTTTCTTCGGGTCAATGCCTTTCTCTCTTTCCAGCGCTTTCAGCACATTCAAATAATTCCACAGCACATCGCCAAGTTCATCTTCCAGATAACAAAGACGATCTTCAGCTATCTCTTCACGTACTTCTTCGACTTCTTTACCAATTGCAACCAGATAGGTTTCGACACCTTTAAACCAGGTATTGGTCAAATCAAACTCTGACTTCCTCGTCGCGATTGAGAGTAGTTCATCAAATTCTTTCATATTCCCTCCATGGAATAGTCATTAGCTACGAGTATACGGTTAGCTAACTTTTAGGGCGAATAAATTTTCCCATTGCACTGACTCTGACTTCTTCATTGACACTTAGCTGAGCGACTAACTGATAAACACCCCGCCTTTCCCTTTCACAACGCGCGGTAATTTCAATATGTTCCTTTAAAGCGATAGGCGCGTGATAGCGGACATCGAGCTGAGCCGTCAGTGCTTCAACACCCATCGACAGCAAGCAATTGGTCATCGCGCCATCGAGCAATGAACTGGCGATACCACCATGCAACAGTCCTGTGTAACCTTGATGACGGTTAAGCACATCGAATTCGCCAAAAATGGAATGATCTGATAGCTGTTGGTAATGGACGGATAAAGAGTGGGGATTGTTTTCAATTGGTGCGCACACTGCGCAATGGTCATGGGACTGATGAGGTTTATGATGTTCAGTATCTGTTAGCATAGTGGCACTTTATACGGTCTAAAAATGTGTAATTAGCATATGCCAAATACTCTGAAGGAAGTCGCGAGTAATCTATGTTTGCAGTATGTAGGCATGCAACAGCGTATAACAGACTTAGCGTCTTTGACACGACGTGCAGCCTCGACAGGCTGATCGGGTTGTTTTGTCCAGCAAGCTGCGTTGTACTTTGCAGTACGCGTTTTTGAGTGCGCGACGTGCTGAGAACCAATCATCGGGTTTGGTCAAAATTAAATAGCCGTTAAATCGCTTTACTAATTCGGTGCGATGACTCTCGATAAACCGGCTGTCGAACTCGATCTCGAAATAATTCAACGCGTCTTCTATGCGAGAGAAGCTAGCGATTTTTTCTTGAATAGCGTTTTGAGTCATAACTCTGGCACTTTGGTTGGTCATTCAATGCAGTTTAATTGCTGTTCATTCTACTTTCTTTGATTTCCAGACGCTTAATGTTCAGAACTGGTTTGATTATCAGATGGGATGCCGACAGTACCAATAACAAAACAGGCGAACATTGAGTCCGCCTGAATTTATCGTATGACAGTTAATTAAGAGAACTCGTTTGTTTCCCTATAGGTCAAAGCGATCGGCATCCATCACTTTTACCCACGCTTTGATGAAATCATGAACGAATTTTTCCTGATTATCATCTTGTGCATACACTTCTGAGTAGGAGCGTAAAATAGAGTTAGAACCGAACACAAGATCGACTCTGGTTGCCGTCCATTTCACTGCACCTGACTTGCGATCGACGATTTCGTATTGGTTTTCACCTTTCGGAACCCACTGGTATGCCATATCGGTTAAGTTAACGAAGAAGTCGTTAGACAAGGTGCCGACGCGGTCAGTAAATACGCCATCTGAGCTACCGCCATAGTTCGTGCCCATCACACGCATACCACCTACGAGCACGGTCATTTCTGGTGCAGTCAGACCCATTAACTGAGTACGATCCAACATCAATTCTTCTGGTTTGACGACATAATCTTTCATCAACCAATTTCGGTATCCGTCTGCCAAAGGTTCGAGAACCTCAAATGACTCGACGTCAGTCATATCTTGACTCGCATCACCGCGACCAGGCGAGAATGGAACCGTGACATTGTAACCTGCTGCACGTGCGGCTAGCTCAACACCAACGTTACCAGCAAGAACGATAGCATCTGCTACGCTACATCCTGATTCAGCAGCGATTTTTTCAAGAACCGGTAACACTTTACTCAAACGTTGTGGCTCATTACCTTGCCAGTCTTTTTGTGGCGCGAGACGAATTCGAGCACCGTTAGCACCACCACGGCGATCCGAGCCACGGAATGTACGTGCGCTATCCCAAGCCGTGCTGACCAGTTCACCAATGCTTAAACCACTCGCTTCAATCTTAGTTTTGACTGAATCAACATCGTAACCTGTACTGCCCGCAGGCGTTGGATCTTGCCAAATCAGATCTTCAGCCGGAACATCTGGCCCTAGGTAGCAAGATTTCGGCCCCAGATCACGGTGTGTTAGCTTAAACCAGGCGCGAGCAAACGCATCTTCGAAAGCCGATTGATCGTTTTTGAAACGCTCTGCAATTTTGCGATATTCAGGATCCATTTTCAGAGCCATATCGGCATCGGTCATAATTGGGTTATAGCGTTTCGAGCTGTCTTCAACATCAACGGGTTTATCTTGTTCGTCAATATTGACAGGCTCCCATTGATGAGCGCCAGCCGGGCTCATTTTCTGTTCCCAGTCATACTTAAACAACAAGTGGAAATAACCATTATCCCACTGGGTTGGATGCGTGGTCCATGCGCCTTCCAAACCACTAGTTACAGCGTCACGACCAATTCCACGCGTAGTGTGATTCATCCAGCCAAGGCCTTGCTCTTCAAGGTCCGCAGCCTCTGGATCGGGGCCAACATTTGCGGCATCACCATTACCGTGACATTTACCGACAGTATGGCCACCAGCGGTAAGCGCAACGGTTTCTTCATCGTTCATCGCCATACGTGCAAAGGTCACACGCATATCAGCGGCTGTTTTCAATGGGTCTGGATTGCCATCAACCCCTTCAGGGTTTACGTATATAAGTCCCATCATTACTGCTGCAAGTGGGTTTTCTAGGTCACGCTCGCCTGAGTAACGTGTCCCTTCACCACCACTCGGTGCCAACCACTCTTTTTCGGAACCCCAGTACGTGTCTTTCTCAGGGTGCCAGATATCTTCACGGCCAAATCCGAAACCGAAGGTTTTGAAGCCCATCGATTCATAAGCCATGTTCCCGGCCAGAAGGATCAAATCCGCCCAGCTTAATTTGTTACCGTATTTTCTTTTAATCGGCCAAAGGAGTCGTCTTGCTTTATCCAGGTTAGCGTTATCAGGCCATGAGTTTAGAGGAGCAAAGCGTTGGTTACCCGTTGAACCGCCACCACGACCGTCTGCAATACGGTAGCTACCTGCAGCATGCCAAGCCATTCGAATCATAAGACCACCATAGTGACCCCAGTCTGCTGGCCACCAGTCTTGGCTGTCTGTCATCAAATCTTTCAAATCTTTCTTAAGCGCATCGACGTCTAATTTTTTCAATTCTTCTTTGTAATCGAAGTCGTTTCCATAGGGATTAGTTTTGGAGTCATGCTGATGCAGGATGTCTAAATTTAACGCATTTGGCCACCAATCCATCACTGACTTGTCTGTAGATGTTTGCCCACCATGCATGACCGGACATTTACCTACTGAACCGCCGCTTGTGTCGCTCATAAAAACTCCTTTGTTAGGGGCACAGAAGCCGCTAATAAAAATCGTTACTCGATCAAATGAATAGAAATATTCATTTATAACAGCGTAGTCTATACACCAGATTGCTGATGATTTTTTGGTCAATATTTTGTTATGTCTGAAATACGTAAGTGTCACTAAACGTGTATCTATTTAGCGTTAACATCAATCAACGATAAATATCAGTGACGCCCGAATACTTCACGCCAGATAACTGCGCCATGTTTCTATCCCATGTCGCTAAATCATTTATGTTGAACTGACTCAGCGCGTCGTGCCCGCACGCCCTCGCCATTACTTGCATCAGCTCGACAGACGCGTCGAAAAAGTTTTTCAATTGTTTCGATGATTTGTCAATATCAAGACGCTGCCTTAAATCGGCGTTTTGCGTGGCAATACCTGCGGGACAGTTGTTGGTGTTGCAAATTCGCGCAGCGACGCACCCGATAGATTGCATTGCGCTGTTTGCAATAGCGACGCCATCAGCCCCTAATGCCAAAGCTTTAACAAAGTCCATTGGCACTCTCAATCCACCAGTCACAATTAACGTGACATTGTCACTAACGCCTTTTTGATCCAAATATTTACGAGCACGCGCTAAAGCAGGGATGGTTGGAACACTGATATGATCACGAAACATGGATGGTGCCGACCCCGTACCACCGCCACGACCATCAAGAATGATGTAATCCGCACTGGCATCCAGAGCGAACTGAATATCTTGCTCAATATGATTCGCGCTGAGCTTGAATCCGATGGGTATGCCTCCGGTGATGGCACGTACTCTGTCAGCAAATTTCCTGAAGTCACGTGCAGAGTGGAGGTCTTTAAACGTGGGTGGTGATATCGCGGGCTCGCCCTCAGGAATACCACGTATTTCCGATATTCTACCTACGTTTTTACTGCCCGGCAGGTGTCCTCCGGTTCCCGTTTTCGCACCCTGTCCACCTTTAAAATGAAAAGCTTGTACGCCATGCAATTTAGACTCCTCATAGCCAAATTGTGCGCTGGCAAGCTCATAAAAATACCGAGAGTTTGCGGCTTGCTCTTCAGGCAACATGCCCCCTTCACCGGAACAAATTCCTGTACCGGCTAATTCTGCCCCTTTAGAGAGCGCAATTTTTGCCTCTTCCGATAACGCGCCAAAACTCATGTCCGAGACTAACAAAGGGATCGCCAACTTGAGAGGCTTACGTGCATTCGGCCCCACAATTAACTCGGTTGCGACTGGCACATCTTCCATCAATGGCTGAGTGGCCATCTGAGCGACCATAATTTGTATCGCGTCCCAATGCGGTAACAGGTGTCTTGGTACCCCCATAGCAGCCATGGGGCCATGATGCCCGAGTTTAGATAACCCTTCTCTCGCCAGTTGATGAATAAACTCCAATGTAGGTTCTTCTTGTGTTGACGCTGCCACTGGTTTTCCGCTTTTTTCTTTCTTTGCTTCCGGCGCTTCATGCCCTACCTGCTCTGCCGTAAATTTTTTATGGGTACCATCACAAAATGGAGCGTTAGAAGTCTGTTTGCAGCGACATAAGTAAGCCTCTTCATTCTTTTCGGCGACAAAGCTCATTGGCTTCAGACCGGTCCCTGAATGCGAGCCATCACAATAAGGTTGGCTCTTGGAGCGCCCACAACGACAGAAGTAATATTCTTGCCCTTCCACCAAGTTGACTTTGATTGGCTTGTTATCGGCGATAATTGGTTTACTCATGCTGCCTCCAGTTCTGTTACCACCTGTCGTTATCGCAGGCGTTAACGTAAGCGTAGGACAGGTGCGTATAAGCGTCATTGAACATAGAGAAAATAAGCGTTTGCTTCACATCTCTCCTATACTTTTAGAGGTGTAATACACGTGGAGGCTTTATGACGATTGCAACCCGATTAGATCAATACCTGACTGATCATAATATTCACTTTCAAACAGTGAATCACAGCCACAGTCATAGCTCGCTTCAAAGTGGTGTATCTGCAGGTATACCTTTGATGAATTTGGCGAAAGCCGTGATCCTTGAAGATCATGAAGGTCATCATATGATGGCGGTATTACCAGCCAACAATAAAATCAGCTTGTCGAGACTCAACGATGAGTTCAACGCTTCTTTCCATTTGGTTAAAGAAAGCATGGTTTATCGACTTTTTACCGACTGTGAACATGGTGCCGTTCCGCCAATTGGAAGCCCTTATCACATGGCAACGGTGTGCGATGAAAGATTAGCAAATCTTGATCATGTCTATCTAGAAGCGGGTGACCATGAAACGTTGATCAAACTTGACAGAGAGTCGTTTAAAGAGTTGATGAACGACTGTAAATACCTAAGGTTCAGTAGTGAGGTTCTACATTGATGCTCCCCCAAACCTCGACAAAGGCTCTTTTCGTTCTGCGTTAAGAGCCTTTATTTTTATCTAGAAAACTTAACTTTCTGAGATGTGCTTATTGCGATAAACCCGGGTCGGACGACCTACCTTTCCATGCTCTAGAAATGCCACCAAGTCGCCCTGCTCTACCGCTTTATCTAAGTAGCGGCGAGATGTACTTTTACTGATCGGCAATTGTTCCGATACGCTGGCGGCAGTATGTTCAATATTAATGTGAGTGAACAGTTCGATAACCTGCCGATACATGAAAGGGTCTAGCCCTGCTAACTCGACGTGATTCAGTTCAACCTTATTAGACTTACCTGAATGAAACAGATCATCTAACTGCGACTGACGAAAAGAGCCCTGGCTGCTCATGTGATTTTTCACTTTCGCGAATCGTTGTAAGCTTTCGGTAAGGCGAGAATAATCCATTGGCTTAATCAAATAATCAAATGCGCCAAATCGGTGGGCCTTTTGAACCGTATCGGCATCGTTTGCCGCCGTCACCAAAATGCATTCTGGTCTGTGTTCGCTATTGAGCCACTGATACACCAAATCAACGCCCAAGCCGTCAGGAAGATAATTGTCGACGATGACCAAGTCTGGTTGCACTCTCTCCACCAATTGGCGAGCGATATGGACGCTACCAGCGATACCAACCACCTGATACTGTTCGACCTGTTCTACAAAGTGGTGATGCAGCTCAGCTATGCTGGGATCATCTTCTACAATCACAACTTTTATCATGCCATCTCCTTAGAAAAATACACCGTGAATGCCGTTTCTAACTCATCGCTATCGAGTTCCATATGGCCAAGCCCTTGCTCAACAATAGAACGTACAATGTGCATTCCTACTCCGTGTTCCGACTTGTTCTGCTTGCTAGTAAAACCCAGCTCGCACAAGGTTTCCAGTTCACTTTCAACCATCGGTCCATTGTTGACTATTTGGATAGTGTACTCGCACTCAGATTCTGAGATATGAATATCCACGCGGCCATTCTCTCTTCCTTTGACTGCGTCCAATGAATTTTGTGCCAAATTGCCGATCAGACCACACAACTGCTCTTCGGATAAACGCTTAGAGAGCCGACTCAAATCGCTTTGGCAATCAATACTAAACGCAACGCCGAGTTCATTCGCTTTACTTGCTTTAGCCAGAATCAGCGCAGACAAAGCTGGCCGGTTATGAAGGGCATGCAATGAATCCAACTGTGACTGACTGGCTTTCGCTTGAGACAAACACACTGATAGTGCTTTTTCGTAAGCCCCCATCTGGAGTAAGCCAGAAATGGTCGAGAGTTTATTTTGATATTCGTGTCGAGTGACTCTCATGTTTTCCATATACTGGTTTACCTGACTGATTTTCTCTGAGAGTACGTGCATCTCATTTTGGTCACGTAAGCTAAACACAGCACCATAAGGTTCTCCGCCAGAGGTACGCAGTGTCACTCGGTTTACCACCAAGTTTTTACCGTTCACGCGAATTAAACCATTGATGTAATCTTCCCCTTCCAGAGAAAAACAGGTCGGGTTATCAATACTCTCGATGAATTCGTCACCAGGCTCTTTGTTATAATTCAGCATCGAACGTGCGGAATCATTAATTAGGTATAACTGCCCTTGTGAATTTATCGCGACTAACCCCTCGTAAGTCGCTTGCAAAACCCCTTGATAAGTTTTTAATGCCTGCCTAAGCTGCCAGGGTTCCATCTCCTGCATCTGTTTTCTGACATAGTGTGAAAACTTCCAGGATAACCAAATACAGATGCATACAGCACCAAGTCCGAAAATAAACAAAGGTAACAGGCGTTCGCTGGTCCATAAATCCAAAGTATCAATAAGATAGCCAACTTTAATCATGCCAATCACACTGCCATCGTCAGACAAAATTGGCGAAATATAACGAATGGAAGGCCCCAAAGAACCAATACCGTACGATAGGTAAGATTCCCCACTACTTAGCGCTCTCTCAATATCGCCACCAGTAACATGAAGGCCAATACGTTCCTCAACGGGGTGTGCCAACCTGATACCGTTTTTATCGCTAACGGTAATAAAGTCGGCATCACTTACCGCCTGAACTGCGGTGATGATCTCTGACACCGCTTCGGCTTTTCCAGATGAAACAGCGGTAACGAGACTGGGTAACTGAGATAGCTGCTGAGACTGGACTTGTGCTCGCAGACTGATTTGATTTGTGAGTATTTCATCCAACTGATACGCGCTGTAGCTCCACCAGCTCAACATACCCAATAGCATTACGCCACTAAGTAAAGCGGCCAGTTGTTTAGTGAAGCTGAAAGAGGTTAAAGACACGTGAGAATTCCTAAAGGTTGCCTAGCCCAAGCTTACCGTAAGTCTGTACCGATTATTGAGGAATACGCGATAAAACTTGACCGATATCTCAATGATGAATTTTATGATTTTTATTATTTTAATGAGTTTATTCTCAATGCATTTGCAGCCCGAATCTACCTCAGCACCCAAGTTAAACAAGTGCAAAAACCACTTCCTCATGAAATTGATTTGCCTCAGTTTTCCTCACCATCCAGACCCTATTATGGAGAAAAATTAACTTGGAGATGGATGTATGAATGATTCCAAAATGAAGATGCTCCTGCTGGTGGCGATAGGCTGTATATTGTGGTTTATCCCAACCCCTGAAGGACTGTCTGATCAAGCCTGGCAAATGATGGCAATTTTTGTCACAACGGTGCTGAGTTTGATTCTCGCCCCTTTACCTCTTGGGGCAATGGCCTTAACGGGTTTAACCGTAGCGACTTTACTTGGTGTGTTACCGATTAAAACCGCTCTCACTGGCTTTGCTCACCCGACGATCTGGATGATCGCCGCTGCGTTTTTTATCTCGCGTGGCTTTATCACGACCGGATTTGGGCGACGTGTTGGTTACTGGTTTATTTCAAAATTAGGCCATAACTCGCTCGGTCTTGCTTACGGTCTTGTTTTAACCGATTTACTGTTTGCACCTGCAACACCAAGTACAACGGCACGCTGTGGCGGCATCATCTCTCCTCTATTCCGTTCTGTCGCCAGCGCATACGATTCTGATCCAGAAAAAGGGACAGAAAACCGCATCGGTGCTTTCTTGGTTCAGTGTATCTTCCAATGTAATGCGATCACTTGTGCGATGTTCCTGACTTCAATGGCAGGTAACCCTCTCGCTGCTAACTTTGCAAAAGAACAGGGCGTCGAGATCACATGGGCGGGTTGGGCGACAGCGGCAATTGTACCTGGCTTGCTGTGTTTGTTCCTGATTCCACTTGTTATGTACTTTGTTTTCCCGCCTGAGTTAAAGAAAACGCCAGAGATGCGCGAAATCGCTCGTCAGAAATTGGCAGAAATGGGCAAGATGACTCGTGATGAAGTCATGGTTGGTATCACGTTCGTTGGTATGGTTTCACTTTGGGTTCTTGGCCCAACACTAGGCATTCATGCAACCGTTACTGCACTATTGGGTTTGGTGTTCTTGCTTATGACACGCACCATTACCTGGGATGCGGTGCTGGGTGAAAAAGAAGCCTGGCATACCATTACTTGGTTCGCCGTTCTGGTAATGATGGCAGCACAACTTAACAGCCTTGGCTTTATCGGCTGGTTCAGCCAGTCTATGAGCGATTCGTTGTCTGGGTTTGGCTGGGTTACAACGGTCGTTGTACTGCTGCTGGTTTACTACTACAGCCATTACTTGATGGCGAGTGCAATGGCTCATATTAGCGCCATGTATTCAGCATTCTTGGCGATTGCAATTTCAGCAGGCGCACCACCAATGCTGGCCGCTATCGTACTGGGTATTTTCAGTAACCTTTACATGTCAACGACCCACTACTCTTCTGGCCCAGCCCCAATCTTGTTTGGCGCAGGATTCCACAGCCTGCAAAGCTGGTGGAAAATTGGCTTTATATTCTCACTCATCGTTATCCCAGTATTTATCTTCGTGGGCGGCGCATGGTGGAAATTGCTTGGTCTTTGGTAAGCATTGACGAACCCCCTTACGCAACAACAAAAAAACCGCCGATTAAGGCGGTTTTTTAAATACTTTATCTCAGTGGCAACTCATAAACTCCCAATCGCTGAGAGCGATCCAACATATCGAAATCATGGTCCAGATAGTGTTTCAATTTCGCCCCGGTACGCTCGGCAATTTTGATACTCGCTATATTTTCTTCCAAACAGTGGAATTGGACAGATTTGGCATTGCCTCTCTTTTTAAGATAAAGGATGAGAACAGAAAGAGCCTGATCAATCAATTTGTTACCTCTGCCATGATCCGCAAGCCAATAACCGATTTCGGTCACGCGCGTCTCTGGATCGACCCCTTTTGAGCCAATCACGCCGGAAAATCGGTCGTCAAAGTAAATGGCAAACCAATACGCATCGACTGCGTTGCTATCCACTCTTTGTGAAATGTAATGGCGAGCTTCACGTCTGTTGGTCACAAACTCAGGCCAGGGTAAATAAACCGTTAGCCTTTCACGATTGGCATTGACGGTTTCTAGCAGCTCTAAGGTGTGTTTCGACGCTAACGGCTCCATCGATATTCTGTCAGATATCGCAAAGCGTTGTTCTAAATCATCGGCTTGCAGCATTATCTTCCTTTAGTCTTGTTCTATGAGTGTGAAAGGCGTCAGTTTGGACTTATCAACGTAATGCATCCACACGTGTTCATAAAGTTTGTGTTGATTTGCAAAAGGCGCCAATTGTTTCGCTTCTTCTAATGTACACCAGCGATATTCAGTATGCTCGTGGTTTAGCGTAACACCTTGATTGGGCTGGCAGAACATAACAAAACAAGGGATCACCATGACACGGTTCTTTTTCGCTTCATAAAACTGCTCTAGGAAGTCGGCGGTATGCAGCTCTACATCGGTTATCTGTGTTTCTTCTTCAAGTTCTCTTAAGATGGTTTGCCATCCTAACTCCCCCTCTTCCACGCCGCCTGCAACGTGGCACCAGTAGCCGCCTTTCACGCGTTTTAAGAGCAACATTTTGATCACGCCATCAATCTCAGAAATGACGACACCTGACACGTGGGTTGCTTGTACTGGAATCATGTTATTTCCTTGTGAGTTAGGCAAATTTATACCAACCATAAAACGTAATGTATCGATGAATTGCTATTGATTGGCGAAGCGGATAGATATCAAAGTGCAATCTCATTTTATCGGCAAATTTCATTTTATCTAGTGGCTTATTTTAACCACTTAGTATGTTAAAGTGAGATCTCACGCAACAATCGAGCATTCTCATGTCTAATTCTTTAAGCGCCATGGTTCCCATTGGTGTTCGCTTTATGGTTCTTTCTGCCTTTGGCTTCGCACTGATGTCCGCGACGGTTAAACACGTCAGTTTATACGGTATCCCCGTTTTTGAGATCGTCGCAGCAAGGGCTCTGGTCTCCTTAGTGATCAGTTACTTAGACGTGAAGCGTAAACGAATTTCTATCTGGGGAAACAACAAACCTTTATTGCTCGTACGTGGTGCTGTCGGTACCGTTGCGTTGGTCTGTGTTTATTACTCTGTCACCACCTTACCTTTGGCAGAAGCGACCATATTCCAATATATTCATCCGGCATTTACCGCTTTGCTCGCGGTATTTTTCTTAAAAGAGCGGATTCAACCATCAACATTGGTTTGTATCGCGTTATGTTTGCTGGGTATCTATGTGATGGTCCGCCCCGAAACTGGTGCATCAGCGGAACATGCCCTGCCTCCATTTAGCGTCATGATGGCACTGTTAGGCGCGTTTGGTAGCTCTATCGCGTATGTAATCGTCAGAAAATTGAGCCGGACAGAAGACAGTTCAGTCATTATTTTCTATTTCCCACTTGTCGCCCTGCCAGCGTCGATAGTTTTGATGGGAGACAATTTTGTTGTGCCTGATCTTTATCTGACCATCATGTTGGTTTTAATTGGTGTTTTCACCCAAATTGGTCAACTTGGTATGACGAAAGCGATGCAGACCCAAGAAGCAGGCAAAGCATCCGCCTACTCTTATATTCAGATAGTCTTCTCTGGCCTGATAGGTATTGTCGTCTTTGGTGAGCTACCGTCAGTATGGACGTACATTGGCGCAGGGTTAATCGTCACAGGTGCGATGATTAACGCGTTTGGTCGACATATTCGATTACCCTTCGCACGCAGAAGTGCTTAAAAGCGATTAATCAAAATAACAGGCCCGGCAGAAAACATTCATGCTGGGCTTGTTACCAAATCTTGTCGTAAGGTAGATAAATCAAATTCAAAACAACCAACGCAGCCATGATTAGAAAAGTCAGCTGCATCCCTTTAACCCGACCTTTAAATCTCTCTTGCAAAATACCGCGCGCGTGAATAATACGCCCAATCACGAAGATGATTCCGGTGAGGTGTATCCAAACTGGTTGCGCGCCGTTGTACTCCAATAGCGCCATTAATATCAATGTAATGGGAATGTATTCACTCGCATTGCTTTGCGCACTTCGCGCTATTTGAAGCGCTTCGACCCCACCATCTGCATAAGCGACCTTATTCTTGCGTCTGAGTTTAATAACCTGAATTGCCAGCCAAATCAGTAGTACAGTCAAAATACAAGCGTAGAGAGCGGTAATCATATCCATTCCTTTTGATTTATCGTTCTATCACTATAGTTAATCCACGACGCGGCATCAGACAACCTACAAGTTCACTCCCTGCACAATGGCCGTAAAGCCGCTAACAAAACAGAGTGTCAGCGCACCAACTCGGATTTTTTCTTTTGGTAAAGACTGAGTCGTTTTAATCGCTAGCCAATAGCCAAGCGCCGCTGCAGGCAGCAGAGGAATAGTGATAAGTAAATGATTCCATGTAAAAAATCCAGCGGGTATCTGAACGATCAATGAAATGATAGAGCTGACGACGAAGAAAGCCGATAGGTTACCACGTAACTGATTAGCTTCTTGATGTTGCAGCAAGAGCGCCATTGGTGGTCCCCCTATCGCTGAACTTGTACCAAACAAGCCAGAAAAGAAACCCGCAAATGTCATACGAGTTGGCGTTGGTTCAATTCTAAACGGCAAAACACTCACAATCACGGCGAACAATACTAGAATACCAATCCACAGCGTAAGTGCTTCGGTTGATACAAAGAACAACATGACGCCACCAGCAATAGAGCCCGGAATACGTCCTATCAACGCCATCTTCAAGCCACCAATTTCTACGCTGCTGCGGTGTTTAACTGCATTCATCAAAGAAATAAATAAAGCGACTAAACAGATAGGCGCAGGGACATATTCTGGAGACCAAATAATAAGTAAAGGAGCAGCAACAATTGCTAAGCCAAAGCCAATAGCCGTTTGAACGTAGGATCCAAGAAAGATCAAACCTAACGCAACCAAGTTTATCGAATCGAATTCCATCGAGACCATTCTTATTTTTAATGAGACATCGAAAGCGTCACCAAGTCTCTTACGTACGTGGTTCGCTTAACCTCGTGTAGCATTCATGAAAGTAAATGAAAATACAACGTATTTATCCCAATTTACATCGAGAAACCTTACTCAGCGAAAATATCTCAATAGCTACTTATGGGTAGCCTCAAAGATATATGTCCTACAAATATTCCGCTACGAAAATCATGCCCGTAGTCAATATTGTCCTAAACTGCTGTAGGATTACTCCTACATAAAAATTAAGCAATATATATCAATAACTTATAAATTAAGACCAATACTGATAACCTTGACCTATCTGGTGAATTTGTACACGATCATAGGCGTTTTAAAACTACCGTTGACCACCAGTTACTATGAATTCTCGCGCTATGTTAAACACACAATGGTTACTCAATTTCCCTAAAGATATGAGAATTCATATGGCGGAAACCTACATCGAAACCATGAACCACGACGTCACTCAGTTAGAACAGTTGTTATTAATGGGCGCAACAAGTACTCAGGATGCATTAGCCATCTTGCACAAGATAAAAGGCAGCACGGCGCAATTAGGTTTAAGAACCATAAACCAGTCGGCTATTTATACCGAAAAACTCGGCAAGCTTGCCTCACCTGATTACCCGGTCGCCTTATCATCGCTAATGAAAGAGGTGAAACAGAGCATCGTCGATGTCAAAAATTGGAAGGCCTACAACGCACGAAAAGCCAACTCACCTAAGGTTTACTGTTATTAAAATCTCAAGTAGGACCAAAATGTTCATCTCATTCACTAAGTTTGATGCCTGAGGATAGCGCCATGCTCCCTAACCTTAACAAGCGTAAAGTGCTAATCGCCGACGACTCAAAACTGGTCACCAGCACCATAACGTCAATCCTCAAACAATCAGGAATGGATGACATTAGCTATGCGCACAAACCGGAAGAAATAATCCGTCTATGTGAGCAAACCCAGTTTGATTTGATCCTCTGCGACTATAATTTTCAGGCTTCTCTTAACGGATTCCAGATTTTAGAGGAATTGCAATATTCGAAACTGCTTCCTGCGCATACAACGTTTGTTTTCCTCAGTGGAGAAGATAACCCAAAGATCATCCGTTCCATCCAAGACAGCGACGCTGACGATTACTTTTTCAAACCTTTAAACTTTAAAATCTTTCGCAATCGAATTCTGTCGGCGATGGAAAGACGGGCTGCACTTTTACCTATTTACAAGCAGCTTCAATCGCTGAATTTTAGCGGCGCAACAGAAGCCTGTGACGCATTGCTTCCCCTCTACCCTGAGTATTCTATTGTCATCAAGCAGTATCGTGCGCTGGCGTTGGTCAACAGCAAGCAATTTTTTGCAGCCCAAGAAGAGTATCAAGGACTACTGGACGATTACGGTTTCGACTGGGTTAAGATTGCACTGGCAAACACCTTAATCAAATCCAATCAGCTAGAAAAAGCCCAGCAGGTTCTCAACTCGGTTAACGATCAAGTAGAGAACCCTTATTATCACGACGAGATGTCTAAAATCGCGGTTGAAAAAGACGATTTCACAACAGCAATAAAACACCTTAAACAATCGATCGCACTTGTAGATTCAGGGGCAGAACGTGAACTGGTGATCACTAATCTCTCCTTAGCAAACGAGTCATACGATGATGCCGTGACCTATATTAGACGCTATGAAGAAAAAAACGCTCACACCTTCAGAGACGAGATATACACGAAGCTCAATTTCACGCGGTGTTATCTATATCGTGCGCTAAATAACCCTCTGAGTAACTGTTTTGAAAGTTTGTTGTCTGGTTTAAATCCGATAATCAGTGATATACACAGTCACCCTCAATTTAAAACGCATGCTCTTCTGCTCTCAGCACATATTTCACTCATTCGCGGGGACTTAAAATCTGCAACGTCTGGTATAAAACAAGCTCTAAAAACGAATGAGTTAACACACTTTTACGACTTGTATCACCTTTGTGTCTTACTTGAGCGTTGTTCACTTTTGGAGGAAATGGAATCTGTCCTACCGCTCGCTCATTCGGCCATTTCGGATTTACAGCACCCAAGTATTCGCCGAAGTCAGATGCATATGTTAAAGAAATTGAAGGAGCGATTGCTGGAGGCTCAGTTAAGAGTCGATTCAATAAGAAAACAGCTGTCTGAGAAAAAATCTAACGCAACACTTGGAATGACTTCTCACTTTGACCACTATTTCAAATTGCATGATCTTTTTCCTCATTCAGAAAAAATTTGCTTAGCCATCGTAAAACTAGCGTCACTTCGTCCCTTTGCCTATCACGGTGAATACCGAATTTTTACTAAGCTTAATGAGTGTGATCAAGTGGTCACGACTGCATATAGCCGAGAAGAACTGAGCACCATGAGTTACTCAGCGATGTATCAGTCTGCAAAAGATAACATTAGATTAAACAGTTAGGCTGGAATGGGCAAAAGCACGTTAGGAATTAGCCGCTAACGTGCTTATAAACACTTAAGATTCTTGCTGTTCTGATTTTAACTCGTGTACCTGAGTAACGACTTTATCAAACTCAGAGCGATCGTTACTCAAGCACAGTCCCGACTCAACGACGCCGATCTCATCATTATTGTAAACGGAAACACGAAGCTCATATTTCTTAGTCAGGAGATAGCTTGAGCCAAACACAATCGTAAATACAACTACCGACAGTATTGGATGTGCTAAAGCAGCGACAAAACTAAATACAAACCCTATTAGCGCAGCGCGTTTTACCTTGCTCTTACTGTCGTGCTCTTTAACGTAAATACTTTTTACGTTGGAAATGGCTAATGGTTTTGAGCTGTTTTTACTAACAATAGCCCCACGTTCAATCCAAACTCGCTGTTTCGTCATTCTTACTCCCGCAGCACAATGTATGCTCTACAACTCAAAGACAATTACTCTGACATTTATTATGCAATCTCACCCATAATTCATCTTCATTAAATGTGAGAGTTAACTCGCAGCTTCAAGCAGTCAAATTTGTAATCTAATTACATAAATTATTTTAAAATAGCGTCTTATCGTAAAGCCTCAAATAAGAAAAACCCACCTAACTTCTGATAAATAAAATAATTTTTGTGAATTTCGTTTTTCGAAAATGTCATTTTCCTTCAAATAATCAGGAATTTTCCTACAATCATAATCAATCCGATAAGGTTGTATACGGGCAAACAATTAACTTTAATAATTAAATGAGGTCCACTGTGAAAAACGTTCTTATTATTGATGCACAACCGCTTTACAGTGACGCACTTGCGACACTTGTAAACAATGTAATGAATACTGCAGACGTAAAACAGTCTACAAGCAGCGCAGAAGTGATGGACTTAGTTCGAAATCAACGGATTGATTTAATTATCTTAGACGTGGTCGTTGGCGATAGAGACGGTATGCGTTTAGCAAAAAATATTTTAGCGACCGGGTACCAGGGTAAGATTCTGTTTATCTCTTCCAAAGACTATTCAAGCTTGTCTAAAGCGGCTTACGAGCTTGGCGCAAACGGCTTTTTGAACAAGAACGAGAGTAAACAAACTATTATGGACGCTATTGTCAGTGTTTCTCGTGGTTACTCGATGTTTAAACTGAAACACACACAGTCTTCAAACAGTGTTGCCTTGTCGAAAAGAGAAGCCATGGTGTTCCACTACTTAGCTCAGGGTTACTCAAACAAGCGAATTTCTGAGCAGTTATCACTGAGTGCAAAAACCATCAGTACTTATAAAACAAGAATTTTGAAAAAGTACCATGCGACTTCTCTAATAGAGTTACTGCATACGCTTCCGCAATCAGAAAACGCTCGGGTTTTCGGTTAAATCGCCATATGTTTTGCAATGGCACCAGTTAAAATCTGGTGCATTGCATCGTAGCGATGGCTTTGCTTCATCTGTAACACGACTTTCGGCCAACCATCCACGTAGTAAGATTCAGGAACACGTATAAAACGATAACCATCTATTGGTGATTGAAACTCGTGTAACACGGTTGCTGCGCCCATCTCTTTGACGAGCTTCAGGACCGCACTGACGTTATCCAATGTCGCAACCCTGTCGATGGTGAGACCTTTCTCTTCCATCACTCTTTTCGCTATTTGTTCGCGCTCTTTCCAGCCGACTAGCCCAAGCATGACAAAAGGTAATTCGGCGGCCTCCTCTAAAGTGGTAATACCCGATTCCTCTGACACAACAACAACCGCTGGTGCATAACCGACAAAGTGCTGGTAAATGGATTTTGGCAGTTCATCATTAAAATAATGCAGTTGAACATCCACTTTACCAAGCAATATGTCCTCAACTGTATGATCATTATTAGTTGTGATCGTGATATGAGCTTTCGGAAACACCGCCATCAATTCCATCGCGAGCAAGTGACCAAACGAGTATTGTGCCACTTGAGGCAAAGAGGTGGTGATATCTTTCTCGTAGTTTTCTGGATCAAACTCAGAGCGAAGCAAGCATGTTTCTAATTGATCAAGCGCGTCAGCAATCTGAGGCAATTGGCGTATCAGATAATCTGTGGGTTCAAAGCGATGGGGATGGCGAATAAATAATTCATCATTCAGCTGTTCACGTAAGCGGGCGAGATATTTGCTGATTGATGCTTCACTCTTCCCGAGAGCTTTAGCAACGGGTTTGAGCTGACGATGCTTTTCTAGCAAAACCAGTATTTTTAATAGATTGAGATCGAGGTCTTTATTCAAAACGAGGCACCACTTACGTCGGATGTTCTTTATCAGAAAAAGTAAGGCAGCCGACTTTTAACAAGCGGCTGCCCTAATATAAAAGACTAAAGTTCTCGTTTGGTCAAATTTATCAAATGGTTATGTCATTGCACTGTTTGTCGTTTCATATACGCACAACATTAAACCAGCCCTGCGGTGCTAATCTCGTCGCTTTTTCATCTCATACAGCTCTTCGTCCGCACGAATAATCACATCTTCAAGGACTTCGTGCTCTTCGCTTGTGGCCAAGCCGGTACAAACACTAATTTCAATATCGAGCGCTTTTAGTCGATTGTCCTTTACGACACCCTGTAATTTTTTAGCAAGTACAGACGCCTGACTTTCGCTGCAACTAGGCAAGATAGCCAAAAACTCATCTCCCCCGGTTCTTACAAGATAATCACTGTTTCTGAATACTTTTTTCATCGACTCAGCAATGATAGCGATAGCGTCGTCACCAACATGATGCCCAAAACAATCGTTAATTTTCTTAATTCGGTTGCCGTCTATCGCCATCACCGAGTAAGAGGCTTCAGCTAATCGGTTTTTAAAGGTGTTATCTTTAAATAACCTCCGATTATATAAGCCTGTAAGTTCATCTTTTGTCACATCAGTCAATGCGTTAGCAAGCTGCATTTTGTTCTGATTTGACTCATGAGCCTTGGAGAAGTAAGCGAACGCAACAATAAAAAAGATCACATACAGATAGCTATAATCCACCAGCAGTTTACTGAAAGGATATTGGTAAACGACCAAGTTATTGTTGTCTGCCATATACGACTGGGTATAGGAAAAATGCGTCCATGGATAACCCGGAAAGTAGATGATCAACTGTTTATTACCATTATTGATGATCGACTTTACCGCTTTTCCTTCTTGGTAAAGCGCAGTTAAATGCATCTGAGTCGAGAATTCACCCACCAGTTCACCATGATGATACACAGGGCTCATGACGCTCAATGCGTATTCACCTGTAGAGCTGCTCTTAAACGGCTTTGAGAACAACACACGATCTGTTAATTGACCTTTCCATGCTTCCTTTGCACAAGAAATATTCTCTTTACATACTTCTAAATCGAACGCACTTTTGTTGTTTTCCAGCCCTTCAACCGGACGCTCAACGATCAGTTTATTTCCGGTGTAAGAACGAAAGTACAGTACCGATGCAGTGTCTTTATAAACATTCGATAAATACTGTTCCGCCTCATGGAAAACTTTACGTGCGACTGCTTCAACGTAATTGAGCTTTTTACTGGAATCTAAAGAATATATCGCATCGCGAAAACTTAAGCTCGTTTGCGATTCTATACTTTCAGCGCTGCTATTCTGGTGCTGATCAAGCTGAGATTCTGTCAGCAAGCCTAACAGAATCACTTGCTGCTTTACCTTAGATAAACCCTCGACATAAGAGCGAAACTGCTTGTTCTCGTATGAGAACACTACCGCGCCAATAGTGACGACCGACGTAACAAACAGTAAAGTAGCGATGAAGAATGACAACGAGACATTTCTTAGATTCACGTTCATATCACGTCCTTTAAATCTCCCGCAACCCTTGTCAACTCAACAATATTGTCGACATTAAATTTGTCTAACACGCGGCGCTTATACGTGCTGACGGTTTTATCGCTGATAGATAATACCTCTGCGATATCGCGGTTCGATTTACCTTGTAACAGGTACTTCATTACCGAGCTCTCTCTGCTTGAAAGCTGTGGTGCCGCTCTTACCTCGCTGGCCACCTGTTTAAACTTAAAGAATGAGTACCCTTTCGATACCGCTTCGATGGCATCTTTCAGTATTTCGTGATTTTCTGATTTACATACATAGCCATCTGCGCCCGAGCGAAATGCCATCTGGCTGTACATTTGGCTTGTTTCAGCAGAGAAGAAAATCACTTTCCCAGCATAACCGTGTGATTTGATACGTTTATAGAAGTCGAAGCCGTCACAATCGGATAAATTCACATCTAGTATTAGTAATTCGATGTCGCACTCTTTAATCGCTGTCAGTGCTGCTCTCGAAGAAGTGGCTGTAATCACTTCATTGGCGACGCCTAACTCTTCAAGCAGGTATTTAATCGCAACACAAACAAGTGGATGATCGTCAAAGATTAAGCAGTTTAGTCTATTCATTTTTTAGCTCAGTATGGTTATGGCTTCTAAGGGCATAGGTTTATTGATGTAAAAACCTTGGCAAAGGTCGATTCCGTATTCACGCATCACTTTCATCGTCGCCTCGTTTTCAACACCTTCTGCGACAACGTGAATATTTAAGCTTTTTGCTAACGAGCGAATGGCAACGACAATATTTCGTTTTTTGGGATCGCTTTCGACACCGTGTACAAAAGAACGATCGATTTTGAGTTCGTTAAAAGGCAGTTGCGCTAACTTTTCAAACGTAGACGAGCCAGTGCCAAAGTCATCAATAGACACCGTGACACCGTTCATTCGTAGCTTGAGTAGGTTTTTATAAATTGAGGTACTGGCCTGGAACGTATCACGTTCAGTAATTTCTATCGTGATTTGTTCCGGCTCTATATCATTGTCATGGCACAGGGAAAGAAAACGGCTCGCAAACTGCGGATCTTCTAAGTTGGCGTGATCAACATTGATGGATACTTTTTGTGTAAAGCCACGATGTTTGATGTCGTAAATGACATTGTTAAATACCGCATCAAAAAGCGCTTTCGACAGACCACAGCGTTCAACAATTGGCAAAAAATGGTAAGGTGATAACACGCCATAAATGGGATGATACCAGCGCGCAAGAGCCTCATAACCAAGCACCTCGCCACTTTTCGTACTAACCAATGGCTGATAGTAGTTTTTTACTCGCCCCTCACCCAACGCCCAGATAAACTCATGATCATCGACTTCGATCGGTTGAATAAATGTCGCTTTCTTTTGTGTGTCTTGCTGCATTTTGTCAACAATGTCAGCGACTTCAAGTTGATCGTAAGGCTTTTGTAACTTACCAACCACCTCAAAGCTAAAGTCATTGCACATGGCTTTAACCGCTGAAATGATCGTCAAGTCCATCGCACTCACTATGACGACCTTGCCTTGATAGTTTATATCATCAAGCAACTCCATCATGTCGACCCCATCTCTTCCGGGCATCATGATATCGCAGAAGATGACATCAAATTGCGTGGTTTCCGCACACATAATTGCTTTATCTACGCAGTTAAATGGGGCAACAAAAGCACCATGCTTGCGTAAGGCATGGGTTAGCAAAGTGGTTTGAAGGGGATGATCGTCGATCACCATGGCACTAAATGTTCTGTTCATGTATTTCTGTCCAGTTCTGTACGTTCTCGATCTCCTGCTCGATATGTATAATGAGTTCCGCTGCAAATTTATCCAATTCTGTAGCACTGACCTTCTCTGCCTTGATGCAAAGATCGGTTAACACTGAAATGCCTATTGCGCCTACCGCTCCCTTAATCCCGTGAATCACTCGTTTTTTGTCATTGTCTGTGGTCGCTTTCTTCAACTTAGCCACATCCGTCGCCATCGATTGGCGGAACACTTGAGCAATTTCTCTGGCATCTTGTGAGGTAAACTTATCAATCCAGTTTATTGATGGGCTTTTTTCTTTCTGACCTAAAAAAGGAAGCAATATGGCCTTCAATTTATCCAAGTCATACGGCTTATAAAGCACATTATCCATGCCTAGCTCGTTCGCTTTCTCACTTGCCAGACGGGAATCTTCAGCCGTTACGCCGATAACTGGCAGCGTTTCAAAAACCTGTGAAGATCTCACTCTCTTAACCAACTCGAAGCCATCCATTTCTGGCATATGAAAATCCGTCAGAAGTGCAGAGACTTGTTCGTTCCGCTGCAGATATTCCCATGCTTCACGACCGTTATTGACGATCACGGGTTCAATACCAAGCTCACGCATCTGCATCAAAATAATGCTCTGGTTGATCGGGTTATCTTCCGCGATCAAAACGGTACCCTTAACCCAAGCGATAGATTCTTGGGGTAATTCCGTTGAAATCACATTCTGATGGCTTTGATCGAACAAGCTTAACAGGGTGTCTGGGTACTGAATCTCACGCAATGAAAGACAAATAGGTGCGATTTCATGCTGACTAAACAGAACGCCTTTACAGCGCCCTTGCTGATCTTTTTCAGGGATTAAATTCGCCGTTATGTCAGACGGTTCATTCGGTGTTTTCATATTCCAGATTTCACACCACTGACGAACAGACAGTGGTAATGCTTCACTGTAAGTCAGCTCTGGATAGTACTCGTAGTTGAGTTCACACAAGGTTACTGGTAGCTTCACAACCATCGTCGTTCCCAGACCATATTGAGAGTCAATCGTGAGGTCTCCGCCCATACATTGGATCAAGCGATCGACAATGCTAAGCCCTAGTCCAGTTCCACCATATTTACGCGTAATCGTGTCATCAGCCTGAACAAAAGGGTCTAAAACACCTTTTAACTGGTTTTCTGTCATTCCAATGCCAGTGTCCGCTACTTTTATGGTCAACTGCGATTCATGCAAAATGACGCTAATCGCAATTTCGCCCTCAGAGGTAAATTTGACCGCATTAGACAACAGATTAGTGATGATCTGGATGAGTCTTAATGTGTCAATTTCCACGAGACGGTGTCTGAAAGGCTTCACGGTTACCTTGTAATCCAGCCCTTTATCTAACGCTTTTGGCTCAAAGCTACGTAAAACGTCGCAAAGTGTTGATAACAAATCCGTTTGTACTGGTACGACAGTTAACTGTCCCGCTTCCAATTTGGAATAATCCAGAACTTCATCAACCAGGGTATTTAAATGATTTAGGGCAAGCATCGCCTGAGATATAAGCTCACGGTTCGAAGTATCCTCTACCTGACGCTGAAGCAAATCGAGAATGCCATGCGCCGCTGACAATGGCGTTCTCAACTCATGGCTCATGGTTGCTAAAAAGTTTTCACGAGCCCGCACAGCCGTCTGCGCCTTCTCTTGCGCATCGATAAGTGCCTGTTCACGTTCCTTCTGATGCGTAATGTCTTGTACGACAGTAAGGACGAATTTTTTCTTACCACTCGGAGAAGAGATTGATTTTCGCTCTCGGTAGACATGGTTAATGCCTAACTTACACCCCGCCGACGCAACCTCTTCGGTAATGCGTTCTCCTTCAATAACTCTGCTCAGCTCATCTTCGTTATCGACAAGGCGCAGACCCGTCGCACAACTTTGTAGGCTACAGCCTTGGCATTGACCATGTTTGTGGCGGGCGCAGTTACTCATCTCTAAGTGGTTATTCTCGTCATGGATAAATACCAGGCTGTTGATTTCCTGAATAATTTCCATAAGCCACTGCTTTTCTTTTTCTTCATTATTGGCATTCAGCTCGGCTAAATTTACCTTTAACTTCAAATGAGCTAAGACAAAATACGCCACAACTAACAGCACAATAAACGCCACGACGCCTGACACAACGATTCTTGTCATGTGTTCATCGTCATAGCCATAGACTAAATTGAAGTTTCGGTGTGAACGAAGCAGCTTTTCTATTTCGTTTGAATCAATCGTGTCGATGACACTATCGAGCATGTTTTTCAGCTGCGTATTGTGGTTAGACACCGCAAAAGCGATAGAGAATGTCAGTGCGTCATGCTCGTTAATGACTAAACCATCGACCTGGTCCTGAGCAATCAAACTATGGACAATATCATCAGGGACATACGCAATATCTAACTTACCCGATTTCAGATCCATCAATAGCTGCTTGGGATCATCGTAGCGAGAAAAGCGATCATGCTGCCATGAGTCTAAGTGCACTAACCCTTGCTTTTTCAAACTGATTAAAATGCCAAGCTTCGAGCTTTCGGTCACATCGACATTGCGCTCTTCCGTTCGGATAGACACGAAGTTGTTACGCATAAAGGGCTTTGTCACCAACCAGTCAGAAACCGGTGCATCATCAACATAAGCCACAGGGACAAGATCAGAGTTAAAAGCGGTCAAGCCACTGCTTAAGCTCGTTTTTGGCTTAACAAATTTAAATGATAAGCCAGTTCGGGATTGAATTAACTCGATGAAGTCCGGAAGAAAACCATCCAGATGATCAGAGTGAGCATTCTTAAATAAAAACGGATACGCTTCTTCGCTGCTGCTGTAAGTAATCTTGTGCTCAACACCTAAATGCTTACGATACTCAACTAATAGCTTGTCGTTGATGTGGTAAGGGTTCTGGGAAGCAACAGAGCGAATATTTTTCCCGCTCTTTTCCCAACTTAGAATCTTATTGATCTGATTAATAAGGTCCTGATTTTCAGGCGAAGTAATGAAACTCACGTTTTCATAATTCAGCCATTCTGGTATGTCTACCAAACCTTTAACGATATTGTGCTGATCAAGATATTGGTTGATCGCGACATAAGTAGAAATGAGTGCATTCGCTTGACCAGAACGGACCTTTTCAAAGGCTTCTAATCGCGTTCTGGCATAACTGATGTTGTCGAACCCCTGAGATTTAAGGTTGTGACAATATGAGCTGCCTTCAACACAAACCCAGTGAATTTCCTGATTTGATCGTTGCTTAAGGCTGGCATCTTGATACCAAACTGCAATGGTGCTTGAAAAGAATGGCTGCGAAAACAGGAAGCGACCTTCCCGTGCACTTGTTTTGCTAAACCCAACTGCGCCATCGATGACACCGCTCTCTACGTCAGCTAACAAAGGAGGAATATGTTTGTAAGGACGAAGCTCTAGCTTGAAGTTAAGCGCTTTTGAAATGTTGGTCAGGTAATCTAGGTTGATGTCATAGAAAGGACCAATACTATCAAGCATTGAGTCACCGGCGTTGTGCTGAGTAATCACGCCAACAACCACCGTGTCTTTTCGCTCTTTAATCGTTGAGTCCGCAGGTGCATTAAAAGAAACCACAACGCTAAATAACGTAACGGATAGCAAGAATAGTTTTCTTAAAATGCTGATCATAACGACTTCCTCTGATTGGGAAGTCAGATTAATCTGAGAGGCTCAAAAGTCAAATATCAACACCACAACAAAACATACATATTATATTGATATATAAAGATTATTTTAAAATTAGTAAGTACATTCCTACAGAATCTTCCACCTTTGACTACATTCTTTTTGCGCTCAATATCTCAGCAAATAATATTAACCAGATTGCATCTTACATTTGTAAAGATGAGGATGAATAACTGTAAGCTCAAATATTCGGCACTTAATACTCAGTAAACGGTTTTTCGCCATCATCTTGAGTGCTTAATGGGATTACGTGATAAACTACACGATTAACAGCAGAATGAAGCTCAACTCTGCGGTACATAGGAAAGATACTTACAACTTCCAGTATACTGGCCATATCAAAACGTTCCGCCAAGTATTCAGGTTAGTAACCGTACCCCGTATGAGCACAGAATTTAAGGTAGTAACTCAAATGGTTAATAACTCAATCCAGTGGTTTCCTGGCCACATGCACAAAGCACGTAAAGAGATCGAAGAAGCGATCCCACAAGTGGATGTGATCATCGAAGTACTGGATGCCCGTATTCCTTTTAGTAGCGAAAACCCTTTGATTTCTCAGATTCGTGGTGACAAGCCGGTCGTTAAGGTATTGAACAAACGCGATTTGGCAGACCCAGAAATGACTCAGCTCTGGATTGATCACCTTGAGCAAGAACAGAATGTGAAAGCGATGGCCATCACAACGTCTGAGCCTCAGGAAGTTCATAAAATTATGGAACTTTGCCGTAAGCTTGCACCTCACCGCGAAGAAATCGGCAAAAACATTCGTACCATGATCATGGGCATTCCAAACGTTGGTAAATCAACCATCATCAATACGCTTGCAGGTCGTACGATCGCCGTAACGGGTAACCAACCTGCGGTAACGCGTCGTCAACAACGTATCAACCTTCAAAATGGTATTGTTCTATCTGACACGCCAGGAATTTTATGGCCAAAAGTAGAAAACCCGCACAGTGGTTTTCGTCTTGCTGCAACAGGTGCCGTGAAAGATACCGCGATGGAATATGATGAAGTGGCATTTTACACCATCGAATACTTAGCCGCTCAATACCCTGATAAGCTGAAACAACGTTATCAAATTGAAGAGCTTCCAGAATCTGATATCGAAATCATGGAAGAGATTGGTCGTCGTCGAGGCGCGTTACGTGCAGGCGGCCGTGTTGATCTACACAAAGTATCTGAAATTCTGCTTCATGAGTTACGTCAGGGAACGTTAGGCCAGATCACTTTAGAGCGACCAGAAATGATTACGCAAGAGCTTATCGAAGTGGAAGTCGAAACCGCGCGTAAAGAAGAAGAAAAAGCCAAACGTAAAGAAGAACGACGTAAACGCTACTTGCGTAACAAGCGTTAATTCCACTCTTTAAACCCTATACCGAAAAGCTCAGCCTAATGCTGAGCTTTTTTATACCAATCTGGATAAGTAGATGGTCTTTTAATTGCGCTGGAAAAATCACTTAGAGCAAGGCATAGATTGCAGTAACTAGTTATTCTAATTTCAAAATCTATAACGCAGCTATCAGCGATTTTACCTAGCAAGAATGATTAAATACTTATTTAGATTGGTATTATACCCAACTCGCTATTTTATCGAGTAAGCGGCTTTTATCGGCTGGTTTCACAATGAAATCAGACATACCGGAAGAGTCAATTTTATCCAAAGTAATGCCTGTGCTATCTCCTGTATAAGCAATAATAGGGACCGACGCATAACGCTTGTTAGAGTTTCGAATCACTTTTGAGGCTTCAATCCCATCCATCACTGGCATTTCAATGTCCATGAGAATCACATCGATACTCTCTGTTTCTAACGCTTCGACCGCTTGTTGTCCGTCTTCTTTCTGAATGACATCAAACCCCTGCTTTTCCAACAATATAGCGGTAAATTTTCGTAGTGATTCGTTGTCATCGACCACCATAATTGTGTGTCTGTCCGAGTGCACCGACGGTACGGTTTCACTGTTGTTTGATGAGACCGTGGTATCCTGTGGCTCAAAAAGAATTTGGTCAATGGTATTTGCTGTATTAAGCAACCACGCTTGCGTTTCTACCCATATCGGTTCATTAACTGGCTGATATTCTTTGGGAACTGGATGACGCTCAAATAAGTAAACGATGCGTGCTTCGCTGTAGGCGAACAAGGATTCAAATTGCTGGAGCTGATCAACAGCGCTGTCTAAGCTATGTAAATCAATAAAAATCGCATCGTAATCACAATCATTTTGCTTGTGATCAAGTGCTTCATTTACTTGCATGCACTTCAGCGAAAAACCCATTTGGCTGCTCGTCTCATAACCTCTGGAGAGAAGTATGTCCTGATTCGACACAACAAGAACCCTCTTCAACATAATGAGTTCTTGTTTGATCTTGGTGACAACGTCAGAGTTTAAGCGCGGAAAGCTCAAAGTAAACTGAGACCACTCACCGAGAACGGACTTCGCCTCAATGCTACCGCCAAATGAGGACATCACCTTTTTACAGAATGGCAACCCGAGACCATAGCTTTTTGATTTGCCAGTGGTGTAAAAGTCCTGAAAAATATTGGGAATCACGTCAGACGCGATACCTGCACCATTGTCCGTCACAATGATTTTATTTACCGACTCTTCAGTTTTTAGCTCTACAAGAATATGGAAATCTTCGGAGCTACGGTGATGAAAAGAATTCTTCAAAAGGTTGTACATAATATATTGAAGCAGTGTATCACTACCTAAGAAGCAGAATTCGTCCCGCACATCCAGAGAAATAACGCGTTTGTCTGTCGAACGCTCATAGCTGAAACTGTCTATCGCCTGCTCTACAACATCACGAGAGGAATACTTTTTGAAAGTGGAGCGCGAAATACGATTTTCATCAATAGAAGTAAGCAATAAATCAATCGTCTCATTCGCTGAATGAATAATACTCTTGGCGTCTTGACTGACTTCATTTAGCAGCGCGATATCTTTACCCGTCATAAGATATTGATCGCTATCGGCCATTTGCTTACCTGGCAATATAGAACGAATCAGTTCAATAGACGTCGAAAGACCACTAAGAGGGTTGCGCATTTCATGAGCGATGCCTGCACCAAAATATTTGGCTAATGACACTCTTGATTCGTGTTCAACTTGGTTTCGCACATAGAACATATTGCCAAAAACATAGATAAACAAAAAGATCGGAACATGTGCCCAATCCATTGCAATGTCAATTTGGAAACCTTTTGATACCCAGGCAAAAAACGTCGCTAGCGCAACTCCAGTAAAGGTCTGTGCAAACATGACTCTGGTGACATGTACTAACAAAATGTGCAGGAAGATCGCACACATGAACGACATCACCCAAACTTCGGACCAGTCATTCATCAACAACATATAGAAGAAGAAAAATGGCAAGCAGAGTGTGATGGTAACCTGGTAATAAATGGGAATGTAACGGTGCCAAGCCGAAGGAAATCGATTTCTGAAGATAATGCCTAAGAATAATAGTGAGCAGAACAAACGCAGCGGTAAGTTTTCATAAGTTTGTGGAAACATCATTTCCCAAACCACGTAATATAGAGGGAAACCAATAAAACCTAGCCAGCCAACAAGTGTGAGGTTGGGCTCTGCGTACTGATAGACTTTACGCATCGCATCCATATAACCCAACTTACCTGCTTTACTCTGATGTTCCATATCTGTCACTGATTATCATTGTTATTATCTTTTTGGGCTGGTGATTATATAGGACTCAACCACGATATACAGTATGGAATGGTATAAATATTAAACAATCTTGCTCTTGCCCAACAAAAAGAGCAGCGACCTGCTGCTCTTTATACATATAACATCATAAGCTAACGCGATGGCTACGAATAGACAACATGGTCCTCAATGCCATTTACCAAAGCTTGCGCACTCGGCCAACTAAACACTTTTTCCATCACTTCCGTGCCTCCCGGTGCGCGCCAAATACGCTCCTGGCACTCTCGCCCACCGATATGGCGATAAAATTCAATTGCTGAAGTATTTTGTGAAACGACTTCCAGATATAAGCCACTGTCTTTGAAGAATTGTTGCTGCCATTCAGCGGCGGCAAGTAAGAGTTGTTTTCCGATACCACGGCTACGAAACGCGTCATCGACATGCAATGCATCAATAAAAGTTCCACGCTCAAAATCATGGTTACCAAAGATGCAAACAAAGCCAATTAAAAGACCACCCTCTTCTGCAAGTACGATGTGCTGATTAAACGGAGGATTGGTAAGACGGGTCTGCCAAATCAGCATTTTATCATCCAAAGCATCTTTGTCTAAATAACTGCTACTGAGGATACCTTGATAGTGACGTTTCCAACTCTCCGCATGCAGATGCGCGATGCGCTCGTAGTCCTTATATTCCGCTAGTCGTAAATCCATTACGTATTCCTATATTCTTATAAATCCTGCTCTTCTGCCATAATTTGGTCTTTTTCACTAATTTAGACCTTATTTACTGGTAGATTTTCCATAGCTTAAGCCAAAGCTCATTTTTTAATACTACTCATTATTTAATTAAAAGCAAAATATGCCGACAAGTTTATGGAGAATACACTACAAGAATCATCACATTTGTATAACTTCAATTTGACTTACACGTGTACGCTGATATTCTAGCGCACAGTTGTTAGCTCAAAGTCAGGAAAACACTGTGACTCAAAACAGACCACCTATTATCTGGTTGAATATATTAATATTTTCGGCCAGCTTCGTTCTTACTTTCATTGTTGCACCTTGGTATGCCTACCGCTTTGGGTTGGGCTGGGAACATTTGATTTGGGGCATTATTGCGTTCAGTTTTACCAACTTGTCGATTACTGCGGGATATCATCGCCTTTGGAGCCACAAAACGTATGAGGCTCATCCAATTTTACGTTTCGTATTTGCTATAGGCGGTGCGTTTTCTCTACAAAACAGTGCATTACATTGGTCGTCCGATCACCGTGTCCATCACAAACACGTGGATAACAACGATAAAGATCCCTATTCAGCCAAGCGTGGCTTCTGGTACTCACACATTGGCTGGATGCTACGTGATTACAATAAGTCCAAGCAAAATGAATACACTAACTGTCGTGATCTGAAACGCGACAAGATTGTGATGTGGCAACACGACTACTATGTCCCACTTGCGCTAGTGACAAATATCGGTTTTCCCGTTGCCTTGGGACTTCTTTATGGTGATGTATGGGGAATGCTACTGGTTGTGGGCGCAGTTCGCTTATTTATGAGCCACCACACGACCTTTTTTATCAATTCATTGGCTCATGTTTGGGGTAAACAGACGTTTACTGACAAAAATACAGCGCGTGATAATGGAATCCTGGCCTTTTTTACCTTTGGCGAGGGTTACCATAATTTTCATCACATCTTTGAGAATGACTACCGTAACGGCGTATATTGGTGGCATTACGACCCAACCAAATGGCTGATTAAATCTTGCTCTTGGTTAGGGTTAACCTCGAAATTACGTACAACGCCGACTTTCAGAATAGAAAAAGCGCGGGCTACCCAATTGTTGAAGACAACTAAAGAAAAGCTAGAATCAAGGCCTAATACACAACCGATTCTCGACCAACTTCAGCAAGAGTTTGATTCTCTTGTTCATCATATGCAGGAGTACTATGAAGTTCGAAAAGAGCTGTTCAGTCAAAAGACCGCAGACGTCGTGAAAAAGTATGAATACTCACTCTGCAAATTGAAGTATCAGCAGATCAAAGCCGAGTTTGAAAGACAACAGCAGAGCTGGAATCTAATGATTCGTCAATACGCGTAACCTTATCCCGACCTCCTGTTAAAAAGCTCCGAGTTATCGGGGCTTTTGCTTCTTATATCCCTCTTAATTCACAATCCGCTTTCAACTGCCTTTTTTGAAAATTTTCTGGACACCAAGTCGTTTTAATTGCAAATCAACCTCAGTATTTTGTTTCTTTCCTAACCATACAATTCAGCATATAACACCTATTAATCCATAATTAAACAAAATAATAAATCGTCGTTAGTTATTAAATTATAATTTGTTTTAGATCATGTAAGTCCCAGATTCAACTCGTGCCACAGACAAGAATTCTGTACATTCTCTGTCATAAATTGACACAGTTTCATCCTTTTTTTCATTACATCTGGAGACACTTATGCTAGAGCTCTTAATTGGCTTAATAGTGACCATTGCCGTGGGCTACTTTATTGTCAAAGGCTATAAAGCAGCCGGCGTGCTTTTAACTGCAGGTATTAGTTTACTTCTCATGACTGGCTTTTTAGGCCACCAAGTTCTGCCATCAAGCATCACTTCAACAGGAAACATGGTAACGGACTCATTAGAATACGTTAAATACATGCTTCAATACCGTGGTGGTGGCTTAGGCATGCAGATTATGCTGCTTTGTGGTTTTGCGTCTTACATGACACACATCGGCGCCAACAACGTAGTAGTAAAACAGTTCTCGAAACCACTTTCTGTCATTAAGTCTCCTTATGTTCTTTTAGTTGCAGCGTACATCGTGGCTTGTTTGATGTCTCTAGCAGTAAGCTCAGCGACTGGTTTAGGTGTACTTTTGATGGCAACGCTATTCCCGATGATGGTAGCGATGGGTATCTCGCGCCCAGCAGCCGTTGCAGTCTGTGCGTCACCAGCCGCGATCATTCTTTCTCCGACTTCAGGCGATGTGGTTATCGCTGCAGAGAAATCAGGACTGGCTCTTGATGTATTTGCTGTGCAAACCGTTCTACCTGTATCGATTTGCGCCATCATCGTCATGGCTGCGGCTGCTTTCTTTTGGAACAAGTATCTGGATAAGAAAGAAAATACGCCAATGGAAAAAATTGACGTATCAGAAATCAAAGCTGATGCACCGGCGTTTTACGCAGCACTGCCGTTTTTGCCAATCTTCGGTGTCTTTCTCTTCAATGGCCGTACCATCCCAGGCTTAAGTCTGGATATCTATACCATCGTGGTTGGCTCTATTTTCTTGGGTGCGATTATTCATTACGTTGTAAATAAGTTTGACGGCAAAAAGTCTCTGGAAGATCTGGATTCTTGTTACGAAGGTATGGCCGACGCGTTTAAAGGCGTAGTAATGCTGTTGGTTGCTGCTGGTGTATTTGCACAAGGTCTGATGTCTATTGGCGCAATTGATAACCTACTTCACCTAGCGGATCAGGCTGGTGCTGGCGGCATTGCTCTTATGCTGATTTTGACAGCCCTAACTGTTGCGGCAGCAATCGCTACAGGCTCTGGTAACGCACCATTCTATGCTTTCGTTGAGCTTGCTCCTTCACTGGCAGCGAAAATGGGCCTGAACCCTGCGTTCTTAATCATCCCAATGCTGCAAGCATCGAATCTAGGTCGCACGATTTCTCCGGTATCAGGCGTCATCGTAGCCACATCTGGCATGGCGAAAATAAGCCCATTCGAAGTGGTTAAACGTACCTCTGTACCTGTACTGGCAGGCTTGGTAACAGTAATCATAGGCACAATGGTACTGGTACCAATGAGTGCTTAGTAGGTCTGGTGACAACATCTAGTTTCAAAAATCACAAAGGCCCGATGCAACGTCGGGCCTTTTCATTTATAGCAGTGCTACTCCAGTCTTCTATTACCTCTTCCCTGTCTTTCCAATCACTCTCACAACCTATTAACATTATTCAACACGTGACATATTTCGCGTATGTGCAACGGTATTCGCGTTAGAGTTTGCTTACTGTGTCAGCAGCTTATATAAAAAACCTAACTTACTCGAAACCTGGAACTGATTATGACTGCACTGATCGTCTTTATTGTTATTGTTCTCCTTATCGCGGCATACGCCATTAGCATCTACAACAAACTGGTGACTCTGCGAAACCGATTCAAAAACAGCTTTGCTCAAATCGAAGTTCAACTCAAACGCCGCTACGACCTAATTCCAAATTTAGTCAACACCGCAAAAGGCTATATGGAGCATGAGAAAGAGACATTCGAACGTGTAATTCAAGCACGAAACCAAGCATTATCTGGTCTTAAGGCAGCGAGTGAAGCGCCAGACAGCGATGCTGCGATAAGCCAACTTAGCCAAGCGGAAGGCATGTTACAAAGCGCTCTAGGTAAACTTAATGTTGTAGTTGAAGCTTACCCAGAGCTAAAAGCCAATGAGACAATGAGCCAATTGCAAGAAGAGTTGACCAGTACAGAAAATAAAGTCGCGTTTGCGCGTCAGGCATTTAATGATTCAGTAACCAGCTATAACATCTACAAACAAACTTTCCCTCCCGTCATTTTTGCCAACATGTTTGGATTTCAGGACGGTAAATTGCTCGAGTTTGCTGATAGCGAAGCCATCCAAGAAGCGCCGAAGGTTGAGTTTTAATGGATTTTTTTCACCATCAAGATACTGCACGTCAGCGAACCGGGCTTTTAGTCATGCTGTTTGTGTTGGCAATATTAGCCATCACCAGTCTGGTTAGTATTGCATCGATTGGTATCTATTTTGGCACCACTGGTAAGCCATTTGATACCCAAAACGTCATAACTTATGGTTTGTTAAGCTTTGCCGGAGTAACGTTAGTTGTCTTCGTTAGTTCATTCATTCGGCTTAGCGAGCTAAGTTCAAATGGTGGACGCGGAGTGGCAGAAAGTATTGGAGGCAAACTTATTTCGCCAGATACGTTAGATTCGAAGCACAGGCAACTGCTTAATGTCGTTGAAGAGATGGCAATTGCTTCGGGCATTCCTGTTCCTTCTGTCTACTTGATGGCAGAAGAACAAGGAATTAACGCTTTTGCCGCAGGTATGAGTATCGACGACGCTGTCATTGGCGTAACCCAGGGAGCCCTTGATAGCTTTAATCGTGATGAACTTCAGGGCGTCATCGCGCATGAATTTAGCCATATCCTGAATGGCGACATGCGCCTCAACACTCGACTGATTGGTGTCTTATTCGGCATTACGTGTATCGCTCATTTTGGCCACTTAGTACTGGATAATTCTCACCGTACATCTCGGGGACTTTCACGTAGCTCTTCAGATTCCAGCAAAGGTTATGCCGCCATTCTACTGATCGCTATCGTCTGTCTGATACTGGGTTGGTTAGGCACACTGTTTGGTTCTATGATAAAAGCCGCGATCTCTCGTCAGCGTGAATTTTTAGCCGACGCGAGTGCCGTTCAGTTTACGCGTAACGATCAGGGAATAGCAGGCGCACTCAAAAAAATTGGCAGCAATTCTCACGGCTCGACACTTGATACCAAAGCAAGTGACGAAATGAGTCATATGATGTTTGGACAAAGTAAGCTCTCCGGATTTTCTGGTTTGTTTGCAACTCACCCACCGCTTGATGAAAGAATTCGCCGTATTGAGCCTAACTGGGATGGAAACTATTCGCACCTGACTGACAATAGCAGTGCCTCTTTTACTGGTGATCAAATAAGCGGATTTGCGGAAAACGCACCACTAACTCCCAACAAGCCAGATACAGCGCCTGTTCAGTTCAATGACGCAGGCCAGCGGTTAATTGAACAACTACCTTCAGAACTTGTGGACCTTGCGCGTGAGCCCTACAGTGCGCGCTTCATTACTTTCCTAATCATCTTCGATGGCAGTGATATTCAACGAGAGATGATAAAATGTCACATACCACCTTCCTCTCAAACGAAGCTACTCCTTTGGCTCGATTACGAAATACCGCTTCATCTCCGCTTTCCTTTGCTTGAATTAGCAATACCCGCTCTTAAATCCCTTAGCGAAGGTCAGCGGAATAGACTTTGTGAAGTGCTGCGTGATCTTTCTCAAACTGATAATGATTACTCGCTGGCAGAATGGTGCGTGATCAACTTGCTGGAAAAACAGTTACTTGTTTCTTTTGGGAATACGAAGCAGAAAAAAACATTAAAACAGCTAAAAGAAAGTGTGTTTTGGTTGCTCAGGGAACTGGCTTGGGTTAGCCACTCCCAACAGGATCATGCACAACGCGCGTACCACTCTGCGCTCGCTTGTTTGGGGTTTCCTAAACATGATTTAGAAAAAGCAAATGACAACTGGAGTTTGAGCCGTGCTGCGCTGGAACTGCTACTGCAGTTAAAACCAAAAGAACGAGAAAGGTTTGTTAAGGCATGCCGACTCGCAATCGAGTCTGATGGTGAAGTTACGGTCGCAGAAGGAGAGCTTTATCGCGTTGTGGCTTGCTTCCTTGAAGTACCAGAACCGCCACTAACAATATCTGGTTAGAAACGTATCTTTGTTTTTCGCCTTTAATACAAAAAGCAAAACGCCAGCGAATTATCGCTGGCGTTTTTCTAACATTATCTTTTTTACGCGGCTTTAAAGCGCTCTGGAACTCGTGTAACGCTTTGGCGGTAACTAAACCACAGATACGTTACTGCCAGAGAGAAGAAGAAGTAAGACAACGCAAACACTATAGGCGAAGTAATCAGTTCCGCAGACATACCCCACATTACACCAGTAACGGTAATTGCCAATTTAGACAGCATGCCACAGATTAACAAGAACAGCGCAAGTTGCGGGAAGCGAGAGCTACGAAAAGCGAAAAAGTAGCAGCTACCAACAGCCAAGGAAGCGATAGAAAGACCTAACATAAATGAATGGAAATGCTCTGCCGATGCCACACCTGCAGAAACAGAAGCGAAAAGCACTAGGAACAGTTTCATAAGTTACCTCACAATAAATCGAAAAAAGCATCCCTTCATAAATGAAAACTCATTTTTCGCTATATTCTGCTCATTTTGCATGCTATTACAAGCACATTTTTTGCTCGCTTTATGTACAACCCACCCAACCAAATAACCTTATTACAAAAGGTTAACAACTTAATCCTTATAAATCCTTTGTATCCAATACTTAGCTTTAGAAGCTCTCATTTTAGGCAATCTTGTCACAAAGTGTTAACACAGAAATATTTCGTAACTTTTCTCTAAAAATGTGAACTAAATATCTAAGTTCAACATGTTCACCTAATTTCTTTACAGCATCAAACAAGACAACGACACCACCCAACCCCATTAACGAGTTATTTACATCTATCGCCGTATAGGTGCACATGGTTTTATAGATTCAAATAAATTTTAAAACTAACCTCAAAAAGAGATTCCAATCACATATTTATTGGTTATAATCCGCGCCAATTGCGTCAAATGTTGAAAAACGCAAACTTATTTTTATAAAAAACACCTTTAAACCCACCACTCTTTAATGCTGGAGAGAAGGAATTCCAAATGCTGATTGTCAGCGATTGGTTCCATACTCCCGACAAAGAGTTAACCGAGAGAAAAAATGAGTAAGATTGATAAAGCGATGCGTATCCTGCTAGCAGGTTTCTGCATCAACCTTTGTCTTGGCATCCTGTATGCTTGGAGTGTATTCAATAAGGCACTGGTAACTGAATCCGGTTGGACAGCTGCAGAAGCTTCTGCACCGTACGCGACTGCAACCATCACTTTCTCTATCTGTCTTCTTGTTGCAGGCATCCTACAAGACCGCATGGGTCCACGTTTGATCCTTATTCTTGGTACGGTTCTAACAGGTTTGGGCATGATCGCATCTGGCTTTGTTGACTCACCATTGATGCTGAACATCACTTTCGGTGTGATCACTGGTGCTGGTATCGGCTTTGGTTACGCATGTTTGTCACCTTCTGCAATGAAATGGTTCCACGCCTCTAAGAAAGGTATGGTTAACGGAATCATCGCAGCAGGTTTTGGTCTGGCAGCTATTTACCTAGCGCCTGTAACGTCTGCATTGATCGAAAGCCTGGGCATCCAAACCAGCTTTATGATTCTTGGTGTTGGTGTCCTGGCGATTGCCGTTCCACTTGCAGCAACCATTAACAACCCACCAGCCGATTACACGCCAGCAGAGCCTAAAGTAAAAGAAGGCCAAGCACCTAAAGCGCTTAAAAAGTCTGACGATTTAACCTGGAAAGCGATGCTGAAAACGCCACAGTTCTACTCACTATGGATCATGTATGCGTTTGCAGCTTCTGTTGGTCTTATGATCATCGGTAACATCACGACAATTGCAAGTGTTCAAGCTAACCTGCCTAACGCGGTTTACCTGGCGTCTATTCTTGCAGTATTCAACTCAGGTGGTCGTGTTGTTGCTGGTATGCTTGCAGACAAAATTGGCGGCGTTCGCACGCTTCTGCTTGCTTTCATCCTGCAAGGCGTCAACATGGCGTTGTTCGCAACGTTCGATTCAGAGTTTACCCTAATCATTGGTACCGCTATCGCAGCAGTTGGTTACGGCACACTTCTGGCTGTATTCCCTACTCTTACAGCAGAATTCTACGGTCTGAAAAACTACGGAACTAACTATGGTGTGCTATACACAGCATGGGGTATTGGTGGCGCTATTGGTGCAGCTGTAGTTGGTTACTCAATGACGAATGGCGAAGGTTACACTCTGGCTTACACCGTTTCTGCAGCAATGATGGCAGTATGTATCGTATTAGCATTCATCACTAAGCCACTAACTGAAGCAAAAGTTGCGAAGCTTAAAATCGCATAATTGTGGATTGATTTGATGTTGAAAAGGCTTAACCTATTGGTTAAGCCTTTTTTGTTATCGGTATAAAAATCCTGTCGAATTATGCAAAAACCTGTCGAACTTGCACCAGATTACTATTTAGATAATTTCCTCAAACTAACCCAACATGCTGCGCATTGGTACAGTGACTTATTACTAGAGGAAGAGCACCATTGGCTCACAACATTCGAGCAACTGGACAAACCATCACAATGCCTGTTAGTGCGACTGTATAGCCGTAAAGGGTGTTGGTTTCGCAGTGATAAACTCAATTATCAGGAAATTCCCTCTCTTCACCAAGCCCTGTCAGAGCTCGAACAATCGGGACTTATTGAGCTATCCCCTGCGCTTTCCCACCAAGAGTTAGCGACTCACTTACTGACCAAGTCAGAAATCTCTGCGCTTTACCCTGAGCTACCTAAATCACTGAAAAAAGACAATCTCGTTGAGTGTTTGAGCAATACTGAGTTCGACCAGTTTGATTTACTAGAATTTTCTGTGATCCGGCTGAATGCCGCTCATATGATTGATGTCTTGCTCACGTTATTCTTCGCCAATACTCATCAGGATTTAAGCCAGTTCGTACTCGATGATCTTGGCTTGCATCAGTTCGAACACTATCAGTTAAGCAAAGAGCGCCGATTTTTTGATTCGCGAGAGCAAATTGATAGATTGATTGAACTCAGTCAACTCTCAAACCTGTACTGGCAATTTGATCGTAAAGATAAGACCAACCTTGATCTGCTCATTGAAGCCATGCCAGACGCAGTCAAGCACGACTACGTGGATAGAAAGCGTGAACACATGCTTAACGACATAGCAAGAGACTACGAGCGTATCAATGAACTTGAAATCGCACTGGCGCTTTTTGAGCAAACCCAACTCCCACCGAGTAGAGAACGCCGCGCACGCATTTATGATAAATTGGAGCAAAACACGCGATTGAGTGACATTGTCACAAGTATGTTAGAAGCACCTATCAATGCCTCCGAGTTTGAAGTGGCACAAAAGCTAGAACAACGCGTAAAGCGAAAACTTGGACAAAAGGTACCAAGAACACCCAAGCCACAGTGCGATGAACATCGTCTTGAACTGGATTTATCACAACAACGAGTCGAACTTGTCACCAAGGAACACTTTGAAAAATTGGGCTGGCAAGTATTTTATGCAGAGAATACGTTGCTCAATGCATTATTTGGTTTAACCTTCTGGGACGCCATTTTTGCTCCCGTAGAAGGCGCTTTTATAAACGCCTACCAACATCGCCCACTCGATTTGTATCACAGTGACTTTGCTTCTAAACGCGAAAAGTTAATCACATCCGCGTTCAATAGCCTCGAAACTGGAAATACAAAACAGTTAATAGAAAGATACGATGCCAAGATTGGGATAAGCAATCCGTTCGTTCATTGGGGCGCGGTAAGTAAAGCGCTTATCGAACATGCACTCACAACCATTCCGACGTCAATGCTAGTCGATCTATTCAGCGTCCAACTCCGTGATCTCAAGCTCTACCGTAATGGTATGCCGGACCTAATTGCATTTAAGGGAGATCAATTTGAATGGATAGAAGTGAAAGGCCCTGGTGATAAACTGCAAGACAATCAATGGCGCTGGAATAAAGAGTTTAACCGACTTAAGGTACCGTTTTCAGTCTGTTACGTGACTGCCAAAACAACCACATAATGAGGATAACAAGGGGATTATCCAGATGTACCAACACACGGACAGTCACTCGGTAGAATTAACTGAATGCTTTGAGGTAACACTTCGAAACGTATTTTACGCGAGCGATATGGCTCCCCATCTAAATTCAGAGGTAATGGATTTGGGAAGTCAATTTCCAACCAGCTTGTCCGTGTGTGCTTAACGAACTCGCCTGTAATCCTTGGGTTATTGATCTCTTCGATCACTTTAGGCAAGTCATGAGGTAAGAATGGACAAACCAGCGTTAAATCCATTAAACCATCATCGATCATCGCGTTTGGAGCCAACGACTGGCCACCGCCCGCCAAACGGCCATTGCAGAATGCACCGAGTAATATCCCACCTTCGTAGCTTCCGTCATCGACTGTGATGGTTCCATCGTACGGTTTAAAGCCCAAAGCTTTTACCACACCTGTCAGAGTATAAGCTCCGCCACCTAAAAAATTCTTCAATTCGACTGGTGTTTCAGTGGTAATTTCGGCACCAAACCCTGCCGTAGCGACATTGATAAAGTAACGATCATTCGCTTTTACACAATCAACAGAAACGGATTGTCCATTCACAGCCAAAGACAAGGCGTCAGAAATAGAAACAGGAATACGATTGGCAGTAGCAAAGTCATTGGCGGTGCCAAGTGGAATTATCGCCAGTTCAGGCCGCTGGTCGTCTTCAATTTGAGCAATCGCCGAAACTGCTTCATTGATCGTCCCATCGCCGCCTGCAACAACAATACGCGTAATCCCTTCATTTACGGCTTCCTTAACTAAACGTGGCATGTCTAGGGATTCCCAAGTCACACGAACTTGCACGTCGACGCCTTGCTCACGCGTCTCCATAATCGCGTTTCTTAGCTCGGGTATGCCAGCCTTTTTGCCGTTTAGTATCGCTCGTATTGTTTTCATTGAAATCCGTCTCTGTGGCTTAGTAGCGTTTCTTACTGCTCGGTACTTTCGAGAGTGTAGACAAAAACTCCCTACTTAAAACGGTTAAAGTGGTCTGTTTGATAAATAACTAAGATTTACCCAAATACGGCGTCAAAAACGCACTCACTTCCTCACCGCAAACTCCGACTTCTACTTCAACACCAGCTTGCTCTAAGATAGCGATACCACGGCCGCTGTTGCGAGGATCGGGATCGAGCATGGCAACGACAACCTTTTTGATGCCAGTATTTACCAATGTCACCGCACAGGCAGGCGTTCTTCCAACAAACGAACAAGGCTCAAGTGTCACATAAGCGGTGACCTGCTCTAACGTTCCCTTGTATCCATTCAACGCTTCCACTTCGGCATGATTTCCACCGATAGCCTGAGTGTAGCCCTCGGAGACGATCTGACCGTCTTTAACTAAAACACAGCCTACTGGTGGATTAGGTTGACACGCTGGTAGTGCATTTCGAGAAATCTCCAACGCACGGCGCATAAATTCTTGGCTCATGTAACATCTATTCTTTAATGAAAAACAAAGGACTATAGTAGCGCTCAGCTTTATTCAATACCATCTCTTTGCTTTAACTTATCCAATTGAGGTAAAGCTTTTGGTATGCGAAGTTTAAGATGACTTTGTTTCGTCTGAATTTTACGCCACATCGACTTGATCAGGCTAGAACTGCGTTCTCCACTTTGCATTCGAGATGCGCTTTTCTGCCATGAGTCACTGGAATCTGCATGGCGCATCTCCAATTCATAAGTGTTCACTCGTAACTGCCTGTAAAGGGCGGCTCTCGCCTCTCCCCAGCGATTTTCTTTGAGTAATCGATGCAAGTTCAGCCATGGTGGAATTGGCCTTGAACGGTAATAACGCTTGATGGCTAGAAGGAAAACAAACCCCAAAACCAAAGTGCTCACCAGACCGATAATCCAGACGAAATAGGCTTTAACAAACGACTTTAACGTATGTTTTGCTTGAAATGATTGTCCTTCAATCACGATGCTTTCGAGCTGCTGCGTTTCGCTGTTCCACCATTGGAATTCATAAGCAGGTAACGAGAACTCTCCTCCCTGCTGAATCACATACACACTTTCTTCAGTTCGGGTAGATTGATAGTCTCCACGCGTTTGTGTATCGGTAAGCTGATGAGGCTGTAAGTAAGTTTGATAACTATCGTTAGACTCACCTTTTAGCAGGTCAGGTAGTAACACCGACAAGCTGTCCTGTGCGGTTATCGTTACTTTTCGCGTGATCGCATCGCCAACTTTTAGCGGTTCAGAAGACGTTTCCCACTCTTGATTTACGTCGACATGTGTCGCAGTAAACCACTGGGTATTGTCGCTCAATAAGCCAGACGGTAACGATGCTGAAAACCGAATTGGCTGCGTGTAAAGAGTTCCTGAGACGTTTTTTCCATCAGGCGCTGAAACTTGAACCCACACTGCAATGGGAGGAACGACAAAATCACCCGATACTTGAGGATACAACGTCACTTCCCAACGTTGGCGCGACCAGGTTTGCCCACCTTTTCTCTCAGTGAAATTGGTTGCCAGTTGGTTACGTTGTTTGGCAATCACATCCGGAATTTCCACAGAGCCCACTCGCGTTCCGCCAGTAAACCAGCGCGGCGTCGCCACCTCTATAGTCAGAATGACTTGCTCGTTGACACTGAAGTTGGGTGAGTTACGATTTTCCTCGTTACTTGTCGCTTTTCCAACCCACGCTTTTATCTCCACATCATGATTGCGCTGTAACTGATTGATATCTTGTGCACTCACCAAACCACTTGTACAGAAACTGGTCAATACTATGAAAAAGCAAGGCAGGTAGCGGCTCATAACGCGTCGAAATAGCTCTATCATTGCGTTATCTCCTCGTTATCATTACCACGTTCATCAGTAGTACCACTCGCTGCCGGCGAGTTGAGTTGAATTTGAAATTTTGCACGTAGAAAGTCCCTTGGATCTGACTCGACACGTTTTAGCCACTTATCTGCCACCTCTTGATTGCCTAATATTTCTGCGGCACTCAGTGTCTCTTTGATCATCATTTCTTGCGACGTTTGCTCTTCCGCCCCTTCTGCTGTTTGCGGATTATCACCAAGCTCAGTCGACATCTCTTGTTCCGTTCCGGCCTGACTTTCACTCATCTGATTGATGTCCTCAACAATGCCGCCGATGACTTTCAAATTATGCTCAACATCAGGGCGTAACGCTTGGCTTAGTGTTGGTTTGTTAGCCAATGATTGAAGCAAGTCTCTCGCTGCCAAGTATTCACGTTGACGTGCCAATGCGCTGGCCGCATTGTATAAACCAAAGTCTCTAACTTCTTCCGAAGGATCATTCTGCATTTCTAAAAACGCGCTATGGGCTAGCTCAAATTCACTGGCATAGTAATAAGCGGTTCCTTTTCGTAACGGATCTGAGAAATGCTTTGCCGCATCCAAATACGCTTGTTTGTTGAACAACCGCTGTCCTTGTTGATCAGGTGTCAACCACAAGTCCCACCACCACTGGGCGGCTTTGTCGAACGTCGTCACTTTTTGTACAACTTGAGGCTCTTCAGCTTTTAGCGATACATTTTCAGCCATTACCTCGCCGGGCATCATCACGCTTCCAGATACCATTGCGATCAAGCACCATTGAACTAACCAACCTTTTCGGAACCAGATCAGCATAATCAACGCAATAGGAAACAAAAGCACATAGCCCATGTCTTTCCATGGCATAGAAGACTCACCATTTAGCTGCATATTACGCTCTACATACCGGCTCAATTGCTGAATGTCTGTGTTATCAACACTTACTTCAATAAGTCTTCCATCAGTTTTACTTGCAAGTGTTTGCAACGAATCGAGATCGATCGGGTTATTACTGACAATATCAGGGTTGCCAGCGGCCAATATCAACAGCTGATAGGGTTTATCGGCAAAATAATCTTCATACTTACTGATGGTGGCAGGGTTAACACCATCTGTCACTAAGAGCACCGTTGAGCCGGCTAATCCTTGTAATTGCTGGTCAATAAGAGGTAATGCCTGCTCCGCGAGTTTACCTTTAACCGGCATAATTTCGGGATCAATTGCCGCGAGGAATGGGTCAAAAACAGCGCTGTCTTGTGTGATCGGCATAGCGACGTGTGCCGTTCCCGCAAACACCACCAACCCCGTTTTACCACCTTTTCTTGCAGCGAGTAGATCACGGATTTTTTGTTTAGAACGTTCTAAGCGACTTGGCGGCAGATCTTTTTGCAACATAGAGTCGCTATTATCCAAAACCACCAGCATTGACGCTTTGTCCTCACCAAATGGTGACGCCTCTCGCTGCCAACTTGGGCCCGCACAAATCAAAATAGCGATGAATACATTGACCATCAGGAGTTTTAGTGGCAATTGTTTCCGCCAGCCATGCTCACCTATTGTCAGTACCTCACGTAAATGATCGGGCAGGATGTCTTTCCAGCTTGGTTTGCTCTCCTCATGCCAGCGTAGCCAAATCAGGAAAACCATCGGGATCAGCGCCAATAGCCACAAAGGACGAATGAAATGAAACTGAGTAAAAAATTGCGTTAAGCTGAGAGAATCAAACATCGTGCTCTCCTACCGATACTTTCCCCGTCGAAAAGCGCGCTTTGGTTCTTCGTCTGAGTGTCGCCACACTGAACGCGAGCAAATGCATCAATACCACCAAGACCATCAGGTAATGGTGCAAACTTTGTTTAGGCCGATAGGTCGTACTTTCATACAACTCTGGCTCAAGCAGGCTGATTTCTTCATAGGCCTTTGCCAACTCGTCCCGGTTGAGCGCTTCAAATGCCTCGCCTCCTGATTCAGCCGCGATTCGTGTAATCGTGTCCATATCAAGCGCCGTTTCACCAATGGTTTGGGGATCGCCCATCGCGATAACGTGCACGCGAACCCCCTTCGCTTTTGCCACTTTTGCCGCGTCTATTGGTTCAACAAAACTGCCAGTGTCGTTGCCATCAGTTAATACAATCGCAACTTTTTCACGCTCTGTCGCTTGCGTTAACTCACTACGAGTCTTATCGCTCTGCTCAAACACTTTTATCGCTAACCCAATCGCATCTCCAAGGTGCGTACTCTGCCCAGCCATCGCAACGTCAGTTTGATTAAGCAGTTCTAACCACACGCTTTGATCAGCAGTAAACGGGGTTTGCACAAATGCAGCGTCACCAAACAGCACCAAACCAAGCCGATCGCCTTTACGTGACTGCACGAAATCTGCCAATACTTCTTTGGCGGCTTCTAAGCGAGAGATTTTTTCACCCGTACGCGAGGTAAAATCAGCCTCAGCCATTGAGCCCGAAAGATCAACCACAACCATGACATCTCGACCAAGGCTTTCTCGAACTTGCGGCTCACCCAGAATCGTGGGCTTAGCCATCGCACAAACAACCAATATCCAAGAGAGAATTAACGTCGCGCGCTGCCACCAACTTGGCGTTAGCTGGCTTGCACCCTCTGACGGAGTTTCACCAATGGCTTCAACCAGTTGGGAAAAAAACGGTACTTTAATCGCTGTCTGTTTAGTTCGGTAAGCAGGAACCAGATAATAAACCACGAGTGGCAGGGGTAAAATAATCAGCCATAAAGGGTGCGCAAGCTCAAAGCCAGACAGCCCCATGAAAGAGAGGAGATCAATCATTCTGACCACCTTGCTTCGGCTCTGTTCCTTGCGTTGATATATTTGAGACAGACGTATGCGAATGCTCTTTGACCCAAAAGTTTGCTTTCTCGATCAAAAGCACTCGCTGTTGATACGTAAGATCGATCTTGGGGTTAACGATACTCTTGAGCCACAATGTGGAAACTTCATCATTGAAAGCCTGTTTTTTCGGTTCCAGCTCGTCAAGTTTAGAAAGAAAAGCACCATCAAACAGTCTGGCATTGCGGCTGTTTATATGAATCAAAACAATTTTTAGAATCGAGAATAGCGTTTTCGGCATGTCACTATCGCTTGGATTAATCTGACTGATCATATCCAATGCTTCCTTGCGATAGCGGTTTATCCACCATTTACTCAGAATGCGATAAGCCATGTACACTAAAGCCAGCACGAATATCACAGCTAGAATTTTCCAGCCGACAGTTTGCGGATACCAGCTGACACTGGGCGGTACGGGTACGTCATGTAGCTCACTCAGAATGTAAGAGCCAGGGGGTTGCGGAAGATCACTCATCTAGCGCCCTCCTACCAATTTTTGAAACTCTTTGACATGCTGGCCAGTGGTATCAAGCTCAATGTAAGGCAGATGCTTAATTGCCATCAGTTGCGCTAAAGATTGACGCTGCACATCTGTTTTCGCTTCCAGTTTTGCGCTTGCAGCTTCCACTTTTGCTTTACTATCCAAATTGAGCTGATATTGACCATCACCAACCACCCATTTTGATGTTGCTAAGTCATCTGGCAGTGTTTGTTCAAGTGGATCGCTGACCATCACGGCGAGAATGTCGTTGTGCTGTTGAAGCTGTTTCAGGTGGTCGAGGTGCTGCTCGTCACAGTCACTCCAGTCGCTAATAAAAATCAGCGTGGATTGTTTGAGCTTCATTCGCTTTATCAGTTCAACCCAGCGACTAAACGTTACTTTTTCGGAATCGACCGAATCAACGCTAAGGGATTGGTTCGCCCGTGATAAGTGTTTTAGCTGTGTTAAAAGATCGTTTTGCGAACTCTGTGGCTTTGAATGACACAGGGCTTGATGGGAAGCAATAACAAATCCTACTCGGTCACCATCTTTTAATACTCGCCACCCACACATTGCTGCAACTTCTGCAGCAACCACCGACTTCATCACCTCTGTGGAAGCAAAAAACATCGCACTGCGTTGATCAACACAGACGATGACATTGCGATCTTTTTCTTCGGTATAACTACGCACATGAGGCTTGCCCGTGCGCATCGTCACTTTCCAATCGAGATTACGAATATCATCCCCTAACTGGTAATGACGCAACTCTTCAAAATTCAGTCCGCGACCGCGAAAAAGAGAGTTGTGTCGGCCAGATAACACACTGCCAGCTTTCAGGTGAGGGAGTAAACTAAACGACTCAGCTTGCGCTTGTAATCGCACCAGCCTTGCGTAATCACAATATAAACGGTGATCTATCTCTTCAGGTTTAGGAGCAAGTGTCGGCTTTGCCATATTGCCACCACTTATCCGATTTCAACGTAATCGAGTAATTCCTCAACGACTCGTTGATGATCCACACCGTCAGCTAGCGCGTCATAGGTGAGTGAGAATCGGTGTCCTAATACTGATGGGACCATAGCACGGACATCATCAGGTGTGACATGGTCACGTCCTTGAAGCCAAGCATAGGCGCGAGCACACTTATCCAACGAAATTGAAGCGCGAGGACTGGAGCCAATTTCAATCCATTTAGATAATTGCGACTCTGCATAACGCTCTGGCTTACGAGTCGCCATCACCAACGCGACAATATAGTCTTCAACTAATTCAGAAACCGCGACATCGGGCAATTGACGGCGTGCTTCTAAAACCAAATCGGGCTCAATATGCTGCGGCGTAACCAACTCGGAACTGGTTTCCGCCCCGAGCTCTTCGCTACGAACCAAACGAATAATCTCGCGCTCAGCAGCATCTTCCGGGTAGTCCACCGTAACCTTCATAATAAAGCGGTCCATTTGCGCTTCAGGCAGAGGGTACGTCCCTTCTTGCTCGATCGGGTTTTGCGTCGCTAGAACCATAAATAGATCGGGTAACACATGCGTTTTATCGCCAACAGTTATTGTGCCTTCAGCCATGGCTTCTAGCAGCGCGGCCTGCACTTTGGCAGGAGCACGGTTAACCTCATCGGCAAGGACAATGCTGTTAAAAATGGGACCCGGCTGAAAATGTAGCTGCGGTTTGCCATCTAACTCCTGATAAACCTCGGTACCCGTGACGTCCGAAGGTAGAAGATCAGGCGTGAACTGAATACGACCGAAACTAGTGTTCAGAAGATTGGCTAATGATTTTACTGAACGCGTTTTTGCGGTACCCGGTAAACCTTCCAACAGAATATGTCCATTAGTCAATAAACCAATCACCAACGCTTGCACCACGTGGCTTTGACCAATGACGCTTCTCTCTGTCTCTTCAATCAGCTTATTAATTGCTTGCTGCGCGTTGTTCATTCGTCTTCCTTACTTAGAATTCTGTTGTTGTAAAATCTGAGATAGACCCACCAGCATAGGTAAGGTGTCATCGAAGAAACGGCGAATACCAGAACAAAGGTAATTCAGCCCTTCTTCACCATCCGGCGTCTTAATAAGGCGATTTTTAGGACATTCGCCCCAACAGTATTTAAGGTAAGGACATTTCTTACAGTAGTCCGGCAATGAATCTCGCTTTGCCATACCAAAGCTAAACTGACGCGTAGAGAATGCCATCTCGTTCAACGAATGTTCGTGAATATTGGAAAGTTTGTATTCAGGATAAACGTAGTGGTCACAACTGTACACATCACCGTTGTGCTCTATCGCTAAGCCCTTTCCGCAGAACTCTGAGGTAATGCAGAGTTGCGCTGGTTTACCCATCACCTGAGCAACCGCCGTTTCAAACAGGTTGACCAACACACGGCCGAGATCATTGTTCACCCACTCAACAAACATTTCACTAAGGAACTTGCCCCAATCATCAGGGTCCACCGACCAATCCGTCACCACTGACATTGGATGTCCAGGCTTGGCTAACTCGCTCCCCATGACAGGGATCATCTGTTCGTTCCAGAACTGAGGCGCGGTAGTGTGAAAGTCATTCGCTTCAACCACGGGCGCAAGCTGAATATAAGTCACGCCCAACTCGCGAGTGAGGAATCGATAAATTTCCACAGGGTACTTAACGTTGTGGCGGTTAACCGTCACCAGCGCATTAAACCGTACCCCGTGACGCTGAAGTTTTTCTACCGCCTTCATAACTAGATGAAAAGTCGGTTTACCACTTCGCGTTTTACGGTATTTGTCGTGCAGCTCTTCTGGACCATCAATAGATAAGCCGACCAGGAAGTTATTCGCTAATAAAAATTCACACCACTCATCATTGAGTAAGATACCATTCGTTTGTAAATCGTTTTCAATACGAATTCCGCTAGGTTTGTATTTCTTTTGCAGTTCAACCACTTTACGAAAGTAATCTAACCCAAGCAGTGTCGGTTCACCGCCCTGCCACGAAAATACGATTTGTTCGCCATCTTGACTCTCAATATAACTCTTAACAAACGCCTCTAAGGTTTCATCATCCATCTTGGGTTGTTTTGGTTGATGAAGCAGGTTTTCTTTGTGTAAGTAAAAGCAATATTGGCAGTCAATGTTGCACTTTGCGCCGCCGGGTTTCGCCATCACATGAAAGCGGCGTTCATTTCCATGCTCGGATTTAAATGCAGTTTTCATCGGAACAATTGGCATAGCCGTAGAATGACGTGGTGAAGTTTTGCTCATGCAGCCTCTCTTTTGAATGTTGGCTTTTCTACTTTCTTTTTTAAGTATGGCGCTCCTGAGAGCGCCATTCATTTTTATTCTAGTCTTAGCTTAAGTGCAAGGTTACTTAGGAACAAATGAACCTGCTTCCATACGTGGTGGGAACTCTTTAAAGGTATCCATCACTTGTTTTACTTCTTCCATCGCTGGTGCCATTAAGTATGAACGCTCATACATCCAAGTGTTGTAGCCCATGCCCGTATCACCACGTTCAAATGGGTCAATGCTCAAGTCAAAGATCTTCGGTACACGAAGTTTAGTAAATGGTTTCTGCCAAATTTCTAGTCCCGTTTCATTTTCTTGGATCATAAAGTGGAACTTGAACTTACCTTGACGCAGTGCCAGCAGGTCACCATCATCACTCCAGTAAACAAACTCATTTCGAGCTGATTCCTCTGATTTGCCAGTAATGTATGGTAATTGGTTGTAGCCATCTAAATGAACTTTGTAGTTCATATCGCCAACTTTCTTACCTTTGAGCAATTCGTCCGTTACTTTATCGTTACCTGCCGCGGCAACCAATGTCGGGAAGAAGTCTTCCAGTGACATCATACCGTTAAACGTCTTACCGGCTTCGATTTGCCCTGGCCATTTAATCAGCATAGGAACGCGGAATGCACCTTCCCAGCCCGTATTTTTCTCAGAACGGAATGGAGTCATACCAGCGTCTGGCCACAAGTTGATCATTGGTCCGTTATCTGTTGTGTAGACGATGATAGTGTTGTCATCAATGCCTAGCTCTTTAATCTTATTAAGCAGGTGACCGATTTGATCGTCATGCTGTTTCACACCGTCAGCGTAGAATCCAGCGCCTGTTTTGCCCTGATATTCTTCTGGAACATGAGTGAAGTTGTGCATACGAGTGGTGTTGAACCAAGTAAAGAATGGTTTGTCCGCTTTTACTTGTTTCTCGATGAAACTTTCTGCCGCATCAAGGAATTCACCATCGACGGTTTCCATGCGTTTACGGGTCAGAGGACCGGTATCTTCAATCTTACCGTCTGCATACGAGTGAATCACGCCTCGAGGGCCGAACTTTTTCTTGAATTCTGGATCTTTAGGGTAATCAACATTCTCTGGTTCTTCTTCCGCATTTAAGTGGTAAAGGTTACCGAAGAACTCATCGAAGCCATGGTTTGTTGGCAAGTGCTCGTCTCGGTCACCCAAATGGTTTTTACCAAACTGACCCGTTGCGTAACCAAGCTCTTTAAGCATGGTTGCAATCGTTGGGTCCTCTTTGGAAATACCTTCAGGTGCGCCAGGCAAGCCTACTTTAGACAAGCCTGTACGTTTAGGCATCTGACCGGTAATAAATGCTGAACGGCCTGCTGTGGAACTTTGCTGGGCGTAAAAATTAGTAAACTTCGCACCTTCTTGAGCAATCGTGTCAATATTCGGTGTGTTGTAAGCCATCATCCCTTGGTTATAGGTACTGAGGTTCCAGTAACCAACGTCATCACCAAAGATAACAAGGATGTTCGGTTTGTCAGCTGCGTATGCGGTTGCAGAAGCAGCACCTAGCGCTAAAGTACATGCGTTAAGTACGAGTTTTTTACTGCTCGTTTTGGTCGCATTTTTCATATTTTCTCCAAAAGTTCGCTGATGCATTAAAATGGCATTCGCATTCCAATACCATTACTGTTATAAGATAAAGCACTAATTTCAGACGATAAATACCGTCAGGATTAGTTGATCTATAAATCTAATTTATGAGTAGCGTTATGGACTTAAACCTTATCCAAACTTTTCTGGTCGTCGCCGAGTTCCAATCCTACACAAAGGCAGCGGAGCAACTTGGGTTGACGCAACCTGCAGTAAGCGCAGCGATAAAGCGTTTAGAACAAGTCGTAGATAAACAGTTATTCGTTAAAAAAGGCCGCGGAATAGCTCTTACTTCCACCGCACATCAATTGCTTCCTCAATTTCAGCAAGCGGTAAGTATCATTGATAGTGCAATATCTGATAAAAACCATTTTGAAGTATGCTGCTCAGAGATTTTGCTACATAGCATGCCTCCTATTGAAAACGTGGTGTTTTATGAATCTCCACCGGAAAAATACATTCTGTTTGAGCTCATAAGGCAACAAAAAGTCGACTTAGCTATCGATACTGTCATAACAAAAGACTCTGCATTTGTTATTGAAGATGCATACTCAGAAGAAGCGGTAGTCATTTGCCGAGAAGACCATCCCAGAATCCAAGGAACACTTTCAAAACAACAGTTTTATGAAGAAAGACACTGTCTATTTTCTGGAAAATGGGAAAACATGACTGGGTTTGAGCAACTTGCTAAAGAAAAGATACAGGAACGAAAAGTCGATTTAGTGACATCTTCGCTAGCAGGCATGGCTTTATATGTTGCCGACCGAGATTGCTTGGGCGTCGTCTCTAAATCGTTTGCAAATAAATGGAGTAAGGCGCTAAACCTGCAAGTGCTCCCTTGCCCTATTTCGATTCACTCCATCCCTTACAAGTTTGTCTATCACAAGCGTGAAATTGACAATCCTGCTCATCTTGCCCTGCGCCAAAAAATTAAAGAGCTACTTGTCGCCGCCCATGGCAAGCCATTCAGCAATAAAGCCATCATTCAACTAAACGCCGATCTTTGACTTTTGTCCGTTAATACAACTTTTCAAAATACATGCATCGGCTCTACTACTGTATTGACTATGTAGTAACAAATTCTGAACAAACCAAACGCAATGCAACAAAGTTTATAGTATATAAATTAACTATTTGCAACAAATTGTATATGGAGTACCAACCTGTTTATGGAACTAGGATCGGTTTATCTTTTGGGTTGATTTAGGCTCCTTACTCTAAACACCTTGCTGTAATCTTTGGTATTTAATCTGTTATTTTGCTTTAATGAGTTTAAACTTCATTTAACCAAGTAACTCCATGAATTTGCGCCTCATTCTTTTACTCTGCATTGTTAGTCTCTTTGCTGGCTGTGCCACTTATGCTGGTCTGAATTACGACGTGCTTTTTGGCCCTCAATTAGTACGAGAGCGTACCGCGAGTGCTGAAACACAGCATGCAAACTTTTTCCAAAACAAAGTAAAGCCGATCGTGGATAATCGTTGCGTGGTTTGTCACGCGTGCTACGACGCACCTTGTCAGTTGAAACTCTCATCGGTTGAGGGCATCGATAGAGGTGCGACGAAAAAGCTGGTTTACGAAGGTACACGTCTTACTGCGGTCGCACCCACCCGTCTTTTTGAAGACGCAGAAACCACTCAAGAATGGCGTGATGCCGGCTTTCACCCGGTCTTAAATGAACGTGAGCAAAGCATGGCTGCGAACTTGGATGCAGGCTTAATCGCAAGACTGTTAGTGCAAAAAGAGCGTCATCCTCTGCCCGATCAAGTTCAGTTGGAAGGGTTTGATTTTTCGATAGACAGAGAACAAACCTGCCCGACCATCGAAGAATATGAGCAGTATGAGAAAGACAACCCGACTTGGGGGATGCCTTTTGGCATGCCAAACCTGACAGACTCTGAGTATCTTACATTGATGACCTGGCTGGAAAATGGCGCAGTCATGAATAGCCACACGCCGATTAGCAGGCATGAACAAGCCGAGATTACTAAGTACGAATCGTTACTGAATCAGGATGACTTCAAGAACCAGCTCATGGCGCGCTACATCTATGAGCACCTGTTCTTATCTCATTTGTATTTCTCTGAGCTAAGCGATAAGCCGACACGTCGCTTTTTCTCTCTGGTTCGCTCCCAGACCCCTCCGGGTCAGCCTGTAAAACGTATTTCAACCCGTCGTCCATATGATGATCCAAACACGGAACGTGTTTACTACCGAATCATTCCAGAGCAAGGCACTATTGTAGACAAAACACATATGCCATATGCGTTAAATAAACAGCGCATCGACAATTGGAAGAACTGGTTTATTCAACCTGACTATACGGTCAATGAGCTACCTAGCTATGAACCAGAAGTTGCCGCGAACCCAATGACTTCATTTACTGACATTCCAGTGAAGTCGCGTTTTAAGTTCATGCTCGACAATGCGCAAAATACCATTATGGCGTTTATTAAAGGTCCGGTTTGCCGTGGTCAGTTGGCACTCAACGTCATTAACGATCGTTTCTGGGTATTCTTCCTCGATCCAGATAAAAGCGATATTCCTGAAGTGAACGAGTTTTATCGCTCACAAGCAGAAAACTTAAAGCTGCCAAGCGAGTTAGAAAGCAACACTCTGCCTGTGGCGAACTGGGTTAAATACTCTCGCCAACAAGCTCGCTACCTTGAAGCGAAGTCGGACTTTGCAAACCATTGGTTCAAACATGGCGAGCACCTGTCTACAGACGTTATCTGGGATGGTGATGGAACCAACGCTAATGCTGCTCTGACCGTTTTCCGCCATTTTGACAGTGCTTCGGTTGTGCAAGGTTTGGTGGGCGACCAGCCTAAAACGGTCTGGGTCATGGATTACGTGTTGCTTGAACGAGTCCATTACCTGCTCGTAGCCGGGTTTGATGTCTACGGCAACTTTGGCCACCAATTGATTACGCGTATGTTTATGGACTTTCTGCGTATGGAAGGCGAAAGTAACTTTATCTCATTATTACCGGCAGACATGCGTCACCAGTTGCAATCCAGCTGGTATCAAGACCAAAGCCCTCAATTATCGGATTTCTTATTGAGAAATGTTAAGCCGTTTAATCAGCCGACAAGCATTGTTTACCAAACGGATGATCCGAAGTCTGAATTGCTTAACAAGCTGAAAGAAGATCTGTCTCCGATTCTGCATCCTCGTTATGAAATCACCAATACAGCACTCTCCGATAAGAATGAAAAGCAGATAAAACGTATCGGACAGGTAAGTGGTGAAGGGTTAAAACCAGTGCCTCAAATAACAATGTTGATGGTGCGCAGCAAGTCTGGAAAAGATGAACTCTTTACCCTGCTCCACAATAATGCGCATACAAATATCTCCAGCTTGTTCGATGAAGAGAGTAATCGCAACTTCTCAGAAGATGATATGACCATCGTCCGTGGTGTGGTTGGAAGTTATCCCGCTGCGTTTTTTTCGATAGAAGAAGCGCAAGTAAAAGATTTTGTCGATCAATTCAGCAATATTCAAAATGAAGAGGATTACGTTAAGTTATTGGATCGTTTTGCGATTCGCCGTAGCTCACAAAAGTTCTGGCCGTTCAGCGATCGACTCCATCATTGGTACCGTACAAATCAACCGATCGAATTTGGATTACTTGACTATAATCGTTTTGAGAATCGATGACGATTTAAGGGGGTTCTCATGGGTATCCGAGATAACATTGCCGCTCTGGAGCAACAGATATACGTTGCCTGTTCAGAGGGAGACTACGATACGGTCAATATGCTTGAGCATCAACTCGAATACTTGCGAGGCAGAGTGGATCATCCTTTTGACGATGACCCTTATGCTCTAGACACTCGGTTCGAGTGGGAAGATGACATGAGCGAATAGAAAAAACCTCCGGCACCTTCCGGAGGTTTTTGTTTTTATCAAAGTCACTAATCCGCTATCAGTTCATCAAGCGCGGTTATCGATGCGGTTACTTGATCAGCAAGCACCCTTTTCTTTTGCTTGTAAGCTTCTAGCGGGTTCTCAGCGGCTTCGATGCTCTGCAACGTTCTCATTAGCGTGTTTAAGCCTAAACTACCCGAACTTCCTTTGAGTTTATGGCTTAAGGACCTCACCTCACGTGTGTCATCTTTCTCTGCGGCTATCTCTAATTGATTGAGAGCATCCAGGCTGCTGGTTCGGAATAAATCAATAATGTGCAGCATTCTTTCTCTGCCCAAAATCTTCATATCAGAAAGCACAACGTGTGGTGAAATAATATCTTCAGCAGCAAGCGGGTTATTATCTACAGATATCAAAACATCGTCTGTGGAAACGGGTTCTTTATGCGATGAACCCTGCTCTCTTTGGCCCAATAACAACGGTTTGCCGTCTAACTGCTCTTGAATCATGACTTCAAGAGATTCTTTCACTAATGGCTTGGGTAAGTAACCATCAAACCCTGCCTCCAGATAGCGTTCCACTTCCTCTTCAAATACATGAGCAGAAACTGCAACCATCGGTGTTGGCGAGTTCGCTTGTCGTTGAGGCTTATTCTGTTCAATGCACTTAAGACGCTGAATTAAATCGGCGCCGTTGCAATCAGGTAAATTGATGTCGACTAACGCTATATCGAAATCCTGCTTTTCTAATATTTTTTCTGCCTGAAGTCCGTTTTCAGCCATGACGACTTCGTGCCCCATGCTCTGCAGAAAGCCTTCCGCAACCACTCGGTTTACTTCGTTATCTTCAACCAGCAATACTTTGGCTTTCACTTCACATGGCGTATTTACAACCGCATTTGTTTTTACTTCGTCGCTCTTTTCGAGTGGCAACGAGAACCAAAAACGACTGCCTTGGCCTTTTTCTGATTCAAACGCCAACGTGCCATCCATTGCTTCAATAATGCGTTTACTGATCGCAAGGCCAAGCCCCGTTCCACCAGTTTGACTCAATCCACCTTCGGCTTGAGTAAAGGCATCAAACAGCGATGTTTGCTCTTTATCCGCGATACCAATACCAGTGTCGGAAATTTCGAACAGAACTTGCGTTTCGTCTTCAGGATTGAGGCTCACATAGATATCAATTTCCCCTTCTTGGGTGAATTTTATCGCATTACCAACCAGATTATTCAGCACCTGATTGATCCGTGTTGCGTCACCTTTCCAGTACTTATTCACATCGCTTTCAATATGGTAAGAGAACAACAAGTTCTTTTCTTTGGCACGACTTTCCATTAGCTGGTAAGTGTCTTGCACCAGTTGATGCAAGTCGAAGTCTGAATGACGTATTTCGAGATGGCCGGCTTCTATTTTTGAGTAATCCAGAACGTCATTGATGATGGCAAGTAACGTTTTACCACTTCGATTAATGATGTCGGCATAGTGTTTTTGCAGTGGATTCAAGCCTGAATCCATGAGCAAACGTGCGGTTCCTAGCACCCCATTCAAAGGTGTACGTATTTCATGGCTCATCGTAGAAAGGAAGGCAGACTTAGCCCGGCTAGCTTGTTCTGCCTGCTTACGTGCTTTAGCGTGGTTTAATACCTCTTCATTCAAGCGGTAATTGGCTTGCTTTAGCTGAGAAGTACGTTGCTCTACCAATTCTTCAAGGTGTTCTTTATGCTCTTCGAGTTCTTTCTTTGCCTTCGCCTCACCTTCTGCAACAACTTTTAACGCCTGAGCGGTGTCTCTTGCGGTAATAATAGCTCGCCCCATATGCGCGAGTTCATCTTTTCCTTTGACTGTCAGATCCACTGCTAAGTTGCCTTGCGCCACCGACAGCAACGCTGATGAATACTCCCCAAGTCGCTTGAGCACCGACACATAAACAACACGCCAAACAATTAAAATAGCCACTATGAGGCCAACCACCGAAATAATCGCCAATGACCACTGTGCAAATGTGAGTGAACTGGTCATTTCATCTATCGCAACCGACGTGGCAGTGTTGGAATCATCAACCAACTTATTAACAGTACTGTTAAGTTCAGCAAATAGCTCCAGTGTTCTTTGCATTAATTGTTGAGACTGCTCATTATTTTCATATTGATGCATTAAGATGCTAAAGACGACCTGACGTTCACCAAGATCCGTAAGCAGCTGCCCCATTCGCGTCGACAACGTCGGATCTTCCACCGCCTGCACGCGCCTCTTCATAATTCGAAGGTTATTAGCGAAGTCCGCCTGAACTTGTTGGATACGATCTAGATTGGTCAGTGTACGCGCTTCTTCAATTTGGTTGAGAACCTGAAACGCCAGCAGATGAAACTCATGCAACCGTTCGGTCAGATCCAAATCGACTTCTACCAACGCATCCAGAGCTTGGTAAGCCTGTTCTTTTTTGTTTGCTTCCAGCAGACCATAAATGTGAGTCACATTCGCGACAGCGACAGTGCTGGTGTTTTGCACTTGAGTTCGGGTCAGTTGTTCCAGTTCCTCACTGAGCAAACGCATTTCTTCGACCCGAGTTTCTATCTCTTTAGCGAGATAGAGCTTACGTTCAACCGATGTGCCCAAATCACCCAGGTTATTAATAACCTGTTGAACATGGCTTTCTAACGTATCGAGTAGCTGGGAATCAAACGCGTCTCTTCCAAGCTTTTTGATATGAGAAAGCAACACTTCTAGCTGGTCAAAAAGCGCTCGCCCCGCAGCTTGTCGCTCGAACTCATTTTTGGCGTTAGACAGCGTCTGAACAGAAGAAATAATACGAGAACTTAGTTCAGAGACCTGTCGGGCTTCTATCATGGCAGGAATCGCAGAATCAACCACGTTCCTTTCCGTTTTCGACACCATCGAAAAGCCAGACATGCCGATCAATGCAGACAACATGACCAACATTGCCATCGCAATAAAAGAGAGCAAAAGCTTACGACCGATACTTGCGGTTGCTAGCAGCATATTTTAATGACCTTACTATTCGTGTTTGGCGAAATATACTCAAATAATTTCAATATGAAAGCTTCACAGTGATATTGCTAAAATAAATATCCTGAGGATATTTGGGTATAATACGTTATATTTTGCATTGTTCACTCAATCTAAGCTAACGAACTTCATCCATGGTTATTAATCAAAGCTTGCTTCGCTCAATTATCAAACACTTCGTCCTCGCCGGAGCATTATTCGCATCCCTACCGTCGCTAGCTGAAGAAAAAATTTGTGCCATTTACCCACATCTAAAAGATTCGTATTGGTTGTCTGTCAATTACGGCATGGTTTCCGAAGCAGAAAAACAAGGGGTTCACCTTCGCGTATTGGAAGCCGGTGGATATCCGGTTAAACACCGTCAGGAACAACAACTCAAGCTGTGTCATCGATGGGGTGCCGACGCCATCATTTTGGGTACGGTCGACCCTCATGCCTATGAACACAACTTAACCAATTTAGTGGGTAACACCCCCGTATTCGCAACAGTCAACCAGCTCATTCTAGATAAAAAACAGAGTCCTCTGCTAAAAGGTGAAGTCGGAGTGGATTGGTATTGGATGGGACATGAAGCAGGAAAGTATTTAGCCGAACGTCATCCCAAAGGTTCTGGCAATACCAATATCGCTTTGTTGCTTGGCCCGCGTACTCGCGGTGGAACAAAACCGGTAGCGACGGGCTTTTACGACGCCATAAAAGACAGCGATATCCACGTTGTTACGACTTTGTGGGCGGATAACGACAAAGAGTTACAGCGTAACCTAGTACAACGCATCATTGACCAAGGCAATATTGACTTCATCGTTGGAAGCGCTGTGGCCATTGAGGCAGCGATCAGTGAGCTGCGCAGTGCCGATAAAGCGAGTGAGATTGGCTTGGTTTCCGTCTATTTAAGTCACGGCGTTTATCGTGGCTTACTGCGTAATAAGGTACTCTTTGCAGCAACGGATAAAATGGTTGAGCAAGGTCGTCTATCCCTCATTCAGGCAACACGCTACTTGAGAGACTTACCTTATGAAAAACATGCGTCACCGAGCATCATACCACTGACACCAACAACGCTTGACGAAGATACAATTCAGGAATCGTTATCCCCATCCGAATATAGGCCAACATTCAGTGTCAAGCCTATTGATTGATCGATTAAAAAAGTGTTTCATTAACCAATACACCAAAAATAACTTTATCATTTTGAATCGGAAATAACTTGATGCAAAAAACAACTCGTACCATGCCTGCACACAAGCACGTGGCTTTAGTTGCGCACGATAACTGCAAACCTGAACTGCTTCGCTGGGTACAAGAAAACAAAGAACAACTTCAACGCCATTTCCTGTATGCGACAGGGACAACAGGGCATATGTTAAGCAAAGAAACAGGCTTGGCGATTAAAAATATGATCAGCGGCCCTATGGGTGGTGACCAACAGATTGGTGCTTTGATTTCGGAAGGTAAAATCGACGTACTGGTGTTTTTCTGGGATCCATTGAATGCCGTACCACATGATCCAGATGTAAAAGCGCTTCTTCGTATTGCCAGCGTTTGGAATATTCCAGTTGCGACCAACCGTGCAACTGCAAAATTCATTTTCAACTCTCCGCTTATCGAACAAGAAGTCGATATCGAAGTACCAGACTATGAAGCCTATCTGAGCGAGCGCACATAATCTGTGCCCGATATTTTAGATAAAACAAAGGCGATACCGAGTATCGCCTTTGTTATTTCAAACGGTGTCTATTTTATTTAGCGCGAAGTAATGATTGGGTAGTCCCCTGCAACCAGCTCCTGAATGAACGCAGAACCAGCGCCTGTATGGGTAATCCACACTTTTTCTTTCGCTCGGGTAATCGCAACATAGAATAATCGGCGCTCTTCGGCATGCGGAAACTTATCGTTAGATTCCGTCAAGGCACCATCAATATGGACTTGCTTTTTCTTCGCTGGGAATTGCCCTTCATCTACCGACAGGATAATAACGAAGTCCGCTTCACGCCCTTTACTCGCGTGACATGTCATAAAGCGAATATCAAGGTTCGGGAACCGTCTTAGCCAGTCATCATATAAATCTGGTTTATGATAATGATTACGTCCAAGCAGCAACACCGATTTAGTTTGCTTCGCCTGCTGGTTTAACTGGTCGAGGATTTTCTCCACTTGGTTACTTGGCGCGGTGTGGACACTTTTTTGCTTACGTTGTTTGTGGCTATTTAGAGTCTTAGGTAACTGCGCTGGGTTTTGCTGTACAAACGCATTGGCCACATTACCAATCTGATTGTTAAAGCGATAAGTTGTGTCAAGATGATGAACCGTCGAATACGCAAATCTGTCTTTAAAGCCAGTAATCAGATCGACATCAGCTCCGGCAAACTGATAAATGGATTGCCAGTCATCCCCTACTGCAAATAATGTTGCACCCGCTTGTTTCTCACTGGATTCGCACAGCGCTTCTATTAACGCTAAACGATCAGGAGAGATATCTTGATACTCATCGACCATAACAAAGCGCCAAGGAGCGACAAACTTACCTTTTTTCACATACTCAGTCGCTCGACTGATCATCGTTGGGAAATCAACCTGATTCGTCTCTTTGAGCATTTTTTGCCAGGCAGTAAAACATGGCCAACACAGCGCGAGCTCACTATTTAATCGAGTGTACTCTTGATGATCGACCAGTTTTTCTTGAACCTGCTTTTTGGTTAATCCAACCGCCGCCAGATGTGACAGTTGTGAGTCCAACCACGCAATCAGTTTAGGGTTCTCAGAATGGCTACCCAGCTCGTCATCCCCTTTCAAATAGGCAATAGGCCACTTGTCCAAATGCTTTTGCCAGCGCTTGAAGTTTGTAGGAGTCATCCAATGCTTTTTAAGCCAATCAATACACCACGCCGTACGTTGGTTATCGTCCAACGCTAATGGGCTGATCTCTACGGGCTGTGGTTCGACTTGATTCAGTATGAACAACCCTAATTGATGGAAGGTGTTTACACGAGTGCCCTCTGCCGCCATACCTACTTTTTCAACCAAGCGCTCTTTCATCTCTGTCGCGGCGTCTCGCCCGAAAGCAAGCATTAGCAGTTCTTCAGATTGTGCCTGATGGCTTTGAAGTAAGTATGCAACCCGTGCAGTAAGGACGCTGGTTTTACCAGAACCGGCACCTGCGAGCACCAGATTGTGATCATCGTTGAGCAGTACGGCATATTGCTGAGACAGGTTCAATGGTGAAGACTCAATACGGCTGAACAGCACCTCCCAGTTTGGACGTTCACTCTCCAACCACTCTCGATTTCGCTCTTCTAACGTCTCAGAAGTATCAACAAGCCAAGGTTCAATTTCTGCCATGCGGTTCGGCATGCGTAATTTTGCTTCTTCCAAAGTCGTTTTAATTTCCACGAGATCTTGGTTTAAACGCTCAACCCAGGACGTAACCTGGGAGTGTGAAAGATAAGCAGGCAGGTGTTTTAACTTATAGAGTTCCTCTTCCCATACAGGAAGGTATTCGGCTAACTTTTTACACTGATTGTTGTGCCAGTCCTGATACTGGCGCACCGCATCAAGCGCGAATTTTCTGCATTGTGGCCATGGTAATCCCTGAACCAGCCAGCTTCGCTGCTTACCATCTTGTTCGTGAGAAAAGAATTGTAGCGAGCTCCACAGCAAACCACGCTTGACGTTAACTTTGCCATTCCACACGGTAAACGGAATATGCTCTTCACTGCCTATGGAACTTAATAAAACACTGTTCTCTTTTATTTCGACATGATAATACTCATTTTGAATAAAAAACTGTGCTTTGCTGGTGGCAGTAAGCTGCATGAAATGTGCGCCTTTTCGAGTGATAAGTTTTCGATTTATATCATTTTAGAACATCAAATTGTAGCAATGCGACGCACTGAAATAAGCATCTGGTTTACATTCTTAAATAAATTTCACATTACTGCTGATTTTGTGAACATTACTAACACTAATCAACCCAAAAACATCATGCTTACGTAAAGAAATTATCAACTCAGGAAGCCCTAAAGATTAAGCGTTTAACTAGTCACGCTAATATCGAGGCTCTTTCTGGTCATTTCATAAGCAAGCTATCTTTTTTCTTAAATTAAATCATAAAAACGCTATAGTGGAGTTGGTATGATATCCAAACAACCTCGGGATATACGGGTATAACTGTCCGTTTTTTATCGGAAATCTAAGGCGCAACGTGCAAGCAACTTCTAAATTTCGCCTCTATTGGGCTAACAAAACCGTTAACTACAGTATTCTTATACTGATAACCTTATTAGGTGTTGTCATACCTGCCTGGTATTTCGGTCAAAATACATTGATTACGCCGCTGATATTGGGAATTATCGCCGCAGCGCTGGCGGAAAGTGACGACAGTTTTACCGGACGAATAAAAGCGCTAATCTTAACGTTCATCTGTTTTGCTGTTGCCGCGTTTTCAATTGAAATTCTGTTCAACACTCCGTTGTTGTTTGCCATCGGACTATTTATCTCTACGTTCGGATTCATCATGCTTGGTGCAATTGGCCCTAAGTACGCCAGTATTGCGTTTGGATCCTTACTTATCGCCATCTATACCATGCTTGGCGCCCATGAAAGCCCAAATTTATGGTTCCAACCACTGCTACTGTTAACTGGTGCGGCATGGTATTACTTCATGTCGATGATATGGCAGATTTTTTGGCCGCTGCAGCCCGTACAACAAAATCTGGCGAACGTTTTTTTCCAAATGGCGAATTATCTGGATGCAAAAGCAAAACTTTTCCATCCGGTGATTAACCTTGAACCGCAGCCTATGCGAATTGAAGCAGCACGCCTCAACGCAGCGACAGTGACGGCTCTCAATGCTTGTAAAGCCACGCTGCTTAACCGCTCGAAACGCGGTCATATCGATGGTCCAAGTGACCGATTTTTAAATATCTATTTTATCGCCCAAGACATTCACGAGCGCGTGAGTTCCAGTCATTATCGTTATCAAGATCTGGCAACTGAGTTTGAACGTTCGGATGTCCTATTTCGTTTTAAGTACCTGCTGGAATCTCAAGCGCGAGCGTGCCGGGATATAGCTCAGGCGATTCAACTTGGTAACGAGTACACTCACACCAATGAATCCATTCTCGCTTTAGCTGAGGTTCAAAACTCCCTTAACTATCTCGAAGAACAAAAGCAGAGTCACTGGAAACGACTATTAGGTCAGCTTACTTACCTATTCAATAACTTAGCTACTGTTGAAAAACAGCTGAGTAATATCAACAACCCTGATGCAGAAAGACTTGAAGAAGATATGCTGGACGACACCAATCCACATACTTTAAAAGCGATGTGGCAACGGATTTCAGCGAACCTCCATCGAGACTCCCTGCTGTTTCGCCATGCATTACGTATGTCGATTGCATTAACGCTTGGTTATGGAATTATTCAGGCGTTTGATTTTGACCGCGGATATTGGATTCTTTTAACGACCTTGTTTGTATGTCAGCCTAACTACAGTGCAACGCGCCAGAAGCTTACTGCCCGAGTAATTGGGACGTTGGCTGGCTTATTAGTTGGCGTGATGCTGCTCACCGCTTTTCCTTCTCAAGAAAGCCAATTGGTGTTCGTTGTCGTCTCCGGAGTGATGTTTTTCGCTTTTAGAATGAACAATTATGGCTATGCAACTGGCTTTATCACCCTGCTCGTATTGTTCCTTTTCAACCAGCTAGGCGAAGGCTACGCAGTTGTACTGCCTCGACTGGCCGATACAATTATTGGTTGTATGCTAGCGGTAGGAGCGGTCATGTTTATTCTTCCTGACTGGCAGTCCCGACGACTTCATAAAGTCATGTCAGATGCGATTGATGCAAACAAGCAATACCTTGGACAGATCATTGGTCAATACCGAGTCGGTAAAAAAGACAGCTTAAGTTATCGTATCGCACGTCGTCAGGCACATAATAGTGACGCAACGCTCACCTCCGCTATCAGTACCATGCTTGCTGAGCCAGGGAAATACAGAACCGCAGTTGATGAAAGTTTCCGTTTTCTCACTCTCAATCACGCTATGCTGAACTATATCTCTGCATTGGGTGCACATCGTACACGTATCGACGATAACTCAATTCATAAATTAGTGTTAGACGCCCACCGTTGTATTCATCAGCATTTGGATGTTCTTCATCAGCAGCTTCACCAGCACTGTGAAACATGTGATCTCTCGGATATTGAAGACGCTGGTCTGGAACAACGTTTAAATGAATGGCGGGACGAAGATGACAGCTCGGCTCGAATGGTGTTGCAACAACTCCACCTTATTTATCGCATGTTGCCGGAGTTACATTCACTGGCAAGTAAATTCGCTGTCCGCGTGAACTGATTGTATTCGCGACTCACTGATCTGCTCTTTAACTCGGGAAGCTTGTTAGCTTCCCTTTTTTTATCGAATAAATACATCAATCAAAGCGAGCGTTCTTGAATTCAACATGTGCTAAAGCCATGCTGGTAACCATTCCTACATATTTACACACCTTCCTACAAGCCAGTTTTTTCACCTTACAATTTCGTCACATTTTGACCCTTCACTTGACACACCCTGACAATATTCGGACAAAAATAATGCGATTGAGCTCTAATCTAGCCTTGTGTGAATAAGTTTGTTGTATGGCCATGGAGGCCCTAAAAATAGGTAATGAAGGACAAACCTGTGTACAACGAGGAATGTGATATGAACAAACAGCAATTTAACGAGCTAAAACAAAAATTGAGTGATTTAACGGACTCTCAGCTTAAGTCTCTTCAGGGTGAAATTAGCAAGACCCTAGACAAAAAACGTTCTCCACTGCTTTCTTCGGAAGAGCGTGAGATGATTTCACAACTGTTTTCTTGATCTTGTTTCCTCGATCTCACTGATCACGAATTCAATTCGCGTAGTGCCCTGCCGTACTTTACCCTCGTTGTAGCACGTACAAAGTAACGCCTTTTAATACTTAGAGCAGAAGAGACAGTCCTAACCTGCACCTCCGTTAACTCCCCCCCTCCAAATGAATACTCGTTAAGCCTCACTGATTTATTGTCGTATCAAACTCACTTTGTCACCAAATACCGTATTGAAGCTTTGGCTTTCAGGGCAACCCTTTAGACGTGCTTTCTTCAGGTGAAAACAAAACTTCCCGATGCAACCAGTAGTGGCAAAAAGCCAAATATAACGCTGTAGAAACTCGTACGTTTAGACAGTTTTATCAGCAAAGGGGACGAGTAAAACGTAACCATAAGATAGGGAATAATATAAATCGGTTGTAGAAACAATGCGCAAATCAGATGCGACAGAATATGCAACTCAGCACTCCAAGAACTTGGGTGTGTTCTACGGATTAATGCAAAAGAAAGAATAAGGCTAATAGCAAGGTTCAACATAACACTACAAATGTAAATAATTATCATTTTCTATTTTAGTGAACCATTCAAGCATCTTCAAATACGTTTTAACTATTGATCTCATCAGCACAATCAATCAAACAAATGAATAATGCTATCAATAATTTTCTTATTAAACGTTTGCGTAATCGCTAACCTTCACTTTCCCCAATTTTGAGGCTTTTATCACGTTATGTACGTTGTTATAGTACGCCCAACATAAAGACCATTCGAGGCACGGAGCTTCCTCAATAATCTCAAGAAGAGAAGAATTGGTACCGACATATTCGGCAGATTTAAAGAGGGTCAAAAAATGGAAATGAATATGGTTGAAATTCTAGGTTATGCGGCTTCTATCATGGTTGCTATCTCGCTTACTATGAAAGACATCGTTAAACTTCGTATCCTTAACTTTATCGGTTGTGGTCTATTTACCGCTTACGGCCTTATGATTGATTCATGGCCAGTTGTACTAACCAACGGCTTTATTGCATGTGTTAACGTGTACTTCCTAGCTAAAATGCATCAGGAAAAGAGCAACCTAGAGCCTGAAAAAGCTCAATAGACACCGATGTCTTAAAAATACAGTATTTAAAAAGCCCGCTAACCTCTGTTAGCGGGCTTTTTTGCGTTTTATCATTTCATCCATTGAAGCTCTATGGTCTCTCGACGTGAGAACACACCGACATGAGAAGCATATAGATCATCAAAAACGTTATTAATACCAAAGGGGACAGGCAGGCCATCTTTCGAAAAGCTTTAAATAACTCATTAATTTACCGGAACTTACCCCAAAGACCTCACTCTAACTCCTGCATATTGAATCTATTTGGGTATATAATCGCGTTAAGCGCTATCTTGAATGAAGAGGTGAATTATGAATATTGGTGCTGTAGCCAAACTGACCGGCCTTTCCTCTAAGTCTATCCGTCTGTATGAGGATAAAGGGATTATTTCACCACCGGCTCGCAGTGATTCTGGATATCGAGAGTATTCTGACAACCACATCCAAGAGCTCAATCTGGTTTCACGCGCAAAACATGCAGGATTCTCACTGCAAGAGTGCAAAGAGTTTGTTCAACTCGCACACAACCCAAATCGAAAAAGCAGTGAAGTTAAAGCTCGTACGATGGATAAATTAAAAGAAGTTGAAGAGAAAATAGCGCACCTGCTAGAGATGAAGCAACAGCTAGAAAGCTGGGTATCTTCCTGCCCTGGTGACGCAAAAAGTCGTTGTCCTATCATTGACGAACTGACCAAATAAGTTCATTTGCCCAAATAAACTAAAAGGAGGACACGAGCCCTCCTTTAATAATTAAAACTAGTCGTGCACTTAAGCTACGATTTTGAAATTGGGTATCTTTTCTTAAACGCCGATGCGGATGCAAACAGCCCGGTCGCTGCAAAAGTAACAAAAATCCCTAGCAAGTATGATAGTTCCTCGTGCGCCAGAAGACCGTAACTACTAAACAAAAAGACAAAAAAGACGAGTGCTACACTAATACGATGACACCATGGTCGTTTTACAGAATACTGAGCGTATTTTTGAACTAGAGCGAAACCCATCCAATTACCCCATTAATTACAATATTATTATTTATAGGCGGTAATAATAGATATTTTATCAACTTATGAAAATGTACATATTCATTTTCTGGCAAAAAATCACATTTATTGTAAAAATTGTCAGTTAACGGACAAAATTAAACCATAAATTTTAAAAATTGATATATATCAAAGATATAAAAAACGTACTCATACAGTTAGAGAAATGGAGCTAAAAAAGCATTTTTACGCTCTTTCGCTCGACTAACGCAGGCTCTAACTGGACAACTTCTGCTTCCGCTGATTTGTCGTTTAGCCGTCTGACCAAGGTTTCAACCGCGGCCTGTCCCAATCGATACTTAGGCTGGTGAATGGTTGTCAGTGATGGAGACATAAATTTGGCGATATGTATGTCATCGTAACCAATGAGAGAAAGATCCTCTGGCACGTTGATACCAAGCTCGTTGGCCGCATTGATCACCCCCATCGCCATCATGTCGTTGGAAACGAAGATAGCAGTCGGTAGTGCTCCCCTTTCAGACATCTTTTTCAGAGCCTGATAGCCACCTTCACATTCAAAATCCGATTCGATGATCCAGTTGGGATTAAACGTCAAGCCTGCTTCAAGCATGGCACGTTTGTAACCTTCATATCGCATTTGGGCCTGATGCTTGATCAGAGGGCCAGTGATACAGCCAACCTGCTTATGCCCACAATCTATCAGGTGCTTCACTGCAAGATATCCGCCACGCAGCGAGTTATCTTGAATCTTATCGCTGGTAAAAAGCATTGGTCCCCAGTCCATAACCACAACCGGGATATCAGGGTATCGCTCGAACACATCAATACGCTCCCCTTCCAATGAATCACACATCAGAATCAAACCATCAACACGCTTTTGAAGCAGCGTACTAATGGATTGACGCATACGTTCGTTATCCCCTTCGGTGTTACATAGGATAAGGCTATAACCTTTTTGGTAACAACTGCGTTCGACACCCTTTACGACTTCACCGAAGAACGGGTTGGTAGAGGTTGTTACCAACATACCAATAGTTTGAGTTCGATTGACCTTGAGGCTGCGCGCTAACGCTGATGGAGCATAATAATTGAGTTCTTTTGCGGCGTTATTAACTCGCTCTGAGATCTCTTCACTAACAAAGCGAGTTTTGTTAATAACATGGCTCACCGTAGAAGTGGATACCCCTGCCAGTTTCGCGATGTCTTTCATCGTTGCCATGTTATAAATTCCTTACTTATTGGTTTCAGCTAAGAATGCGTCCACCTCTTCACGAGTTGGGATAGACGTCTGTGCACCAAAGCGCGTAACTGAAATGGCTGCCGCTGCGTGTGCAAACTTAATTGCTGATTCTAAAGACAAACCTTCCAATAAACCAGTGACGAATGCCCCATTAAAGGTATCACCTGCTGCCGTGGTATCGGTAGCGTCAACGCGGAAACCAGGGATAATCTCGCCACGACCATTCTGACTTAACCAAACGCCTTTCGCCCCTAGGGTAATCATCACGATTTCAATGCCTTTGCTATGCAGGATGTTGGCCGCTTCCTGAGCACTATCGTTATCCGTCACTGTCACGTCAGTCAAGACTTCTGCTTCGGTTTCGTTTGGAGTGATGACATCGATACACGCTAATAGTTCGTCCGATAATTCACGCGCAGGTGCCGGGTTAAGAATCACGTTCGTTTTTGCATCTTTTGCTACACGCGCCGCTTTCTCGATGGCACATATCGGTGTCTCAAGTTGCATCAACAAGTATTCAGCGCGGCGTATGCGCTCCAGATCTGGCTCAATAGCCTCAGCGGTCAGCTTAGCGTTCGCTTCTGCCGAAATACAAATACTGTTCTCACCACTATCTGCTACCTGAATCATCGCAATACCAGTTGGACAATTTGGCTGCATCTTCACCGCGCTAATGTCGATGCCGTCCATCTTAAAATTCTCGCGAATATTGATCCCGAATGAATCATCACCAACACAAGCAATAAAACCAATATCAGAATTCAGGCGTGCTGCGGCAACGGCTTGATTTGCTCCTTTACCGCCAGGAATAACTTGGTAGTTGCGACCATGAAGCGTCTCGCCTGGGCGAGGAAAAGAAGGCACTTGAAGAACATGGTCAGCGTTTACACTACCTAACACTACTAACTTATTCATACGGTTATCCTCGGTTCTGAATGAACCCTATTTGAAAAACTGTTTTCTGAAAAATACATTAGATGACTTTAACTTCTCGTCTGATCCGTAATAAAAAGTCAAAGGCATCTATTCTTGCCCTCTCCCCCTAACGACAGGTAAAACGGAGGAGAGAGCGAAGAAACTAGGATTATTTATCCAAAGCCGTGATTATTTGGTTACCACTTTTAGAGGAACCGGGATGTAAGCTTCGACTTTTTCGCCTTTAAGGACTTTGTCCGCTGTTTCTACACCCAACGCACCGATAAGGTCAGGTTGCTGTGCGATGGTTGCAGCAAGCTTGCCACGGTTAACAGCAGCGATGCCGTCTTCAGTACCATCAAAGCCTATGATAACCACATCTTTGCCTGATGCCTGTACCGCACGTAGCGCACCAAGTGCCATCTCATCGTTTTGTGCAAACACGGCTTGTACATCTGGATTCGCAGCCAATAGGTTTTCCATAACGTTCAAACCTTTAGTACGGTCGAAATCAGCAGGCTGGCTTGCAAGAAGTTCCATGTTGCTGCCTTTTACTGACGTCATGAAACCTTCGCCACGCTCACGTGCCGCTGATGTGCCCGCAATACCTTCTAGCTGGATGACTTTCGCTTTCTCGCCAACCTTCTCCATAATGTATTTGCCAGCCATTTCACCGCCAATCACGTTATCTGAAGCAATGTGGCTAACCACGTCGCCACGGCTTGCGCCACGGTCAAGAGTCAATACTGGTACATTAGAGCGGTTTGCCATGCGAATCGCATTAGATACTGCGTCTGAATCTGTCGGGTTAATCAGAATCGCTTTAACGCCTCGGATAGTCAGGTCTTCGATGTTTGATAGTTCTTTACTCGGGTCATTTTGCGAATCAAGAACAATCAGATCGTATCCCAGCTCTTTCGCTTTCGCTTCAGCACCGTCTTTCATCGTTACGAAGAACGGGTTGTTCAGAGTTGAAACCACAATCGCCATCGTATCCTGAGCTTGTGCAGCCACAGATACAGTTGAGGAAAGGAGTGCAGCAGAGATAAGAGTTGCGAGTTTTTTCATCGTTATAGTCCTTTGTGTAGGGTGAGCCAGCACACGTCGACTGGCTCAGTGTTATTCACATCGTTTGGGTTGTTATGAATTACTTATTTTTGTTGTCTACCAGTACTGCTAGCAAGATAACCACTGCTTTTGCAATCATTTGGTAGTAGGAGGAAACATCAAGCAGGTTCAGTGCGTTATTCAAAAAACCGATGATAAGCGCACCAATTAGTGTACCCATGATGCGGCCTTTACCACCCATCAGACTGGTACCACCCAGAACTACTGCTGCAATCGCATCTAGCTCGTAACCCATACCTGCTGTAGGTTGTGCAGAAGAAAGACGAGAAGTCACGATGATGCCAGCAAGCGCCGCTAACATACCGCAGATGGCGTAAACACCAATCTTCACTCGGTCAACATTGATACCTGACAAGCGAGTAGCAGATTCATTACCACCAAGTGCGTAAACGTAACGACCAAAGCGAGTGTGGTTAAGTAGGTACCACGCGGCAGCAAACACAATTACCATCAGCCATACAGGAACCGGTATACCCAGCGCATAACCCGTACCGAACCATGCAAATGCATCAGCGGTATCGGTAAAACCAGTAGAAATTGGTCGACCGTCTGTGTAAACCATGGTTACACCGCGTAATAAAGTCATGGTAACCAGTGTTGCGATGAACGCTTGAACCTTACCCTTAGCGATAATGATACCGCTTATCGCACCAAGCGCAGCACCAGCAAAAAGAGCGGTAGGCACAGCAACCAGCACGGGAACTTCCATTGCAATCAGGCTTGCAGCAAATGCCCCACATAACGCCAGCACAGAGCCTACACTTAAATCGATACCTGCGGTCAGGATAACAAGTGTCATACCTACAGCGATGATCGCATTCACCGAGGTTTGACGAAGAATGTTAAGAATGTTGTCTACCGTGAAGAAATTCGGGTTCAGGAATGATACGACAACAATCAAAAATATAAGTGCAATCAGTGATTTTTGTTCAATCAGCCACTCTTTAGTGAACAGCTTTTTGCTGCTAGCTTCGTTCGGTTTGCTCATGGTATTGGTACTCATGCTGCTTCCTCATTAATCTTTTTGCCTACGGCACAGGCGAGTAATTTTTCTTGGTCGGCGTCTTTCGCATCGAATTCGCCACTAATACGACCTTCATGCATAACAAGAATGCGGTCACTCATGCCCAGCACTTCTGGCATCTCAGAAGAAACCAAGATGATGCTCATGCCGTCGGCTTTGAATTTATTGATTAGCTGATAAATCTCTTTCTTGGCGCCAACATCAACGCCGCGTGTTGGTTCATCCAAAATCAGAACTTTAGGTTTGGTCATCAATCCTTTCGCGATAGCCACCTTCTGTTGATTACCACCAGAGAGGTTGCCAATAATTTGGTCACGCGTCGGTGTTTTGATATTGAACAGTTTGATGAAGTCTTCTACTGCAACCACTTCTTCACCGTGTTGGATTTGGACACCTTTGGTCAACTTATCCAGAGCACACAAAGACATGTTTTCTTTGACTGACAAACCGAGTACCAAACCATCGCCTTTACGGTCTTCAGAGATGTAGGCGATACCATTTGCCAGACCATCTTGCGGACTAACTGGGTTAATGGTTTTGCTGTCTAGGTTGATAACACCATGCTCACTCGGTAAAGCACCGTAAATCACCTTCATCAATTCAGTACGACCCGCGCCCATCAACCCTGAAATACCAAGGATTTCACCACGCTTAAGCGTGAAACTAACATCGTGAACACCAGAGCCGGTTAAACCGATCACTTCAAGACACGTCTCTCCATGTTTTACATCAATGCGTGGGTACTGTTCTTCAAGCTTTCGGCCTACCATCATTTCGATAAGACCGTCTTCATCGGTATCCGAAACCTGACACTCACCAATGAACTTACCATCACGAAGTACGGTAATGTCATCACAAATTTCGAAAATCTCTTTCAAGCGGTGTGAGATGTAAACAATGCCGCAACCTGCATCACGAAGCTCATTGATCACTTTAAATAGCGATTCGGTTTCCGTATCCGTCAGTGCGTCGGTTGGCTCATCCATGATGATGACTTTCGATTCAAAAGAGATCGCTTTGGCAATTTCGACCATCTGCTGTTCGCCGAGGCTTAAATCGCCAAGCAGAGTTTTAGAGCTGTGTTTTACGTTCAAACGCTTCAAAAGCCTGTCAGCTTCATCGTACATTTTGCTCCACTGAATACGTCCCATCGCACCAGTAAATTCACGTCCTAGATAAATGTTCTCCGCAATGGTCAACTCAGGGATTAAGTTCAGCTCTTGGTGAATAATGCTGATACCCGCTTCTTGAGAATCTCTTGGACCTTTAAATGCAGCGGGCTGACCCTGGTACTGAATGCTACCTGAGTCCATGTGGTAAATGCCGGTTAGCACTTTCATCAAGGTTGACTTACCTGCTCCGTTTTCACCCATAAGCGCCATTACCCGCCCTGGATACACATGAAGGCTCGCCTTATCTAGCGCCTTTACGCCCGGAAACGCTTTTTCAATCTCACTCAGTTGTAGAATGGCTTGAGTCATAATCTGTCCTCACATTCCCTGGCTTAAAAAACCACGCCAGCTTGGAAGATAACGTTCGCATACGGTGTACATTCACCCGTGCGAATCACTGCTCTGCTTTGTTCAGTGCGAGCTTTAAACGCTTCGTGCGATACATAACTAATTTCAATAGGCTTGCCTGTGCGCTTGCTTTCTTTGCTTAACTCTTCGACCAGTGCGTTATGCAGGTCTGGGTTAACGTCACAAAACTCTTCTGCAAGGATAGCGCCTTCAATCTGTGATTCAGACAAAATCACTCGAACGGTATCAATAAAGCTTGGTACCCCGTGAGTGAGCGCTAAGTCGATTCGTTGCACATGCTCAGGAATTGGCAAGCCAGCATCACAAATGGTGATTTCATCGGTATGACCCAACGTTGCCACCAAGTAAGAAATATCTGAGTTTATAAGGGTACTTTTTTTCATCTCATAGACCTTTCGGTTACACGTTCATAAAACGATAAGCTTCTGCATTAGGATGTTTTGGTTATTTACAGAAAACTCATCGAAACGTTTCGATGCAATAATAGTTCGCAGGAAAAATTTGAAAAGGGAGCGATTTATAAGGTGTGAGAATGATCTGCAATTAAAGCTTCGTCATACATAAAAAGACAACTTTCATCACAACTCCGACATCGAAACGTTTCGATATCGGAGCAATTTCACTTAATTGCATATCTTTAAAAGAGTCAATTGTTGGCAACAAACACGTCTAATTACTGAGAAACAACCCAATTAGGCCATTGAAAAGGATATGCAGCTTCACAATTCTCAGAGAGCTGACAGATTTTCAAGCTCAGTAAACTCAAAATCTAGTTACACTTTGAGAACTTACGTCATCCGTTAACTACCGAATCGGTATGCAACGTTTGTAAGGACACAAACGGAACTGAAGAAAAAGAATGAAATTAAGCAGCAGGGTAATTTTGCTTGTAACGCCAGTGATTTTGTTAAGTGCGGTGGTATCGAGTTACATAATCTATAGCATTCAAAAAGTCACACTCATCAAGCGAGAAGATAGCTATATTCAATTGCAAATGGAGAAACTTGCGGGGCAATTCCGACAAGCGAATGTTTTCCTTCATAGCTACGCTTATACTTTGGGTAAAAGTGACGTTCTACAAGATTATTTAATTAATCACGATAACCCTTACCGTGAGCGAGTTTTGTTTAATCGCTTGGATGAAACAGCGGATGTATTAAGCCATGGCTATCATGGTGATACCAACATGGCTATCCTCAATGGTAAACAAAAACTCCTCTACTACACAGAAAATCAATTTTTTGAATCTTCCGGGTCGATTGATCCTAAAGTAACGGAGTACATTTCAGACAACTTTGCAAAACACGGCGATTATAGCCGTACAGGTTTTATTTATAATTCCAGTGGCCAAAGTATCCTACTTCAATACGATTTGATCGATAAACGCACGGGAGAACACCCGTTAAGTTTCGATCCAAGCAATGCATTTTTTGTTATTGTGACCGTCTCTCTGGAAGCCTTTAGTGATATTAAACACGATATCGAGTTTGACACCCATAGCGTCATTACCTTTTCTGATAAGCCGATTTATCTCGATATTCCTCTTGCTCAAACGATAGAACTGCTGCCGCATTTTTTTGCCATACTCTCTCCAGCAGAATATCTGATGTGGAATAAAGTCGACAAAGTGTGGCTCGAGCTGGCACTTTCATTTGGTATTGCCGCGTTTTGTACCATTACATTGATCGTCCTGGTTTTATATCGAAATGTATTACGTCCTGTTTCTCGACTCGACAGGCAACTTAAGGAACTCGAAGCAAATAAGCGAGATAACATTGAGAAGTTAGAGACTAACGACGAGATAGGCAGGCTTTCATCACGCTTCTTCGATATGTATGAAGAGCTAAGTATCATCTACAAGAAAACGAAACGTCTCGCAGAAACAGACCAATTAACGCAACTTGCTAACCGTCATCGATTCAATCAACTGGTTACTCAAGAGCTCGCCTCTCCTTCTGATTATTTATGGGTCATTTATGTTGATCTGGATAACTTCAAATATGTAAATGACAAATATGGCCATGAGTTGGGGGATTCGTTATTAAAAGTGTTTTCAACCCATATCAAGAATGTGTGTCAAAAGTTCTCTCATCAATATAACAGCCCTTGTTTTGGTGCGCGCCTTTCCGGAGATGAGTTCGCCATTCTACTTAGCTCTAACGAATACGTAGAAAATCTCCCAGATTTACTCGCGACAGAACTGCTAAAACCTATCAATACGCTTAGCCACTCTTGGCCAAATACCTTCCCTGTCACCGCCAGTGTTGGCGTGGCTCGTTTCCCGGAAGACGGTGCAGACATTACAAAACTTCTGTCTAATGCCGATGCCGCAATGTACCAAGCTAAGCGCGCGGGTAAAAACCAATACGCCTATTACTCTGCCGACTTGAATATAGAAGCACAAAGACGAAGCCAAATTGAACGAGCGTTAAGAAAAACCGATGTAGAAAAAGAATTCCGATTAGTTTTTCAACCCTACTTAAGCCGTTACGACAATGAAATTGAAGGCTTAGAAGTATTGCTTCGTTGGGATGCGGAAGGTATCGGGCCAATACCTCCTGCTGAGTTTATCCCTATTGCTGAGCAAACGGGTCTATTCGATAAAGTTGACCGTTGGGTGTTCTCTACTGCAGCAGCCCAATACCATCAATTGAGAAAAATATTTGATAAAGACATTATTTTATCCATCAACCTATCCTCTGCAGAGCTCAACTCCTTAGAAATGGCGGAGTATATCCACACATATACAACTAAGTACGACGTTGATCCTAAGTTTATTGAACTCGAAATTACGGAGACTTTTGCCTCTGACCAACGAGGGACCGCCCTATTAGACGAGCTTTCTAACCTAGGCTATCGACTGGCAATTGATGACTTTGGTTCAGGATATACATCCCTGACCCAGCTTGTTCAGTTCCCGGTGCAAAAAATTAAGTTTGACCGCGAGTTTCTACTCACACTGATGAGAACCAATAATGGGCATGTAATCAAGCCAATTATAGACTTGTGCCACGCCCAGAATAAAACCGTCACCGCCGAGGGAATTGAGCATGACGTGATGCGCCAATGGCTATCTGAATACCAATGCGATTTTATGCAAGGCTATCTTTTTGGTAAGCCAATGAGTATCGAGGAATTGGAAATATGGTGGGAATCATCCAACCACATGATCTTCAATCGACAGAATCATACTCAGACCTTTGCTGGCGGGCTTTCCAAACTAGCCAAATAAGACACTGTAGAATTAGCTCTGTTTCGCATCTAGGGCTTTAGTAACGCGGTTTTTTGACGAAATGGTGGGCATAAAAAATTCACAGGCAAACCTTGTCGCTATGGTTGGCTGCCCCCAGGCACCGCATATATCTTTATTGTTTGCCTTTTCTCTCGTAAATTGCCGACACTGTCCACATTTATTAATCACTTTATCTTCCTACTAGCAAATATCAATGTATTGACGAATATTACTAATCCCCTAACTGAAGTTACCTTCCGCCAGAAAAACTGCACAAGAGAATTAGCTCATAAAAGTCTAGATGGAAAGTAGCACAAGATAAAAAGCGACAGTTTGATATTTCACAACGTTTGTATTCAAAACTAAATTTTGAACACAAACATTTCTGATATAACTCTCTTCCCATGAGCTTATTTGAAAATAAACATTTAACTAAATCTAATATATTTAATTTTACATTGAACTTAATGTATCTTTTAGTCGTCTAAACTCTTTCAACGCAATAGTATCAACCTCTGTTCCTACAGGAGGATTATTCGGCGTATACCAATCAACAGATTCCGCTTCATAACATTCTAAATTACCTTCCCACTCACTAACGATATAGTAATGTATTAGTTGTAATTCAATTGTGGGATGATAAAGAGAACATAGATATACAAATGATTGAGGTGTCACATTCAACTCTTCTTTGAGTTCTCTAAATAATGTTTGCTTCTGGTCCTCACCTGGATCCATATGCCCGCCTGGAATAGCAATAGTTCCAGGATCAGTTTCTTTGTCTTTGGCTCGTGTTTCCAACAATACTTTAGAGTCTTTCACTAATATAAAGGAAACACATTCATGCACTCTCATTTGAACCTCATACTTGTCATCATTTATTCCAATCTATACTGTGCAAGTGTTTGCATTCAAGATTAAACTCATGTTTTGTTACGACTCGGATCACAGAGTGGGATTTTTATTAGCGTTAGATTATTAAAAATAAACGCATTGAAATTTCAGGGATTTTTTAAAATGCGCAATAATTATACATTGTTTTTAATCTGAAGAATTTCATAAACGTCACTACTCACCATTTTATTAGTTAGCAATTTAAGTTATTATTAAATCTGAAGTTTCTCTTGGTAAAAGAAAAACTTTTTAATATCAAAAAGTTAGCATTAAAAGCTAAACATTAATAACATCCCAATGAGTAAGTGCTTAATGTATAACGCTTAATATTGGGAAAGAATATAATTGATGTGCATGTAGTATTACTGAACGCATGAAGCATTCGGCAAATTTGTAACACCTAGAGTTTTATTTGATCAAAATGAAAAAATCATTTTTATTGTTGATATGGACGTTTTTCTCTGTTTCTCCTTTTGCTTTCGCCAAAGATTCGGACGGCAAAGCTCAAGTAGAGAATCAGATTTCTCAACAACAAGTTAGAAAAACATATAAAGACGCTAAGCTAGAAGGCGTTATCGACTTTAAGCTATTTAACGACGCCTATTTAGCTTACAAGAAAACCAAAAAGCGAAAGAAGCCACTACTTACCATCATCGACTACAGCAAACCTTCAACGGATAAGCGATTTTATGTCGTTGATTTAAACAAGAAGCAGCTGATCTACAACACGTATGTTTCTCATGGTGTAAATAGTGGAAAGAAGACCGCGACGAAGTTTTCCAATATCGTGAATTCACGTAAAACTTCTTTGGGTACGTTTTTAACTGATACCACCTATTACGGATCCAATGGCTATTCCCTTCGCTTAGATGGCCTTACTTCTGGACTGAACGACAAGGCTCGTGAACGCTACATCGTCGTACACGGTGCTAAATATGCGAATCCTTCTTTTATTAAAAAGAACGGGTATTTAGGACGCAGTTGGGGTTGTCCGGCTCTGCCAGAGAATCTGTCTCGAGAAATCATCGACACAATTAAAGGCGGCAGTGTCATCTACGCAAGCGCATAATATACGAAAGGGAGCAGTAGCTCCCTTTTATCTTTCTAGTCAGAATACTCTTCCCTGTTTCAATACTGACGCCATTCCTTCAACGTCCCCCCTTAAGATTGTATCGATACTAATCCATTGTTCTGACTAGTTGTCGCTGAGTTTGTATTTTGAAACAATTCAAGTTTAAAATTCCGCTTAGGCAGTGAGAAAAGCCTGTTCATCTATCTTTCCTATCGTTACTATACGAAATCATTCAGATACTGATTAAGCATCAAAGCCCCGAGACAAGTTGCTCGCCGGTGATGAATAAGTATGTAAAATCGGCAACGAATCTTTGATGTATTAGGGTTAATTTTTGCGTTATCTAATTTGTACGTTTTGGCTAATAGCTCTGTCTCTGATCCCAGATTGTATGCCGTCTGCCTATGCGCATGAATATAACAATCACCAAACGAACAATTCGTCCGTTCATTTATCAAAGTGGGCTCAACAATCACTTTTAACGCCAGACTTTGCTTTACCCCAATGGTCTTTAGAAAATAATTCGCCTTCGGTTTCTCATAAGTACTCGCAGCATCATAAACGAGACATATTGGCTCTGGTTTCATGCCGTCGTACTTCTCTGCATGATGATGTACAGAGTTTACGCTTCGAACCCGATTATCAGTTGCTCATCGCTTTTTTATCGCCTCCGTTACTTTCTCTCGCTTGGGTGACACCCCCATTACCTAGAGATAGCTACGGTAAACTTAAAAACCAACGCTCGCTTTATCATCTCCTCGGAACAAGGGAAGCAAATTTACTTTATGTGTTTAAACATGGCCGTGAATACTTGACGAAAGAAAAACAGAGAAATCAAGAAAACGTGTCAACAAGTGACATGGGTACATTTATATTTACCTGAATCCATTCGAGGCCCAAATTATGACCAGATTCGCAATTCCAACTATCTTAACTTTATTACTCACTGCATTCTCCAATGTCGTTTACGCCGACGTAAATCTTGAACAAATGAGCAACGAAGCCCTTTTGGAATGCGCCAATGTTTCGAACGTACAGAATGCCGTACCAGAGCATAGAGCCTCTTTTAGAAACTATTTAATGTCCGTAAGACATTTTAGTTTTAGCACGCTTTCTTCTGCAGAACTGGAGTTTAAAGCAGCAAACAAAAACACAACAGATGTGTTAAAAGTGTATCAGAGCAAGTGTCGTGACCTAGGCGAGCAGCTCTATAGCATCGGGTACTAATTGAAGTTATCGTCCCAAAACGAAAAGGCGCATTCACTGCGCCTTTTTCGATATTAACATTTAAATCTCGCTACTTAGCGCCGTAAGGAAAGTGTTCAAACATCTTCGCAATTTCTTCTGCAATTAGCTCTTCCCTTTTCTCACTGTCCATTGACGTCGTTAATTTACGGCTAGATATCCCTTTCCAAACGACTTGGTTTGCCTTCATATCAACTAATTCGATAACCAAATTACCGTATTTTCGCTCTCTATATCGCTCTGGACTGGAAGTAATCACGCCAAATCGATTCCATCCGTAACCAAAACTGATGTTCGACCCAGAAGAAACAAACTCTGTGTTCTCAACAATGTCATGATGGACATAGATATCACCATCACTCGAAACTTGTGAAAGTCCATTAGCTCCTAATTGAGAGGCAATACTTTGTTCAATACGCCTCGCATCGATGCTTGCGGGCGCACCATTCTGATCTCCAAAATCGAACGTTCTATACGATGAAAAGTCAGCCTGTTTGTCGACATCCGTTGTTACCGTAGTGCATGCGACCATAAACAGCCCCAATGCGCCTAACAAGAACCCTTTCCACATAGATATTCTCCTCTGATTTATCGACAGTATCAGCGTCGCCTTCTTTGTTGTCATTTATACGGCTGAAAACAAAAATGAATCATTATGCTACGACAAGATGTCCAACTCAGTACATTTCCAAATTCGTAAGCAATCTCTCTTTTACTGAATCACGCACTTTAAAATAATTAGATAGACATTATTGAGTCTTAACTAAGAACGCCAAGTGTTCAATATCTGAGGTCTTGTTTCACAAAGTCGTAGCCAATTGGGTGCTGATTTTCTTAAGAGAATTACCCACCAGCACTAGAATTGAGTACCTTCGCATCATCTTGAGTGATTTTTACGCAATCGACAAACAATTGAAGAGAAAAGACTTTTCTTTTCGAATTAATGTGGCATATTAGATGAGTCCTTTCGATGCGCGGGCATCGTATAATGGCTATTACCTCAGCCTTCCAAGCTGATGATGCGGGTTCGATTCCCGCTGCCCGCTCCAATGTATTCCCTTTGTATCGTATTTTCCAACATATTGAAAACATAGCGCTCTACTGCGTAATCGTGTGTATCCGCTTGTTATTTACAGCCCTATTTCTTAGCTCATCAAATTCAGTTGAGACCAAATTGAGACCATGTTGAGACCAGACCGAATTTCTGAACTTGATTTTAACATGACCACAATTTGTTAACTCTTCATCAGCTCAATATTAAGAATACTAATCTGAATTCTTGTCTTCTTGAACTTCGAGAAGATCACCCACACTACAATTCAAATAAAGACATATTTTTTCGAGTGTATCGAAATCAATCCGATTATTTGTTTCGTGAAATAGTCGATTTACTGTACTTCTATTGATCCCAGTATCCCTCACTACATCTGCAATTTTTAGCTTCTTGGCTCCAAGTAAAGTTGATAGATGACACTTAATCATTTCCTATAAGACCTTAAATGTTTCGCTAAAGATACAAAATGGTGTTGACAAGCTTCTTTTATCATCATATTGTATCCCTAGAGCTACAAAACGTAGCGTATAAGATAGGAAATGATTATGACATACACATACCTCACAACTGAAGAGTTATCTTCAGTTATCAAGTACGACAAGCGTGTTATTCGTGAACAACTTAAAGATTCAGTTCTGTTCGAAGGAATTCATTATATTCGCCCGTTTGGTGGAAGGAAGATTTTCTTTATCTGGGAACGTGTTGAAGAAGAAATGCTGAATGGAGTTTCCAGTGAATCAATCTTACTAGGACACTAAGAGGAGATTAAATATGGGTAGTATCAATTCACGAAGTGGACGTCTCTTTCTGGACTTCCGATACAAAGGGCATCGCTGTAGAGAATATACAAAGTTGCCTGACACAAAAGCAAACCGGAGACGAGTGTCTCGTTTGCTCAAAATCATCGAAGCAGAAATCATGATTGGTAATTTCGAATATGCAAAGTATTTCCCTGAAAGCAAACTTGTAGCGAAATTTGCTAATACTGAAGAACGGAAACGTCAGGCAAAAGCCTACTTTGAAGCAATAGACTCACCAAAGCTCCATGAATTTGCTGATATCTGGATGTCTGAGAAAAAAGTCGAATGGCGTAAAGGCCATTACCAAGATGTAGAAGGCATTCTAAATAAGTACATCATTCCCATGTTCGGGAATAAGAAGATCAGCGCCATCAATAAACAGCAAATCTTAAGCTTTCGATCTACACTCGCCAAAGTCCCAGGTCGAAAAGGTAAAGAGCTAAGCCCTTCCCGCATCAATCATATTATGACGCCACTAAGAGTCATGTTGAATGAAGCCGCTGATCGTTATGAGTTTACTTCCCCATGGAGAAATATTAAAGCATTAAAAGTCGGACGTACTGAAGTTGACCCATTTAACCTTCAAGAAGTTGAGCAAGTTATTACTCACGCTCCTGAAGAATATAAAACGTATTACATCATGCGCTTTTTTACTGGACTGCGTACCGGTGAGATTGACGGCCTGATGTGGAAAGATGTCGACCTAAACAACAAGACTATTACTGTTAATCAGAGTCTAGTGCGTGGCGAACTGTCAGATTTAAAAACGGATGGATCATATCGAGTAGTCATGCTCACAGATAGAGTAGTCGAAGCCCTCAAGGAGCATAAGAAAACAGCTCACCTAAAGGATAAGTTTGTTTTTACCAATAATAAACGGCAGCCTTTGAACTACCAAAGTGTATCCAAGTCGGTATGGTACCCGACCCTTCGTCAGGCGAAGCTAAGGCCAAGAAACCCATATCAGACACGACACACTTACGCGACATTGCTGTTGGCTTCTGGGGAGGCTCCTGAATGGATTGCAAACCAAATGGGACACACTACTACAACCATGTTGTTTCGAGTTTACTCTCGTTATGTGCCAAACCTAACCCGGCGTGATGGTAGTGCTTTTACTAACTTTTTGTTAAATGGTGGTGAGCTATGAAGTATTCTCTTCTCGCTGTTCACTGTACCAGTCTCTGTTTCGATGTAATTCAGCAGACGTCATTTAAGACTTTAAACCACGATGATATTGATGGGTTCCATGATGACATTTATTTACTTATACGGGAAAGAACATCGCTACAGCCCAGAAGTTACCAGCATGAACATCAGTTTTTATGTTGTGTCACACGAGGCGTTCTTAGTGTGCTTCATCAATGCCTTAATAACCCAGAAGCCCGTGATTCAGTCTGGATTTTATCAGCATTGGAATCTCGTATTGGCCTGTCAGTAAAAACGATTCTGCACTAAACCTATTCACCATAATTTTGTGCGCACAAAACGTCTTTTAACTGTGCGCACAGACTTTTCAAAACGGTTCCAACAGGTGTGTAAACATGCAAAAATAATCACTTGGTCATCGATTGAGATTTTGAATCCATGTAGAACATCCTTAGCACCCTCTAAAGCTGATTTAATTACTTTAAAAGGTACGCTAATGAGTTCCGTCAATTTCCCTCGGTAATTATTGTAATGACAAAGTCGCTTGGTAATTAAGGTACGACAGATTCGCTTGGTGATCACAGTGAACACTTACCTCATCTCAACTCGTTTTTGGACAAAACCTTGTCAGTGACTTTCCTAAATTAGCATTTAACGGATTACCTTAGATATTGCAATCTCTAACCGACTAGCCGAATTCAGTTATCCACTACAGACTGTGTTGAATATAGAATAGCCGAAAACATCATCTAATAATTCGTTGCGCCCCTTGCCCTCGCTCATATAGTCCATCCTCTGGGTTAAATAGTTGACACTTCTTCATACTCAAACAACCACATCCGATACACCCAGAGAGGTTATCTTTTAGTGACTGGATCTTTACCATTTTTTTGTCAAGATCTTGCTGCCACTTCTTCGCAACTCTATCCCAATCTTGTTTAGTAGCTGTTTTGTTCATAGGTAAGGTACTTAACTCATGCGTTATTTCTTCTAGGGTAAACCCTACTGACTGTGCCACTTGAATAAGTGCGACTCTACGTAGCATAGAAGGTAAGTAACGACGTTGATTACCATTGGTTCGAAAAGATGTGATCAACTGTTTGGTCTCATAAAAACGTAAAGCCGATGTCGCTACACCACTGCGTTCTGATAACTGCCCAACGGTAAGGTAATCATTTCTAATCATAATTATTCTAACTTTTGTTAATTTATCGCTTTACTTAAAGTTAACTTTAACTTTTATACTCCCTCCAAATATGAAATTCAACACATAAAGGAATATGATCATGCTGAAATCCCCCCCCATGAGTGAAGAGAGGCAAAAACGCTGGTCGGCAGATACGCTACCAACGAGCATCTCAATTCCTGTACCTAAAAACTAGCGCTAGATGGTATGAAAATTGATGTTGATGCCGTTGCTTTTAAATCGGCTTAGCCAGTACGCCATAATCCGTTCCAACTTTTCATACAGCTCAACCTATTGAGCTACATTTGGATTTTTTACTATGCTTAAAAACTATTTCACTTTGATCGCAATTGGGCTGATTTGGGGATCACAATTTATTTTTCAGGAAACTGCACTAGAAACATTCACGCCTATATGGATAGGCACATTACGTGCGGTATTCGGTGCAACAACCCTGTTTTTTATATGTCGTATCATGGGAATTTGCAGTAATAGTAAACAGTGGAAACTCTATACTGTAATCGGTTTTCTTGAAGCAACTGTTCCTTTCGTTCTCGTACCTTTTGCTCAAAAAGAGTTGAGTAGTTCAGTGACTGCAATTTTAATGGGAACATTACCCTTTTACGCACTTCTTCTTGCGCCACTATTTATTAGGAATACAAAGATTACCAAAGGAAACCTGTTCAGTATAACCATCGGTTTTTTTGGTTTAGTTGTACTTTTCTACCCTGACCTAATTTCAACATCTCAAAGGATTGATCCTGTCAGCGTGCTAGCTGTCTTACTTGCCGCAGTATGCTTTGCAATTGCTTTGCTATTGCTAAACCGTGTTCAAAAAGAGCATCCTCTGATAGTCGCAAGAAATGTTCTGACCATGGCGAGCATTCAACTGATCATTGTCGCTCTCATAACAACGACGACAATGACATATAAGGCACCATCGCCGAGCACTTTTATAGCTGTAATCTATCTTGGTGTCATGTGCGCGGGAGTTGTCTATTACTTATATATGACTAGTGTCAAGAATGCAGGTGCTGTTTTTACGTCAATGACTAACTACCTCGTGCCTGCTGTAGGTGTATTAATCGCTGCGCTGGTCACCAATGAAAGCATTCAGGCTACAACTTGGCTGGCTCTTGGTATTATTTTATCAGCTCTTCTATTGAATCAAATGGTCGCAAAGTATGAACAGAGAACTTAGTGGGAATGTTTAGGCTATTATTGCCACTTTTTAGTAAAACAAAACGCTCGATGTACTTCATCGGGCGTGTGTAGCTTAAAGCCTTATCTAATCTTACTTGATTATAGATTTCTCTATCCATCAATCTAACTTGTTCCAAATGGCTTAGGTTCAAATAATAAAACTGAAAGCGTTCCACCTCAAAAGTGATACTTATTAGTTTTGGTAATATTTGTAGTGAATTCCGAAACAAACTTTGGGGCATTTTTGATTCAGACTGATTTGTGCAGCAGGCTGCTGCACAATTAGGCCAGATGGAAGTTGTTGCAAATTATGCAACAGTCCAACTTCCGAGACTTTCTCGGTAGTTGATTGATAAGCAATGTGCACATTTTGCACACTAGTGAGTGCTATTAGAGCAATCTACACCAAAGTTTTCATCTGGAAGGTCTTGCTCATCATCGAACATTACAATGCTTCGACGATGCTCCTTTAGAGCAGATAACGCAACTTGAAAACAACTTTCACACATATCAAGGTGGTGAGTAATACCGTCCCTTTTTGACCCAAATCCCCAGTTAGCAGTCAGTTCACCAACCTCTTCTAACTGAACGCCATTTGAATCGACCATCACGCTAGCACCACATATATCACAATGTCGATCAACAACGACCTCTATCATTTTTTGTCCATAAACTTTCATTGTGAACTCCTGTCGCTAATAAGATTAATCATTACTTGGATGTTAGCCAGTACTAAATAACGACTAAGTAGTAGCTGAAAATTATAGCTGCCCTATAGGCAACTGAACAATTACCAAAGTCACTGACATTATCATCGTGACTCAGCAAAGTATCCGCTTATGTAGCCACGTTAAACGTATTAGCAAAACTAAGTCATGTGACTGAGCATCAGAGAACAGGCTCAATTGACGCTGGCACACAATGGTGCAGAGATTTGCCAGCAAGGATCGTGCTGAAAAGCCCCTGAACAAAATATTATCATCAGATAAAGGGTATCAATTTCAATAGATATACGCTGATTTGTATTTTATTTTTCAATGACAATCGGCCTAATCATACCTGTATATGAGATGAAATAAAATTTGACACCTTTTTCTTTCGACAAGCAATTTATATTGGACTATTACAATGCGTTATCAAAAGCAAGTAAATACAACATTCTTCTCTTACTAGAACAGGTTTTTCATGGAAGAAAAACCATAATGAATTATATGTTATTCGCTAAACTGGCTTTTAATTTCATCACATGCCTTCAGCCACGCCTCAAAGCCACCTTTTTCTTTAATAATATCTTGGGCAGTACGGGTAAATGTATCAGGTGTTGCAATAGTACGATTAATATCTATGAGCCTTTGATCAAGTTTATAGCCAGCTAACCCTGTTGCACCTCGTAATGTATGAGTTACAAGTTCTCTCGACTGCTCATCTGTCATTCCTTTGCTCTGAAACCACCCACTTAATTCCGCCATAAAAGCAAACAAAACACCATTTATAACAGCAGCAACACCAGCAAGATCATAGTCTGATTCAGAATCAAACACCATTAGCTTGCCTATTGGGTTAAGTATAGATTGCGCTGTTGAATTTTGAGGAAACAAAGGCACTACGCCTTCACCAACTTCTACAGATGCTAGAGGTTGTGTCCTAACTATGGTTGTATTGGGAAGTAGTGTTTGTAAACGTTTCAGTGAAATTCCTGCTATACATGAAATAAGCAAATGGTCTGAAGTCGGGGCTATTTCAGTTACTAAATCTTTCAACTTGTCAGGCCTAACCGCTAGTAAAACAGCCGTACATTCATCAATAACAGCCTGATTATTAGCCGCAATATCACAGCCATAAGATGATTTAAGAAAAGCTGCTTGCTCCTGGTTACGAGGTGATAATATAATTTTCCGATTGTCCCCAGATCGACGAAGTGCTGCAACTACATAACCTGCTAGATGCCCTACCCCTAAGATCCCTATAGGTTCAGCCATTACCCCTCCATCAATTTTCTATTATTAAAGCCATTTTTATTACTCAAACACTACAGTAATTATATAGAGACTTAAAGTTTTTATAGGGGTAGCTCTAATAAATCACTCGCTCCTAGCTTGCTATCAATATCTAGGTTTAGCAGGTACTCCAAACTGTCGAATTAGCGTTCGCCGTCAGTCATAGTCTCGTTTTGGTGGTACGGATGTTGGTTCGTTTTTACTTAAATTAGGCCGGAGAGTATTTAATTCTTAGAGAAACTATACTTAGTTGTAATCAGGTGTTGTGTTTAGTGTTGCAAACCTAAAAGTGAACTATAGTGAGGCTTTGTAAGGCAATACGGATATGTAAACACTCGCCTGAAACATGTTGGCTACAAGGCGTATATGAATGGGATATCCCGCCTTGTAACCGACACATAGATAAAGAATTACATTATGCAACTGCTACCTGAGGGAGTTCACTACGAGAAAATGCTGTAAGCACACCTTGTAATACAGCTGCAGATGTATCTTCACCTATAGTTACGCTACAGTATTTTTCCCCATTGATAACTAGAGCGATACAAGCTTGAGCCTGAGCATTTGTACCTTCAGATAGAGCACATTCATCTAAGTGTGATACACGAATATCGAATCCAAATTGCGCTTCCAATGCATTGACTAAAGCTTCAACGATGCCTTTTCCTTCACCAAATAGTGCAGAAGCAATAGCTGGAATACAAAACTCTCCTGATACCTTGCCATCGCGTGTATGCACATCATAACCATCTAGAATCCATTGTGAATTTCGGTCTGTAAAGTATTTGTCAAAGATAGATTTGATTTCCAATGAAGTTATTTCTGCACCACTTTTTTCAGTACTTTCTTGAACCACTTTGCTGACTTCAGAATGCATCCATTTTGGCAAACTAATGTTGTAGTCACGCTCTAAGATAAGAGCCACTCCCCCCTTGCCACTTTGACTGTTAATTCGAACTACGGCTTCATAATCTCGACCTATATCGCGTGGGTCAATCGGCAGATAGGCAACTTGCCAATGAGGTAGCTGATGTTTCTCATGATATTGCATAGACTTACGAATCGCATCTTGATGACTTCCCGAAAAAGCCGTGTACACTAATTCACCAACCCACGGATGTCGAGGAGATACATGCAATTCAGTGCAATACTCTACCGTTTCAATAATCTCTTTAACGTTAGAAAAATCAAGTTCGGGATTAACACCTTGAGAATATAGATTCATGGCCATGGTAACGATATCCATATTACCAGTGCGTTCTCCGTTACCTAACAAAGTACCTTCAATTCTATCTGCTCCGGCCATAACACCAAGTTCTGCGGCAGCCACACCACAACCTCGGTCATTATGGGTATGAAGGCTAATCTCTACTAAATCACGATCGTTTACTTTACGGCAAAAATACTCAACTTGGTCAGCAAATATATTTGGTGTCGACATTTCTACCGTAGCCGGCAGATTAAGAATCACGCGGCGGCCACTTTTTGGTTGCCATTCTTGGATAACAGCATTACATACCTCAACCGCATAGTCCATTTCTGTGCCTGTAAAGCTTTCAGGTGAGTATTGAAATGCCCAAGATGTTTCCGGGTACTGTTCCGAGTATTCGCGAACCCAACGTGCACCCTGTATCGCTATATCTTTGATCCCAGCTTTATCTTTACCAAATACTTGCTCGCGTTGTACCTGCGATGTTGAATTGTATACGTGAACAATTGCATTTTTTGCTCCTTTCAATGCTTTATATGAACGGGCAATAAGCTCTTCACGCGCTTGAGTCAATATTTGGATCGTAACATCATCAGGAATCAAGTTATTGTCAATTAGTGAACGTACAAAGTCGAAATCGGGCTGAGACGCCGAAGGAAAGCCAACCTCAATTTCTTTAAAGCCCAGTTTAACTAATAACTTAAACAGACGTGTTTTTTTCTCTACATCCATTGGATTAATAAGTGCTTGGTTCCCATCTCTCAGATCAACACTGCACCAGTTCGGTGCTTGAGTGATAACTTGATCTGGCCATGTGCGATCAGTTAAACAAATCGGCTGAAAAGGGCGGTATTTGTTGTAGTTAAACATGCTGTGGATTCCTGAATAAAGTTTAGATGGAGCTAGATACGAACAGTCAATCTTCTTATAACGCTGACATCAAGGTTATTGCCATAGAAAACAGTCTAATAAAGATGGAGCACAATAGGTTTGCGTAGTTAAGTGAGAAAAGAACATTTTTAGCAAAAATAGCTAACAAAATAACAATATTGTTTGTATTATATTGCTACTATACCTTTTATAAGGAAATAAAATGCAACTTGACCGTTATGACATAAAGATTTTGTCTGAATTACAGAAAGATGGCTCTCTCTCAAATCAAGAGCTGGCTGATCGTATCGGTTTGACGGCTGCTCCATGCTCGCGCCGAGTGCATCAGCTTCAGGATAATGGTGTTATCGAAGGCTATTCCGCTCGCGTGAATGAAAGACAAGTGGGACTGAATCTTATAGCTCTTCTTTACATTAGTATGGATAAGCATATTCCAGAACGTTTTGCTACTTTCGAACAAGCAATAGCTGAAATACCTGAAGTAACTGAGTGTAATTTAATCACAGGCCACGATGCCGATTATCAGCTAAAAGTTGCGGTTGCAGATATGGATAGTTATCACGATATTCTTTTGGGGAAAATCACCCGTATTCAAGGTGTTTCGGGCGTAAACTCGTCTTTTATCATGCGAAAAGTTATCGACTCAACCGCCTTACCACTGCACTATGTAAAGAAAGAAAAGTAAGATTGAATAGCCTCCGAGTCAGTAGTCACTAATTAGTCCACATTACACATTCATCTTAACGTATTCTTTTGGAGTTACCCCCATGATTCTTTTAAACATAGATATAAACGCCGACGAACTGGAATAGCCAAGCTCGAGGGCAATGGTTTCGATGCTATCCCCCAGTTCTAATCGATCCATGGCTTGAAGCACTTTAAGTTTTTGCTTCCACTCTGTTAGCGACATTCCCAACTCTTTGTTGCTCTTACGCATTAAAGTACGCTCGGTAACGTAAACATGGGCTGCCAACGTTTTAATGGGGATGTCTTGATCTAGATTATTTTCGATGTAATTGAGGACTCTAGATAACATTGCATCTTCTGTCGAAGGTAAAAAGCTCTCAATGGAATTAGACAGCTTAAGTTGATCGTAGATAACTCGGATTAAGCGGGTTTGCTCTTCTGAGTAGGGCGATGAAGGTACAAATTTTTTTAAATGCTCAAGTGCCGAGCGAACCAATGGTGTGACTTGCAGAGCACATACTCTGTTTGGTAATACGCTGGCATAACTCTTCTCGATATATAAAGAGCAGTGAGTTGCCTCATATTGGTTGGAACCTTGGTGCTCTATTCCAGGGGGAAGCCAAATCCCATACTGTGATGGCGCTAAGTAGGTCCGTCGACCAATTCTCACTTCCATAACGCCATTGTAAGAATAGACAAACTCCCCCCAAGGATGGCTGTGGTTTGGATAACTTGAGTTAGCAGGCACTTGTGCAACACGAAAATACATCGGCTCTGGGGTGTGGCTTTGAAAAGGGGCCAAACTGCAATTTTTTATCATAGGCCAAAGTGTCACTTCTGCGCGGTTACATGTCAGTTTTGAACTATATGTTTTGAATGCGTCATGGGCAATATAAATATTAACAACTGTCGGGAGAAGACAAACAATCATGCAACAACGAAAACCTATCGATGCCACCTCTTTCTCACTTATGGTCATCTTTTGTATGATCATGGGAGGCCAGCAAGTCGCAATTAAAACCGTAAGTTCAGATATGGCCCCCATCGTCCAACTTGCCTTGCGCTCTTTGTTCGCAGCCGTTTTGATCCTGACGTACATGCGTTTTAAAAAAGAACGTTTTGTCTCTGAATCCGGCGCAATAAAATATGGAGTGCTTGCGGGAGTGTTTTTTGCATTAGAATTTTTCTTATTGGGAGAAGCACTAACCCGAACAACCGCTGCTCACGCCGTCGTGTTTTTATATAGCTCGCCGATTTTCACCGCTTTAATTCTTCATCTATTTATTCCATCAGAAAGGATGTCTTTGGTTCAGTGGGTGGGGATTCTGGTTGCTTTTTCCGGAATAGGTGTCGTTTTCTGGGTACCGAGTTCAACGATTACCGAAAGCACTTTCATCGGAGATATTCTTGCTTTCCTTGCTGCCTTAGCTTGGTCATTGACGACAGTGATTGTTCGAAGCACTTCACTCGCAAAAGTACCTGTGAAGCAAGTGGTCTTTTATCAGCTCATTGTTGGCTTCGTTCTATTAGCGGTGGCTGCTACCGTAACCCAACAGTGGCATTTCAATTCGACACCTATGGTGTGGGGTAACTTGTTGTTCCAATCGGTGGTCGTGTCATTTGTCGCCTTTTTAATGTGGTTTTGGCTACTAAGTCGCTATCAAGCATCACAAATTGGGATTCTCTCATTTATGACCCCTTTGTTTGGTGTGGTCTTTGGCTACATCTTGCTTGGAGAGCTGTTAGATAGACAATTCCTGATAGGATCGACATTAATTCTTTCTGGTATCTTTGTTGTCAATAGCACTAGCTGGGCATTAAGAAGAATTCATCATTTGCAACAAGCTAAAGGATGATACTTCTTCGAGAGTTCTAGGTAAGTTCGCTAGTATGCTTGAATTTATTTAGACAGTCGGAGAGTAATTAAGAGCTTTTCACAAATTCATAATAGATTTTCACAACTTTTTATCATTCCCATAGATAAACTTTAAGGGTGAAGTTTGGAATGGATAATCAACGGTTCTTAGCAATCTTTCTACAGAATTCTGGTAACACATTCTTTTTTTATTATTAACTATATTGTAGAAAACAGTGAAAAAAATACCCTACCCTAGCAGATTTATAATTTCAGTATGCCTTTGTTCTATAGTGACGTTTTCTAACATTTACTGGTTACAACCATTATTACCAGTATTACAGCAGGAGTTTCAGATAAGTTCATTATCAGCAAACCTAGCAATGTCAGCACCTCTGCTTGGTATGGGGTTAGGGTTACTTATTTTTGCTAGTTGGTCTGATTCTGTTGGTCGCTGTAAAATTTTACTTGGGGGAACCGCCATCGGGTTAGTCATTTCTTTGGCCTTACCTCTCATCCACAATTATCCACTGTTTTTATCTTTTCGTTTTCTACAGGGTATGTTTTTATCGGTATGCCCGGCATTAGCAGTGCCGTTACTAGGGGAAGAGTTAAGAAAAAGCTGGTTACCTAGTGCTGTTGGTTACTATGTTGCGTCCAATACTATTGGTGGAATAAGCAGTCGTTTACTGGGAGGCATAAGCTCTGAATACCTTAATGGTTGGGCTAATGCTGGTTACGTTATCGCTGGTATTAGTCTGATTCTCTTTGTCATTATTTATTTACTACTGCCTCCACAAAAGCATTTTAAAGCTCAGCCTTTCAAACTTAAGCATTGTATTAAAGCTTATGGTCAACATATGAAAAAACCTCAGTTAGTGATGCTCTATTTATTGATTGGCTTAGCATTCGGTACTTTTGTTAACCTCTCTAGCTATTTGATGATTGTTCTGGGTGATTTCCCGTACAACCTTCCAAGTGATATTCGTAGCTTGATGTTTTTAACATTGCTAGGTGGAACAACAAGTTCATTACTTGCCGGTAAGTTTGCAAAAAAACACAGTCAAATATCCGGCGTTGTAATGGGCATTAGTATTATGCTCGTGGCTAACTTTATAATGAGTTGGTCAAATATGTACACTATGATAGTTGGTATGATCATGGTATCGATTGGCTTCTTTTTCGTTCACGCTCAGGCCAGTACATTAATTGGGAAAAGTGTTACCAAAGCTAAAGGGAGTGCACAGGGTCTATACAGCCTCTTTTATTACTCTGGGGCCAGCCTGGGAGTTTTCTATCTCGAGCCTTTTTATCAGTACTGGGGATGGCAAGGTATATTAGGTGCAACAAGAGTAGCATTAGGTGCCTGCATTCTTCTTACAGTGCTTTATCAGTGGGTTGGTTCTTATTCAAACCACCGCTCACATGCGCTTTCATAAGGGCTTTGTGAGAGTTATACATTGAAGTCACTTCAGCGCTGGCAAAAACTAGAAACGGTAAGGTTAAAAAGAAAAGCTGAAAACGACTCAAGAGCAACGACGAATGCAGCTTTGTTTTGAGGGAATTAACTTAAACCACTACTTTATAGATCATGGTTACTTATGAATAAACGGTTTGATATCGATCGATATCAAACCGTCTAATACCACTCTAGTTCTGGAACCAAACAGTCTTGGTTTGCAGGTACTGGTCAAAAGCTTCTAGACCGTTGTCTCGTCCACCGAAGCCGGACTGCTTATAACCACCGAATGGGGTTGCGATATTACCTTCACTAAAACAGTTCACCGAAACAGTTCCTGCTTTCAACTGACGCGACACTCGGTGGGCACGGCGAATATCCGCAGTATATAGCGAGGCCGCCAATCCATATTGACTATCATTGGCCAATTGGATTGCCTCTTCCTCAGTATCAAAAGTAGTGACCGCAAGAATTGGGCCAAAGACTTCTTCTTGAAATAGTGCCATTTCTGGAGTGATGTTATCAAAAATGGTCGGTTCCACGAATATCCCTGCACCGATATCCGGTGTTCCACCACCATGTAACAGTGTTGCTCCTTCAGCAATAGATTGCGTCAAAAATCCCCGCACTTTTTCAAAGTGTGCCAGTTCAATCATAGGTCCAATTTTGACTTCTGGGTCTTTAGGGTCACCCAATTTCCAGCTATTTAAGCCAGCTTTAAGTTTACCGACAAACGCTTCTTTAATACTGCTATGAATCAGGAGACGCGAACCGCAACTACAGTTTTCACTCATGTTCCAGAAAGCTGCATTGAGCACGTCATCAATGATCTCATCCAGATTGTAAACATCAGGGAAAATGATCTGAGGACTCTTTCCACCGCACTCCAGCACAATCTCTTTAAGGTTACTTTGTGCCGAGTATTGCAGGAACAATCTCCCCACTTCCGTGCTACCGGTAAACGACACCACATCAACGTCGGGGTGCAGACCTAGCGGCTGGCCAACAGCTTCCCCTAGGCCCGTGACCAACGTCAATGTTCCTTCTGGTACACCAGCTTCATATGCCAATTGCACCATGCGATAAGCACTTAGACTTGTTTGTTCAGCTGGTTTCACAATTACTGCATTTCCTGCCGCCAGTGCAGGGGCTACTTTCCAAGCAAACATCTGCGCAGGAAAATTCCATGGTAACACAGCGCCAACGACACCAATGGGCTCTTTAACTATCAGACCCAATGTATCGCAATCTGTCGGTGCAATACGGCCAAAGACTTTGTCAATGGCTTCGGTGTACCAAGAGAATGTATGGATAGTCTCCGGAATATCTGTATTCAGGCACTCACTGATAGGTTTTCCGGCATCAACACAATCCAGTGCCGCAAGCTCTTCGCTATGCTCGGTCATCAGACCCACCCAGCGTTGCAGAATAGCCTTACGTTCGCCCAATGGCAGCGCAGACCATTCACCGGATTCAAAGCTAATACGGGCCGCAGCCACTGCAGCGTTGACCTCCTGCTCACTGCCCGCTTCGATCTTTCCTATATTTTGACCATCATACGGACTCTGGGTCGCAATTGTTGTACGAGTACCTGACAAGTTAGGCACTAAACATCCAGCAAATAACTCACCACACTCTGCAGCAGCATAGACCTGCTCTTTTGTTAATGGAAAACTAGTTAATGACATCCCTGAACTCCTATCGTAACGCTGCATCGAGCAGTTGAACGAAATCAGTTTGATCGTCATCGCTGATAGGCAACAAAGGTGGGCGGATTGCACCAACTTCCTGACCACGATGGATCAACGCAAGCTTAGCTTTTTGGTTATAATCGGCCGATTCCTGATTTTGAATAACCGGTAGTAGCTTGGACATTATGGTACGTAAAGTTTTGTAATCACCAATACGCGCACATTCCAGCATCTGAACGTGTGCTTCTGGTAGATAGTTTGCCGCACCTCCAATCCATGAACGTACACCCCAGAACAGGTAATCAGCCCCCTGATCATCAGAACCACAGACCACGGAGAAGTTCTCGAGGTTGGCATTGATCAGAGATAAAGCACGGGTGAAGTCTCCGCTGCTTTCTTTAATACCAACAATATATTCGTCTTGGCTGAGTTCAATTACAGTCTCAACTTCAATTTCGACACCGGAGCGCGCTGGGAAATTATACATGATGATTGGCAAGCCCACTTGCTGACTCACCGTCTGATAGTGTTTGATGATTTCACTTTGCTGCGGCAAGCAGTAAATTGGTGGAGCCAGCATCAGAGCTTGATAACCCAAAGCTTTAGCTTGCTCAGCCTTTTGTACAGAGCCTTTAGTATGTGTATCATTCACCCCAGCGATCAGAAGGGCGCGGTCCCCAACATGTTCGGCTATAAAGGAAAGTACTTCCATACGTTCCGTATCACTGAAGGTGTAGTATTCACCAGTGGTACCACACGCGACAATTCCAGCAACACCGGCCTCAATCTGCCAGTCCAGCAATTTCCCTAAAGCTTCAAAATTAACTTTGTTATCTTCAGTAAATGGGGTAACAACAGGTACAAAAATACCGTCGAGCTTCATAACTTTCTCCTTGATATGTTAGGTCGGTCTACTAGCCGACCTCAGTAAAATGATGTAATAAGTCAGTAAAGTTGTGTTGAATTTAAAACTTGTCTCAGTTAACCATTGCATCAGGATGCTGTTTCAGCATTGGTCGGTTCGTCAGCAGTATTTTCTGTCGCACCAGCTGTATCAGTTCGCCAAATCGCAATATTGGCGTACCCATAAAAAATAGATATTGCGAGTACCAGGAAGTGATACCAAAGGAATGGTAGGTAACTGAGTGTCGATACGCCTAAAGTCGTTGCCATGAATACTCCGCCGTCTGACCATGGCACCATGGGAGTGGTTACAGTCCCGCCTGCTTCGGTATTACGTGACAGTACGCGACGGTCTATGCCCTGCTGATCATAGTTTGTCTCTGTGATGGTACTAGCGGTAATAAGTGACACATACGCAGCTCCCCCAAAGAAATTTCCGAAGAATCCTCCCAACAAAGTCGATAATGTCAGACGGCCAGCATTATTTGCCCAGGTCAGGAATTTGTTACATATCACCTGGAGAACACCAATTTGCTCCATCAACCCTCCCAACCCAAGTGCAAATAAGATCAGTACGATAACTTCCAACATCGATACAATCCCGCCACGATTTAGCAGTGTATTCAGAAAGTCGACTTCAGAATGCATCGCATTGCCTATATACATCGTACGAACGGCGTCCAACGTTGGCATTCCCTGCGCAACAATGGCACAAACAACTCCTAATACAGCGCCAAAGGTAATTACCGGAATAGATGGCATCCGACGTGACAGCAATATGATTACCATCACGGCTGGCAGTAGTAGCCAAGGGGAAATTGTAAAGTGCTGATCCAGTGCCAACATCGCCGCCTCAGCTCGACTGGTGTCCACATTGCCATCAACATAAAAGAAGCCAACCAACAGGAAGAACGTAAAAGTGATCAAACACGCAGGCCCACTGACATATGTCATCGATTTTATATGATCGATTAAATCTACTTTACATAAAGAAGCGGTCATCACTGTCGTATCAGAAAGCGGTGACATTTTATCGCCTACGTAAGCACCACTAATCACAGCCCCGGCCACCAATGGCAAAGGAATCCCAAAGCTGTGACCAATGCCGATCATCGCGATCCCTGCAGTACCGACCGTGCCAAAGGAAGTACCAGTCGAAAGTGATGTCATTGCACAAATCACAAATGCCGCCGCCAGAAAGATATTCGGGCTCATAACATTCAACCCGTAATAAATGATACTGGGAACGACACCACCTGCTATCCACGAACCAATTAACGCCCCAACAGTGATCAGAACCAGTACGGCTTCCATACCGTTATGAATACCTTTGATCAATCCGGTCTGCATAGCATGGTAGGTTTGCCCAAGCCTAAGGCCGAGTCCTATAACCAAAAACCAGGTCGAAAACAACGCAAGCTGTATTGGTAGCGACAGGACATTGAGAAACAGGAACATGACGGCAATAAATCCCGCCATCAGACCCACTACCTCCATACTGGTCGGTAGTCGGATAACACTAGAGTTAGAACACATAACATTCTCCCTTTGTATGTTGTTTAGTGTTTACATAGGAAACTGCTGTTTCTTAACCTGTTTATATTTCTGGCGGCCAAGATTCAGGAGTTTTTATTGTGCTGTGATAAGCGTGTATTTAAGCCCTCACCCTGAAGGCTTATGCTTGTAAAACTGTCGGTTCAGCCACCAAAAAACCTACTTAATCGGTATGGGCTGAGATCCAAAGACGAAGACTTATTCATTGCTAGTTCCACGATTGACTGCGCGGTGACTGCCGCCTGTGTCAGGCCAAGATGATGATGCCCCAATGCCAGCATGACCTGTTGATTCGATCCCACCACATCAATGATAGGGAGTGAGTCTGGCAATGAAGGGCGAAAGCCCATCCAAGGAGTCGAGCCAGCCAGATCCAACGGGTGCTCAAACAAACTGTCCCCCAATTTAGCAAGACGATGAGCACGATCCATGTTGGCTGGACGCTCCAGCCCTGCAAACTCAACAGTTCCCGCAAGGCGCAGTCCTCCTGCCATTGGAGTCATAATAAAGCGACGCTCCGCCGAGGTAACGGCCACAGGAATACGGTTTGTTTCATTAGGTAGCATCAGGTGATAACCGCGCTCCGTATCGAGTGGAATATCCGTGTCGGTCAGTTGATAAACTAGAGATCGGCTGTGCGCGCCTGCGGCAACCAATACCTTCGGAAAAGTCACCGTTCCGATAGAAGTATGAAGTTCAACCCCTCCCTCGGTTACGCAACCGCCCTTTACATAAGCCTGTTTAAATTTAGCCCCGAGTTCCTTAGCTGAATTTACCAATGACTCCACTACCTTCAGAGGGTCAATTACGTGACTGGTTTCAGGAAACTCCAATGCCCCTAGTACTGATGACTTCAATCCTGGGATTCTCCGATGCACTACTTCCTTAGAAAGAAACGTCACCGCAACATCGTTTTGCTCTAGCTTCTTCGCAAACTGCTTTAATTCCTGACCAGTTTGCTCGTGTTCAAAAACCAGCAGCGAGCCCTGATGCAGCATCAAGTCCGTGGCATTAATGTCATTCAACAACGCTTTCCAAGCGTCTAGGCTGGTCTGGTTGAGCTGTTTCAGTCCGTTCTGGCTACGAGCCTGAGCCCCAGAGCGCATATTGCTAACTAATTGAAACATCCAGGGAAGCAGACGAGGCAGATACCGCCAGTCGATCCTGAGTGGGCCGACTGGGTCAAGTAACATACTTGGGATCTGCTTCAGAATTGTCGGATTGGCCAGCGGCATAATTTGTTCAGTCGCGATATGTCCAGCATTCCCGTAAGAGGCCCCGTGTCCAGGTGCCTCTTTATCTAGCACTAACACTTTTAACCCAGCCTGTTGAAGACGGTATGCGCAGGCACATCCGATGACACCAGCACCGACAATCGCAATATCGTGATCCATCTTTTCCATTTGTGATCTCATCCCATAAAATCTTCGTGATTGCATATTGTATAAAATATACAATATTCATGTGTTCATATTTCAGCCAGAACTTTGAGCCTTTTTTGTGAACAAGATCAAACCAGCAATAGATCACAAACAGTGGAAAACAAAAAATTACGTTTAATTTCAAGGAGATATATAATGCGTGAAGGAACTTTTTTTTGTATCGACGCACATACCTGTGGTAACCCAGTCCGCTTGGTGGCTGGTGGATACCCAAACCTAAACGGGAGAACCATGAGCGAAAAACGTCAGGATTTCCTAGAACATCATGACTGGATCCGTCGAGCGTTGATGTTTGAGCCGCGAGGCCATTCAATGATGTCTGGTTCGATTCTCTTCCCGCCCTGCAGCGAAAATGCCGACGCATCTATCTTGTTTATTGAAACCAGCGGATGTCTACCGATGTGTGGACATGGCACGATCGGCACCGTCACCAGTGCGATCGAGCATGGAATCATTCAACCTAAAACTCCAGGTACCTTGATCCTCGACGTGCCAGCTGGACAAATCAGAATTGAGTACCAGAAAAACGGTGATAGAGTTGAAAACGTGCGGATCTTCAATATCGCGAGTTATCTCGCCCATCGAGACGTATCCATTGAAGTAGAAGGACTGGGTGAGCTAACGGTTGATGTTTCATACGGCGGCAACTACTACACAATTATTGAGCCGCAGAAAAATTTTGCAGGTCTTGAACACTTCAGTGCAGATCAGGTTCTGCACTACTCCCCCAAAGTACGTGATGCCATTAATCAAGTCGTAGATTGTGTTCACCCAGATGACCCTACTGTACGCGGTGCCAGCCACGTTTTATGGACCGGTGCACCGACTCAGCAAGGCGCTCACGCCCGCAATGCAGTATTTTACGGTGATCGCGCAATTGACCGTTCACCTTGTGGTACGGGAACTAGCGCTCGAATGGCGCAATGGGTCGCACGTGGACGTCTCAGTGTCGGAGAGGAGTTCGTGCATGAGAGCATAATTGGCAGCCTGTTTAAAGGTCGGGTAGAATCCCTTACTAAAGTAGGCAATTACGATGCCATCATGCCAAGCATTCAAGGTTGGGCAAAAGTGACAGGCCATAACACCATTTGGGTCGACAGCGAAGATCCCTATGCATACGGCTTTGAAGTAAAGTAAAATAAACCGGCCGCTATATAGCATAGCGGCCGGTCTGAATAATAAAAGGAGTTACCTTGCAGCCAAAAACACGTACCCAATATGTTGCTGATGCTATTCGGGGCAAGATCCTTCGAGGTGAAATTAAAGGGGGTGACCCCCTTCCTCAGGACGCACTGGCAAAAGAATTTGATGTAAGCCGTATTCCTGTACGTGAAGCCCTACTTACTCTGGAATCTGAAGGCCTTCTTGAGTTTCGAGCCCACAAGGGAGCTTTCGCGACAGAGTTGTCGGTAAACAAGATTCGCGAACTGTTTGAACTTCGGGTGCTACTGGAATGCCATATACTCGCTCACGCGATCCCTCATATGACTGAAGCAGATCTCGACGCTGCTGCGGCGATCCTTCATGAGTATGAAGAGATCTTAAATACCGGAAGCAGAGTCGATCACTGGAGCAACTATAATTTGGCGTTCCATAAAGCTCTGTACGCCCCAGCAAACCGCCCGGAAACCCTACAGTTTATAACCCAACTCAATACCCAATCTGACCGTTATATCAGGATACAGCTACTGCACACCGCCGGTATCGCTAAAGCTGAATCAGAACACCGTGACTTGCTGAACTTGTGCCGTACACACAATATTCCAGCCGCCTGCGATCTACTCAAGCGCCATATTGAAGTATCTGCCGAGGACATCATCGGTTTACTGTCTAAGCAAAAAAGCCCTGATAATTAACCCTGCAGGTTAGCTATATTAGCAATATCGCTCAAGTCACCGCCTTAAACGGTGGTGATTAGAAGTGGAGCTGTCTCTCAAATAGCTGCTTATACCAGAAATTATTATCTTACTGCCTACAAGTAAGAAGAAATTCACAACATGGACGACTACTGACTTTCTTGTATTTCAAAGTTATTGATTGGTAACAGTGTAAAGCCAAAGGACAGCGAAGCAGATAAGGATCATTGTAATTGCATACTGCCAATTTAGTTTTAATAATGCTCTAGCTCTGATGTCATAACGGGATTGGATACTAATTTGCACACCCGAAAATGGTGATAATCCAATCCCTAGCGACCATCCCATTAGCATAGCTAACCCCAACAAATTTGGATCACTTACGTGTGTCGCAAGGATACTCCCTGCTAATGTCACCCCAGTCACGGGGTGCATCCCCGTCATAGCGAGTACCACCAACACAATAACTGTAAAGCCCGCTTCAAGGTAACCGAAATGTTGTGGTGCAAGGTTCAGATTTAAAGAACTCAGTAACGCGGCAATTCCCGAGGCAAGCATGGCCGCTGCAGCAAAAAGGACTATTTCGTTTTTCGAATTACTAATTCCACTTTTAATATGCTGAACCAGCTCAAAGCGAGCCTGATTTATTCCTGTTCTGAAACATAAAAATAAAGCCGTAAACATTACGGTTGTGGTTGAAACCAAGGTGAGTACATTGATTGATGGGTAGAACTCATGAAAAGTAATAACTACGATCGCTAAGGTACAAGGTAGCCACAATGAATTCACAGCCATTGGGAAACCATGCAAAGATTTTGATTGAGGTCGCTTATAGAGCTCCCAAGTAGTGATGCTTATAGCAGCAATAGTTAGTGGAATACCATATATAATCAGGGTTGTCAGTTGGGCTCCAGGAGCAACAGTTAAAGTCAGTCCCATGGCTGCAAAAAAAGGAGACCAAAAAGCACAAATACAAAATGCTCGCAGTAAAATTAACCCTTGCATAGGAGCGACTTGTCCCTGTCGCGCTAATCGGTCACCGACAATGATAACTGATGACATATTTAGCACTGAACCGAATAAATGGGTTCCAACTAAAGTTCTGAATAAGGCGAATCTTCCGGTCGGCAACGGTCTCACATCAGCGCTTCTATCCGTTAATACCTTTAAAAAGCCTACAGCAACAAGCAAATTAATAACTTTTTGGTTAGCTTCTAAAGCGATAAGTATATATTGGAGTGATGCGTTGTGGAACAAAGCGAAAATCAAGGAAAACAACCCCATTAGAAAGAGTACTATCACCTGATTTCGTTGATGTTTTTTTATATTCGGCAATAAGAAAAAAGCAGCAATCCATATTGGAATACCCGCCCAAAATGAAGAGATTGTTTGAGTAAATGAAGAGATTAATGAGAGTACGAAACTGATCATTAACAGCCAGCCACAACTCTTATTTGTTGATATTTTCATGAGTGAATTTATGAAGTGGTAGTAAGATTAAAGCCCTCTCTTAATTAAAGAGAGGGCTTTAGAGTATTAACGAGTAACAGGAGAGCCAAAATCGGTGTTACCTTCCAATTTTAGAACAGCTTCTCCATTGTCTTTCCACTGTTTACGTTCTTCATCGGTAGCTTTCGGAACAAATTTGCCCATAGCAGCGTAGATAATACCGAGTAAAGGTGATACCCAACATGCAACAGCACATACAATGTAGAGTAAGTTTTCGGTATGACCAGCTGCGATACCTAAACCTAAAGCATGAATGACAAATGCACCACCAGCATTCCAAGGAATAAGCGGAGACATTAATGTGCCACCTTCTTCAACTGAACGTGATAAACATAGTGTCGAATATCCCATGCCTCTATATGCCTGACCATACATACGACCAGGTAGAGCAATAGATAAATAAGGGTCACCCGCCACTAAGTTGGTACCGAGAGCAGTACACGTTGACGCAACTTGTAAACCAAAAATTGAACGAACTCTGCTTAGAATAGTCAGGACAATCGTTTCTAAACAACGTGTTTTTTCTAATACACCACCTAAGCCCAAAGTAATCAGTACCAGTGTCAATACCCATGTCATCGATTGAATACCGCCACGATTAAGCAGTGCATCGGCATTACTATTACCTGTATCTACGCTAAATCCGCTTTGTAGATAAGTCAGGGCATCATGGAAACTTGCTCCTTGCACAAAGATTGCGATAAGCATACTTAGCAAAACGGATAGCATAAGCGTAGGAATTGCCGGCATTTTCTTAAGTGCGAGAACTAGAACAACGACAACGGGTAGTAACACCAACGGGCTGAAGTTAAAATGATTTTCTAATGCGTCACTGAGAGCATTAATTTTCACCAGATCAACATTTTGAACATCAATAACATTGAAACCAACAAAAAGATAGACAGATAGCGCAATGATCATCGACGGGACTGTTGTTGGTATCATATTGCGAATATGATCAAAAAGATTCGTACCTGTCACTGCAGGTGCTAAATTAGTCGTGTCTGATAGTGGGGACATTTTGTCACCAAAGAAAGCACCAGAAATGACAGCTCCCGCAGTCCAATACATAGGGATACCAAAACCATCCCCTACTCCCATCAGTGCAAGCCCGACAGTGCCGACAGTAGTCCAGGAAGTGCCTAATGATAGAGAAATCACTGAGCAGAGAATCATTGCAGCAGCTAAAAAGGTTTGTGGTGTCAACACCTTAAATCCGTAGTAAATCATCATAGGTACCGTGCCACTAGCGATCCAAATACCAATGATCATACCGATGATTAATAGAATTGATGTTGCAGGGGTTGCCACTTTGATAACGTGGAAAAGCCCATGTTCAAGATGTTTCCAGCGATATCCTCTGAACCAAGCAACCGTACAGGTAAACACCAAACCGATGGCAAGTGGTGTATGTGGGGTAAAATCATCAAAATGAAATAACTGAATGGCTAATAGTCCAATCGTAAATAGGATTGGTAAAATAGCGAGGAATAAACTGGGGCGCTCTATCGACGCTCCCTTTGTATCTTTACTCTTAGTAGACATAATGCCTCCTTGCAATATATGCTGTTATCTTCTTTTAGAGAATCTGTTCAAACAGATGGAACGCATTAGAACCAAACTGATAGTAAGAGTCCTTTACATTGCGCAATGGTACTGGCTGACATTTTGATACTGGTACAGGAAGTGCCTTAGGGTCGTCTTCAAGCATATATTGAGCAAGGACTTTACCCATCAAAGTGCCAGGTGCAATGCCTCGGCCGCTATAGCCTAAGCATGTGATGAGGTTCGGAGCAAGTTCATGAATGTGTGGAATATGATCGTCCGAGTAAGCGATATTGCCTACCCATCCAAATTCCCAGAAATCAGAGCTATTCATAGATTTAGCCAATGACGGGAACATTTTACGCAATTCGCTTCGGCCCCAATGTTCGAGAAACCTTGATCCTTTCTCTGGTAACTTACCAACACTTCCCAGAATGACTCGGCCGGCTTCGTCCCTGCGAATTGAAGTCATTACTAGCTTCGTATCCCAACATCCTTGTTTCTCGGGAAGGATGTTTTCTAGTAAGTCAGGTGAAAGTGGTTTGGTGGCAAGCTGGAAGAAATTAACTGGGATGAAGCTGTTTTTTAATCCTGGCCATAAGTCACCTGTGTAACCGTTTGTAGCGAGAATTACTTTTTCCGCAGTTACTGAGCCATGAGAGCATTGAGCTTCCCACTCACCATTCGCTTTTGGTGACAGACTGTTCACTGAGCTTTGAGTGAAAATTTTAACGCCGGCACTTTGAGCGGCTTTAGCCAAACCACGAGCATAACTCAGTGGTTGTATGGTCCCCGCATCCGGGTGAAAAATAGCACCGTGATAGCTTTGAATTCCACTCCGTTTAATACATTCATCTTTTGAAATTAGCTCGACTCGTTCACCTCTTTTTGTCAGCATGTCTGCTCGACTTTGTAAGCTCTTAAAGCCAAGTCTAGAGCTAGCCATATGGAAAGTACCATTACGGGTAGCTTCACAATTGATTTGATGTTTTTTGATTAAGGAAAAAACGTATTCAGGTCCCTCAACAAGGGTGTTAAATAATTGCAACCCTTTATCTTTACCAATACAAGATTCAACTTTGTCAGGGTTTAACCATAGACTCGCGTTTACATAGCCAACATTACGACCTGAGCCACCAAAACCAATGTCTGTAGCTTCCAGAACAATGACACTTTTTCCCTGTTCAGCTAGGTGCAGAGCACTGGAAAGCCCTGTGTACCCACCACCAATAATTAAGTATTCAGCCTGAAGTGACTGAGAAAGCTGAGTTGTTAACGGCGGCGTATCAGCAGTGTTTGCCCATAATGAATTTGGCAAAAGGTGATCACTTGTGATCGCATGATCGTTAGATAAAATTCGATTGCTAATAGTCACGCTATTCCCTCCCTGGGGTGAATCCATTTTAGTTTTTTGTTAATGCACTCAGATTGGCAGAAAATAAAACGGAAGTCTCAAATAGGTCGTAACAGTATGTTTTGTACATGTAACACCATTAGGGCTTGAAATGACCTTTCTAATATTCTGGTTTTTATAAATAAAACAGAATTATCGCCCACCCTGAATGACGTGATAATAGAAGGCTCAATTTGTGATGCACTAAAGTAGCGCATTTGTTAAATAAAGGTTAGAGCACCGAAATATCTAACATCTCACTGAACCATGACCATTAAAAAAGTTGATATTCACGTATGCGTGCATTGCTTGAACCATTTCGGTGAATGCTGAAAAACAGGATGTTAACTCCGAGTAAATTCCTCTCAAAGATTTAACTAACTGTATGATTATGTAAACCAAGCATCTATTTTTGTATATTAGTAACAACTAAATGTGAAATTATGTAAACAAGAGCAGTAACAACTTACAAACATCTTTGGGCTTGGTAATACTTGAGATATAAATAGAGTTACTAAAAAGAGCGTATTCACAAAAGAACGACGCTAGGAACGTGTCTTGCATCGCTTAGCAGACTCAATCACAGGACTTTCCGATGAACAGTTTTGACTTGCACCATGGCAGCATATTAGTTGTTGATGATTCTGATGTAACCAGAGAAACATTAGTTAGCTATTTTAAAGAGGAAGGATACAAGGTCTTTTCGAGCGAGACAGCGGAGGAGGCTGAACTGATTCTACTTGATAATGATATCGATCTTGTCCTGCTTGATATACGTTTACCAGGTAAAGACGGCTTAACCCTGACTCGAGAACTTAGAGTAAAATCAGAAATTGGGATTATATTAGTGACAGGTCGTCTTGATGAAATCGATAGAATAATCGGGCTTGAATGCGGAGCGGATGAATACGTCACAAAACCATTTAATCCTAGAGAGATTCTCGCCCGTTCGAAAAACTTAGTGCGAAGAGTTAAAAAGTTAAGAACTCAAGAGGAAGAAGAATCAACGGTAAACTCCTCATTGCTTCCCGTTGGAAATTGCTCGCTGGATCAACATCGTCGTATTCTGACAAAAGCTGACGGGGAGGTAGTTCAGCTCACTGAAGGAGAATTTCAACTGCTTATTACTTTGGTCGAGCATGCAGGAAAACCGATGTCGCGAGATCAATTACTGGAACGATTACGTAATCGCTCATGGACTGCGACAGATCGTACCATAGATGTTTTAATTGGTCGCATTCGCAAAAAAATCGAAGATGATATATGCCAACCTAAATGGTTAATTACAGTACACGGCGTGGGTTACCTTTTCACTCCTCATTGAGCAAACCACATATGATGCGAATAGGAATACTCTGTTATTTACTGCTAATTCCCCTTTCTTTTCCGGTTTATAGTGCCCAACTGGATACACAACGTACTTATCGCGCGTGCGGTCACCCAGCCTATCCGCCTATAAGTTGGGTTTCAAATCAAACTGTAACTGGTGTTGGCCCTTATCTAATTGGAAAAACGCTGTCTCACTTTGATATCAAGATCTCCTTTCATCAAGAGTCAAATTGGGAACGTTGTTTAAAAGAATTAGAGAAAGGTAATATAGATGTGGCTGTCGCGCTATATAAAACTAAAAATCGGGAGCGTTATTACGATTACTTTTCATCTCCAATAGTAAAAGAAGAAATCATGTTGTTTTACAACACCCAGTTTCCGCAGCAATTTAATAGCTTTGACGACTTAAAAAATAAGAAAATTGGCATTTTATTTGGTGATTCATATGGTGACCAAATGGATAAATGGCTTAGCGAAAATATGAAAATAGAAAATGTTTCTAACGATATTCAAAATTTTGGCAAACTTCTCAGAGGTCGCATTGATTTCATGCCATTAGGTAGATATGGCGGAACACTTCAAAACAAAAAGTTAGGACATAGTGATACTATAAAAGTTCTTGATAGACCACTTGCTACAGACTATTGGTACATGGCCATTTCAAAAAAATCACCACTAGCAGAGCATATGAAGGAACTTGATCAAGAATTAACTCGAGTCAGAAGCAACATTGATATTGGTGAACTCATGGCAACATACAGTCGTCAATATATTTCTCAACCTCGGTAAGGTGCTTCCTACCATGTCAAAAATCAGCTCACTAATGGAATCAATATTGCAAAAAAAGCGCTTAAATGAGCATCGTTTAGCCTATCGCATACTCGTTTTATTTCTGCTAATTAGCGCACTTTTAGTGGTCATTTCAACATCTTTACGAGTATTTTCTGACTACAGAGCTGAGCAGAACAATATCATCACTCGCTTGAAGCTTATCGAGTCGTCTCAAATAGACGGTATTACCAAAAGTCTATGGAATTTGGATAAAGAACAGGTACGTCTTCAGCTTCAGGGCATTATGAATTTTCCTGATATACAGGCAGTCGTATTAGACTCCGTTGATTGGCGCGGAGAGATTAGTTTTGGTCACGTTCCGGCTAATGCAAAGGCATCTGCTGGATTAACCTTGTTTCCTATTTACTACAAAGAACGAGGGGCGCAGCCTCGACAGCTTGGAACTCTGAAGGTTTATCAGGACTTAGAAGCAGTTAAAGTAAGATTGTTTCATGAAGCGATATGGAGCCTCGCCATTCAGGCTTTCTTAATTATAGCCATTGGCTTAGTTCTACTGGTTATTGTACATATCAATATTACAAGACACTTAGAACGTATGGCCGTCTTTGCTCAGGAAATAGGTAAAGGTAATTTATCCAAACCTTTAAAACTCAGTCGAAGTAATCACCTTCATCACACGGATGAATTAGATGAAGTCGCAAATTCAATTAATGACATGCGACTAGCCATCATTAAAGATATTCAGCGTCGGGAGCAGGAAGAACAAGAGCTTCGTTATAGTCGGGATCAGCTTCAGGAGCAAGTTGAGCGCAGAACTCGGAATTTATTGGAAGCAAAAGAAGCAGCAGAAAGTGCAAGCCAGGCTAAGAGTAAGTTTCTCGCAACAATGAGTCATGAGATACGGACACCGTTAAACGGCATATTAGGTATGGTACAACTCATGTCCCAATCGCCAATGTCCGAAGAGCAAAAACATCAGCTAGAAACTATTTATTACTCAGGAGACGCGCTTTTAGAAATATTAAATGGTTTGCTCGATTACGCCCGGTTAGAAGAAGGGGCATATATACTTGAGCAGCAACCTTTCTCCCTGAATCACCTTATTCAGACCAGTTGTCATTTGTTCTCAGCAAGGGCTTCGGAAAAAGGGCTGAATCTGTCCTATAAAGAAGACGATTCTGTTACTGATGCATATATCGGAGCGGTCGGTGCACTTCGCCAAGTTCTCACTAACCTCATTTCGAATGCTGTAAAATTTACTGGCCATGGTTCAATTGAGGTCAAAGCAAAACTTATTGCCCCACCTGACTCTTCAACTGAACAGCAGATAATAACTGAGCAATGGCTACATATTTCAGTGACTGACAGTGGGATTGGTATATCCCGAGATGACTGCGCCAAGATATTTGAACGGTTCAGCCAGGCAGATGATAGTATCGCAAGAAAATTCGGCGGGACTGGCTTAGGTTTGTCAATATCACAAAAACTGATTGAGAACATGGGTGGCGAAATCGGTGTCGAAAGTCAGTTAGGCAATGGCAGCTGCTTTTGGTTTACCGTACCATTGAAAATTGCTCATGGGCAGCCTGAAAAATTAACTTTTACTACAACCGCGTCCCTAGAACAGAGGCTAAGTATTTTACTGGTAGAGGACATGCCAATTAATCAGGAAGTGACAAAGTCGCTGTTAGCGCGTGATGGCCATCAAGTCACAATCGCGTCAGATGGTTTTCAAGCACTTAGCATACTCAGTCAGCAAGCATTCGATGTGGTATTACTGGATGTCCAACTTCCCGGAATGAGTGGTATTGAAGTTGCCCGGGAACTAAAAATAAGCGGTGGTCTAAACGACAATACCCCTCTTATTGCATTAACGGCTAACGTCCAGCCAGCAAACATCATTGAGTATCATAATGTCGGCATTTCCTCAGTTGTCTCAAAACCAGTGAAGATTGATAAACTTTATCAGGCCATCGCGGAAGCGGTTAATTGTGAAATAGACGAAACATCGGCCCAAAGCACTTCGATGATTGACGAGGCTATATTTAACAGCCATGTCAAGCTTTTGGGCCAGGACAGAGTCAATAACCTCTGTACTATCTTTGCAAAAAGCATCACTAAAATAATCCCGAAAATTTCACAAGGAATTCAAAGTCGCGATTATTACGAAGTAAATCAACAAGCTCACAGGTTGGCGGCTGATGCCGAATCGATTGGAGCAACTCAGTTTGCTAAAGCGTTAAGGGCAATTGAATCATTAGCGGATAGTCGAGGCGATTGGCCGACGCTAGACACTAAATTTGAAGAGATTGAAAGTCTGGCTAAGCTGACGGTAGAGGAATTGGGAATAAACGTTTAGTTTTCATACACACAAAAGCCCTTAGTTATCAAGGGCCTTTGTTTGGTAAAACGATGATATCGAATTAATAAACTTTACTTAGCGTCAGTGCTTTCAAAAATCTTATCCGCGGAAGCGGCGACAAAGCCAGAATACAGTTCACCGTTCGCCATAACATAACGTTTCGCGAACTCATAAAAGCCGCCAGGAACAATTTCCGCACCTTCAATAAATTTCACAGGCACCTTATCGGCCATCGTTGAAGACTGCTCAAGTAACACTTCAGGAGACCCTTTAACTTCACCGCCAGATTCGTTAATGACAAAACCCGCATTTATCAAATAGTTATTCACATCAATAACTTGTGTGTGAGATTGGAGTTGATTGACGCTAACCGTAAAATGGTTGGCACCGTATCCATGTGCAGCAAGCCAGGATGCATATTCGCTTTCTTTTGCTAAAGTCAGGTAGTCCTCGTAACTTAGGTCCCAGAGTCGGCCACCATATAAGAAAGTTTCAGTTTCTAATTTTAAACTGTCGACTTGCGCGACTAGTTTTTCAACTATTCGTTGTAGCTCCGTCGAACACTCTTCTACTTTTAGTTCACTAATAAAGACTTTGGGTTGTAAAGTATCCGGATGCTCATAGTGCTTGGCGACCAACTTTTTGCTTTCGAACACATAGTCATTACATTCTTTGTAACCCAACGCTAAAAATGGTTTAGCAAGGGTGGATATACCTAAAGGCTCAACATTGAATGTACGTAAAGCAATGTGATCGTTAATCAAAGCTTCATCTTCCTGAAGCAGTTTTTGTACTTTCTCTGCAGATGGGCAGAGACGCTGAATGTAGTCATTCCACAGAGATTCAAAAAGAGTATCTGGCGTCATAACGCCTCCTTGTGTTAGATACTTATAGTATCGAGTTATTGGATTGAATGCTCCGCGCAATGTTTGGAGCTGATTGGCTTTCTGGTACAAAAAAGGCTACCTGATTCATCGCAATACGTATGGGCAGGCAGCCTTTGAGTTACTGATTTAATTATTTTTACCGGTATGTACTGCCGAATTGATTACTCAAAAACAATACCCTGAGCCAGTGGTAAATCACCACCATAGTTGATTGTATTCGTTGAACGGCGCATGTAGTTTTTCCATGCATCCGAACCAGATTCACGACCGCCACCCGTTTCTTTTTCGCCACCAAACGCGCCACCAATCTCTGCGCCCGATGTCCCGATATTGACGTTAGCAATACCACAGTCAGAACCTTCTGGAGACATAAACATCTCAGCTTCACGCATATTTTCAGTAAAGATTGCAGAAGACAGACCTTGAGGTACTTCATTCTGAATTTCTAGTGCTTCTTCAATTTCTTCATAAGTCATGACATAAAGAATCGGCGCGAAGGTTTCATGATGAACAACCGGCGCATCATGCTGAATTTCAACAATAGCAGGGTTCACATAATAGCCATTCTCAGGCACATCTGATGTAACACGGTCACCGCCGTAACAAATTGTCCCGCCCTGCTCTTTCGCATCGTTAAGCGCTTGCTGCATATTTTCGTAGCTCTGAGCATCCACCAGCGGGCCGATCAATGTTGAACTTGCACGAGGATTACCAATACGTAGTGATGAGTAAGCCTGAATCAAACGTTCAACAAGTTGCTGTTTAACGGAAGAATGAACAATTAAGCGACGTAGTGTTGTACATCGTTGACCCGCTGTACCTACCGCAGCAAACACAATGGCACGTAACGCTAGCTCGATGTCTGCATCTTTAGATACGATCATGGCGTTGTTGCCACCGAGCTCCAGTAGAGAACGTCCCAGACGACCAGCAACGACTTGCGCTACATTTCGTCCCATAGCGGTAGAACCTGTTGCAGATACAAGTGGGTAACGTTTATCAGCACTCATTACTTTACCGATTTCCGCGTCACCGATGACTACGCTACATACGTCTTTTGGTACTTCAGGCATTTGCTCTAGTGCTTTATTAACAATGGCCTGAATAGCAAGCGCACAAAGCGGGGTCTTTTCTGAAGGTTTCCACACAATACTGTCACCAGCAACTAGACCTAGCATCGCATTCCAGGACCAGACTGCCATAGGGAAGTTAAATGCAGAAATTACCGCGACTGGGCCAAGTGGAAGCCATTGTTCCATCATTCTGTGCCCTGGGCGTTCACTGGCAATAGTTAAACCATGAAGCTGACGAGATAAACCAACAGCAAAGTCACAGACGTCAATCCATTCCTGAACTTCGCCCAATGCTTCTGGGAAAATTTTACCTGATTCTAGTGTAATAACTTCAGCCAGTTCATTTTTATATTCGCGAGCCAGATTACCGATAATACGTACAAATTCACCGCGCTTAGGTGCAGGGACAGTTCGCCACTGTTTAAAAGCGTCAGTCGCTCGCTCTGTTAATGAGTCAAATTGTTCTGCAGTTGCAAGTAGGAAGGAAGATGAAGCTTCACCATCTACCGGACTATATGCTGTGTATGATTTGCCATTTCCCTGCTCTGTTACTGTGCCTGAAATGATACTGGCATATTGATTGTTTTCAATAAATGCGTTTAGTCCAAGCGTTTCTAGATAAGATTTAGTCATGTTGATTCTTCCTTGAGGCTGAGTACGATTTAGAGATTAAACAGACACTGGCTATTGGTAAAATATCGATTTTTTACATTAGGTATAGATCTTTCCTATAGCTTAGAATTTCTCTATAGTCTGAGTTCGAATTTGAACCCGTATTAGAAGAGGGAGCTTCTTATGATGTTTCGGTCGTTACGATATTTTGTCGCTGTCTATGAAGAATTAAGTTTCAGTGCTGCTTCAAAACGTTGTTTTGTTGCCCAACCTTCCATCTCTGCAGCCGTTAATCAACTTGAAACAGAATTGGGATGCACGTTGTTCGTAAGACATGCCAAAGGGGTTACTCCAACGCCTTCCGGGAGTGCTTTATATCCAAAAGCACTGAAAGTACTGGCAGATATTGGTGAAATAAAAGGTCTGTTTAAAGAAGGGGAAGAGAGAATTCCCCTCAAGCTTGCGTTGAGTCCTTTTCTCGGCAGTGAACGGGTAAGTATGATTGTCAAAGCACTGATTGACTCTGTGATGGGACTAGAACTGGAATTGGTTGATGTCAGTGAACCCTGCGATGCAAGGATTATCTCAGCCACACAAGTCACGGACCAGGAAGTATTTCAAAAGTTGTGGGCCGATAATTATGTCCTCGCCTTATCGAAAGGACACCCACTAACCGCCTTAAAAGAGATTCCGTTTGAATCGCTCGACAACGTTTCATTTATTAGTCGTCAGCCCTGCGATATAGACGATGCGTGGCGGTTTGCTGTGCAAAACAAAGGAGTTACCCTCGCAACTAGAGCAACCGTCAAAACAGAAGAGTATGCACTGGATTTAGTTGCCGCAGGGCTTGGGGTATCTATCGTTCCTTCGTATACGACCTCAAAAAGAGACGACATTATAACGCGTCCGTTAGCAGACATAGAGCTGGAGCGAGTCATTGGTTTTGCTTACCCCAAAAAGCATGCACTTTCTCCAGATATTCTAAAAGCGATACACCAGGCTAAATTGATAATGGATTAACTCTGAATGAGCTAAATGTTTTTTCTATAGCAGTTAAAGAAAAATACTATTTTTTCAACATACGGTGTGAGCGTAGCCTAAGCAAAAATAACTGCTTACAAGGAAGTCTCATGCCGTTTGATTTTAGTCTTATAAAGACACCAATACCTTATGCTTCAGTAAACCGAGTTCTTGATTCGGCTCAAATACCGTCCCTAGCTCATGCCTCAATTCGCCGTTTAGCTGGTTTAATCGGACAGATTGAAAACGACAGTGGTGAAAAATTTATCCGTATGGAATTGGGCGTACCCGGTATTGATACACCGCAAATCGGTATCGATGCAGAAATTGCAGCGCTTAAAAGTGGTGTCACTTCTATTTACCCTCCGCTAGACGGTATTCCAGTACTTAAAAAAGAAATCTCGCGCTTTTGCAAACTGTTTTTAGATGTCGACGTTAACCCTGCCTACTGTTATCCAACCGTAGGCTCCGGACAGGGCGCAATGGCAGCGTTTCTGGTTGCCAACAGAGTTCGCCAGGATGGTGCAACCCTGTTTATCGATCCTGGCTTTCCTAACCAGAAAATTCAGGTGACGGCTTTAGGACAAACCTGGGACAGCTTTGATGTTTATGAACATCGTGGCGAAGCATTACGCTCTATTTTAGAAGAAAAACTCTCCACTGGTATTTTTACTACCCTGCTCTACTCCAACCCAAATAATCCGTCATGGATTTGTTTTAATGAGCAAGAACTAAAAATTATCGCTGAAGTAGCAGCAAACTACGATGTAATTGTCATTGAAGATTTAGCTTACATTGGAATGGACTATCGCAATGACTACTCTGTCCCGGGTGAAGCACCGTTTCAGCCAAGCATCGCTAAATATGCCAAAGATTATATTTTGATGATTTCAGGCTCAAAAGTGTTCAGTTATGCAGGCCAGCGAATAGCCAGTTTGGTTATCTCCGACCATTTGGCAGAACGCTGCTTTGAACAACTAAAACCTGTATTAGGATTTGAACAATTTCATCAGGCTATGGTGTTTGGTGCTTTTGCATCTTTATCTTCAGGCGTGACTCATTCGACTCAGTACGGTTTTAGCGCACTTCTGGAAGCAACGAATAATGGGAATGTTCCGTTTTTGCTCGATACTAAAGTCTATGAAAATAGAGCAAAAACCATGAAAAAGATGTTTACTGATAATGGCTTTTATATTGTTTACGACAAAGATATTAATCAAGATATCGGCGATGGATTTTACTTTACATTTGCCTACCCCGGTTTGAGTTCCAGCGAGTTGATGGAGGCTCTACTGTATTTTGGTATCAGTGCTATATCATTGATGAATACAGGGTCAATGCGAAATGATGGGTTACGTGCTTGTGTTTCAAAAGTCCATGAGTCAGATTTAGTTACTCTTGAATCTAGGTTGAAGTTATTTAATCGGTCGATGTCGACTAATAGCAATTAGTTCCACCATTAAGATGGCATAACTAGCAGCTTTCTAGTTATGCCATCCAACATGTTCGATTTTCATTTACTATTGTTATAAGTAATGAATGTACGTCCTATAACAAACTCTCTAGCCTAAGCAATAGATTACTACCCATCTGAATTGTTCCTTGCGTTGTATCCAAAATTCACATGCCTCTCCTTGGCGTTTACAACTTCAAAAATAACGTATCATTCACTTTTTAGAGTGGTCACATTGCTTACCGATCTATTTTCTCAGCCTTAAAGCCAATTTTCCTATTTAGGAATATTCCAAACACTTGATCGTATCTCGAAAGGAATTATTTAACTAATTGATAATTAGTACTTATTTTTTTGGAATGTTCCTTTTCCCCTTGCAACTGAACGATGTAACTAAAACGAAACATTTCTATTCAAAAATTACTCGCAACTCAATAAACCAGAGTAAAAAACCAATAAGCAAGGTAATGTATGAATATCAAAACAACATTTAAGTTAGTGTCCATCTCAGCAATGATCGCGATGCTTACGGCATGTAATGGTGAAACCGGCACAACACAAACTGACGTAGCTGCTGCTAGCGCTACTTATTCCGATGAACACCATGTTGTATTAACTGGTGAAGATAACTTCCGTGATTTAGGTGGCTACGTAGGCGCCGACAATAAGCGTGTTGCTTCTGGCAAACTATTCCGCTCTGGTGAGCTTTCGGCACTGACTGATGAAGACCGTCAAAAACTAGAAGCTCTTGGTCTGGTTCGTATCTTCGACTTACGCCGTCCTTCTGAAGCAGCAAGTAATCCAGATGCCATATCTCAAGAAATTGAATATACCAACTTCTCTCTTATTAATGAGCTACCATCAGATCTTACTGACACAGATGAAGATGAAAAAGAGGACCTTACAGATCCTAAGGTACTTGCTAAATACGCTCAAATTGCGATTGACTTCAACTACGATCTATCATCTTGGATATATCCATCATACGAACCTAGCGAGCATATGATCTCTCAATGGAGAGCGATCTTTGACTTACTTGAAGATAGCGATACTCCTGCTCTATGGCACTGTACTGCTGGTCAAGATCGTACTGGTATGACTGCGGCATTAATCCTGTATTCACTAGGCGTGTCTATGGATGACATTTTTTCTGACTACTTGATGTCCAATGAGTACACTTACGCGGATAAATACGCACAATCAGAGTCAATCTTGCCATATCTACCAGAGCTAGACGTCGATGCTTATACTGAATCTATGCTAGTTAAGCGTGGGTATCTTGAACACTTCTTTACTGACATTGAAACTAAATACGGTAGTATTGATGAGTTCTTAAGTAACGAACTCGATGTCGATATTGACGCAATGCGTGAACACTACTTAGTTGGCGAAGGATTACCTAGTAGCGTTGTTTACACCGATGAACACCACATTGAGCTAATAGGCGAAGATAACTTCCGTGATTTAGGTGGTTATGTAGGTGCTGACAACAAGCGAGTATTGGAAGGTAAACTGTTCCGCTCCGGTGAGCTTTCAGGATTGACTGAAGGCGACAAGCAGATTTTAACGGATTTGGGTATCGAACAATTAGTTGACTTACGCACAAAGGGGGAGATGTTAGACAAGCCAGATAATATTCCAGACACTATCGATGTTTATCATTTACCTTTAGTCCCAGAAGCGGAGAACGATAATTCTTCCGCAGTACAAGTGAATCTAGTTGACCAATGGGTCAATAATTTAAGAGATCCTAATTTCGATAACGAAGCCGAAATGATTTCTGCTTACAACTATATAGATGAGCAAAGAATAGCAAACTGGACGGAAATCTTCGATTTACTGGAATCAAATAAAACCACGTTATGGCACTGTACAGGGGGACAAGATAGAGTCGGTATGACAACTGCGTTAGTCTTATCATCTTTAGGTGTATCACGAGATGTAATCATTAAAGATTACCTAGCAACAAACGAATACTTAGCTGAATATGGTGAACAAATGGCTCGTTATATGGCGACAATGTATAACGATGAGACACTATACCAAACTATTCTTGATAACATGGGCGCGAGAGAGACCTACATCAATGCATTCTTTGATGTGGTTGAAAGTGAATACGGCGATATGGACACTTTCCTACAAGTACTCGGTGTAGATATTGAGTTAATGCAACAAAACTATTTAATTAAATAAATTCTCTTTGTCGTACTACAGTCCTTCAAAACCGCTCCGCATATCGGGGCGGTTTTTCAAAATTATCATCCTGCCTCTAACTTTTATAACAATTACACTGCATGTAATAAATATGTAACCGGGGTGCTTTAGGGTGTCGTGACCTTACTGAATCTACTTTGTTATGTCTGACTTCATACTACGCTTGTGGAACAACGCCTTAACACCATGGGTGTACTCAACGACTATTTTTATTTTAGTGGTAATTCTACTGATAAAAACGCAAGTGCCAGACTTTCATTTCTCAACGAAACCCGAGTTCAATCGACTCAATTGCGGCCAAGTCTTGGGTGATGACAATTTCGAACAGAATATCAACCTACCTACATTTACGATCTTAGGATATGACCTGCTTGCAAGACCTATTTTAACCAATTTATGTCAAGAGCCTAAACTCATGGAAGATTTTGGTGATATTGAGTATAGATGGATTAATGTAAATGACCTTTCACCTCAGGATATCTATCAACAAAAAGTCGACCTGATGTGGAGTAGAGACTACTTTTTAGCTGGTTTAACCCCTGACTATAAGCACTACTATCGCGAAATAGTATCAATGCCAAGTTACGATATCTTTTGGTTTAGCCATGAAGCCCTACCTGTGGATGACATTGACTCTTTCTTTACAACTCATCGCGTTGGATTATTGAGTAACAACTTTAGCCGTTCTGCATATCAAGCGCCTCTAGAATGGTTGAAATCACGACAAATAAACATAGAGTCAGTTGAGATTAAGTATTACCCGACTCGCCAAGCTTTTCGACAGGCTCTGCTTGAAAAAGAAGTCGATATAGTTGCGGATAGTAATCATAGCCCTCTTTTAGATCAGATACCCCTTCTGTCACAAACGTTAATAGTCAGTAATCAGAGTGCCGGGGGCTGGTATTTACGTAGTGACTTAGTGGAAACCCTGCCTTTAGCTTTAATCAAAGACAAAATAATGACGGTGTTCACCCTTAAAGCAAAGGAACACCAGTTATGATCCTTCCGAACAATTACCATAAAGTACTCATTTTTTCGCTGAAACTACTTGTGGTTGTACTTGCTTTGTTAAGTATCAGTCTATTCTCAGGTCGGTACTGGACAATAAAACAATACGATGATTTTGCGAAAAGCTCATTCCCTTATAAGCAATTAGTGGAGTACACGAAAAATAATCCATCTTCTGCGCAAGTAGAAAAAAGACAAATATTTTTGGCTCAGTTGCAACACCATACTTCTAACGTTGTAGAAAACAACAAATGGCAACTTTATCAAAATTGCCAACTATTTTTGTCCGAAGGTAACCGAGACATTGTGTTGCTAGATCTTTACTTTCCACTGCTTAAAGACGACGTTAAGCACACTGATTTGTACGTAGGATGCAGTTTAAAAACTTCAAGTTGGTTCTTAAGTGTTTTTATTGCTAGCCTTTTAATCTTTCTACTTTGGATAACCGCACCACGCCCCCTAAACCAGCAAAACTTGATGCTGTTTCAATTGTTGACGCTTGATGAAAATTGTCGTCTTAGTCAATTTGAGATAAAAAGTGTGCTTTTACGCTTTACGACGAACGTACACATCAATTCACAAGACTTATGTTATCTACATTCACGATTAGATAAGCAAGCCATCACAACCCCGAAGGCACTGGAATTATTGTTACAAGACGTAGTATCGCCGTTAGAGCTCAAATTCTCTGTAAAAAATGATGAAATCCAAGTCTCTTTATCGAATTTGAACATCGAAATAGCTAGCACTCCCGCTATCTATTGGCTTTGGTACGCCAACTACAGAAAGCTGCATAAGTCTGAAGGGTGGATAACTAATCCTCCTTCTAACAGACCTGACACGCAACTTGCTCAAGAGCTTATCTCACTAATGAAGCAATACGGTGGACATGCACGAGCGTTAAAAGAGCTGGAGCAACATGGCTTGAGAGCAAAGACACTCGATAAAAACCGGAATAGAATTAAAGAAGCACTGAATAATCACCTGCCACCAGAGCTAGCTGGGCTTTGCGGCTTCGAAACAATTAAGAGACCTGACTCTAATCAATCTGCATACAGACTTCGAATGGAAGCCAAAAGTCTAATCCTCTTGTAATTCAAAAAACAAAATTTATATATTTTAGGCTTCTAGCAAGATGCACCATATTTGTGCAATGCTGCCTGCTAATTAATAGGCATTTGATTTACCCAATTTGAGAAACTGTTCACATCGCCAAATTTTACCAAAATAAACAACGACATAATTTATTTTCATATTTAACGTTATATAGGCACGAATCTAGCTTTCCTGTTTCACGATTGTTATGTACTACAAAAGGTGAATAGATATGTTGTCGGAAATGCTAACGAGTGATTATTCTGTCTGTAAGCCTAAACCGGCTGAGTTAATCACCCTAACCACCGATATCGACGACCATGCACATGATCATCTGCAAATTGTGATTGGAATACACGGGACCGTAGAGTTTGATATAAGTGGCAACGGTAATCGTATATTGCCTGGACAGGGCTGTATCATCACAGAAAGCTCTGACCACGCGTTTGGTGGAGTTAAGTCACCTTCAGATATATTTGTGCTCAATTTAATTGCACAAACTGAAACGAATAAGGCGGTCCTGCAAGAAATAAACGAACTTGCACACAATAATTACTACTTTCAGATAGACAGCCAGCTACGCCAGTTAATCAAACTACTAACAGCGGAAATCGCGTCCCACCCTGACGACTACCTGCTTGGTCAGAGCTGCAACAACACTATCATTGCGCTATTAAATAGACACATTCAGATCTTTCAGTCGCAGAAACGCTCACGTCGACTAGATATTGAGGCTATTGACCGCTATATCGAGCAACATATAAACAGCATGATATCGGTAAGCCAGTTGGCAGGCAGCGTATTTCTGAGTGAAAGCCAGTTCCATCATCAGTTTAAAGAAAGTATCGGCTTAACGCCCCATCAGTATGTTCTTCAGAAACGAATCGAATATGCTAAGAGCTTAATGGAGCATGGCTCTTTTAGTCTCAGCCACGTAGCCCACCTATCCGGGTTCTCAGGCCATAGCACCTTTACTCACGCTTTCTCAAAACAAGTGGGTGTTTCACCATCCCAATACAGAAAAAGCTATTTATCGTAATGAATAATACTTCGTAGGTGGTTGCTAAACGGCAGCCACTTATGGTTATCCCTCCCCTTCTAGCCCTTCGTTTAACACCCTTTTTCGCTAGCTTTTTACAAACCTTCAAGAGTTTTCTGCAAGTTTTTATCTTTGGCATTCATACACTGGTTACTAAGTTCAAAAGAACATGGATGAGGTAACTAAAATGTTAAAAACAAACGAACTGCTGGGCGCAGGGATGACAGAAAAGCCCCTTGATGAATTGGAAGCGATTATTTCATCGCTTTATATGCCTAATGAAACCAAAATTTTGCAGGAACTCATTCCTCTGGCGACGCCGTCAAAATCAGAAAAGACTGAAATGGAGCAACAAGCGAATCAGCTGATCCTTGCAATTCGTGCCGATAAAACATCAATTCAAATGATTGATGCTCTGCTACTGGAATACAGCTTAGATACTCAAGAAGGTATCTTACTGATGTGTCTCGCCGAAGCTTTGATGCGAATCCCGGATGCAGAAACAGCCGATGCGTTAATTCGTGATAAGTTAGCCGTTGCCGACTGGAAGTCCCACCTAAAACGCAGTAACTCTTCTTTCGTTAACGCTTCTACATGGGGGCTCATTCTCACAGGCAAAATCTGTAGCTTAGAACAGGTAGAATCGACTCCCCCGGTTAAAGCGCTTTCAAGACTTGTCAATAAACTGTCTGAGCCGATGATTCGTCATGCGATGAACCAAGCGATGGCGATTCTAGGCCGACAGTTTGTTCTGGGTCGCACTATCCCGGAAGCGCAGAAAAATGGGAAACCACAGCAAGAAATGGGCTTTGATTTTTCTTTTGATATGCTAGGTGAAGCAGCCTTGACAAGTAACGATGCAAAAAAATACTTTCAGGATTACATGTCGGCAATCGAAACAATCGGTAAACAGGAAAAGCATAAAGGCCACCTGCCTTCTATCTCAATGAAGTTGTCTGCGCTACACCCTCGTTACGAAGTGGCAAACGAAGAGCGAGTCATGGACGAACTTTTCTCGACCCTGCTTACGTTGGCCAAAAGAGCCCGAGAACTTGAAGTACCTCTGACTATTGACGCAGAAGAGATGGACCGTCTTGAATTGTCCTTACGACTTTTCAAAAAGCTTTACCAACACCCGGTAATAAAAGGCTGGGGACAGTTTGGTCTTGTTGTACAAACATACGCTAAACGTGCACTTCCGGTATTCGCCTGGCTAAATAAACTAGCGGAAGATCAGGGCGATATGATTCCTGTACGGTTGGTGAAAGGCGCGTATTGGGACAGCGAGATAAAATTGGCACAACAAGGCGGCTATGATAATTATTCGGTGTTTACCCATAAGGAAGGAACTGATGTCTCTTATCTGGCTTGCGCTCGATTTGTTCTGAGTAAAGAAGTTAACCGCAATATTTACCCTCAGTTTGCCAGTCACAATGCTCAAACGGTTACCGCAATTGCCGTTATGGGTAAAGAGAGCCACTATGAATTCCAGCGCTTACATGGTATGGGCGAAGCGCTATATAACCATGTAATGACAAAGTACGGCTCTAATGTACGTATTTACGCTCCGGTAGGAAGCCACAAAGATCTCCTTCCTTATTTGGTACGCCGCCTGCTAGAAAACGGAGCAAACAGTTCTTTTGTGCACCGTCTTGTTGACCCAAGCTGCCCACCAGAGCTGCTCACTCAACACCCTGTGGAACAATTACTTAAAAAGCCGTCTTTTGACAATAAAGCGATCCCTCTACCCCCTGATATTTTCCCTGATAGAAAGAACTCGACCGGAATCAATATCGATATTGATAGCGAACGCGAGCCTTTTGAAACCGATGTCGCGGTACATATGGAAAAAGAGTGGACGGCCGCCCCAATTATCGGTGGCAAATCCTTGTATGAAAAGTTAGTTGCATCAGGTTCAGACGAAGTTACTGTTACCGCGCCCTATGATCGAACAATTAAAGCAGGCAGTGTCATCTATGCGAGCAAAGCGCATGTTGAACAAGCGATTGAGTCAGCATCAGCGGCATTTCCAGCCTGGCAGCGTACCCCGGTAGAGGAAAGAGCAAGTCACTTAAACTTATTGGCGGATTTACTTGAGCTCAATATGGCAGAACTGGTTGCTATCTGTCATAAAGAAGCAGGTAAAACTATCCATGATGCAATAGATGAAGTTCGTGAAGCCGTCGATTTTTGCCGCTTTTATGCGAATCAAAAGCACGTATTTTTGACGTCAAATACTGCCGGTTTCAACGGCGAGATTCAAACCGTGAGCCGTCATGGTCGTGGCGTGTTCGCGTGTATCAGTCCATGGAACTTCCCTCTGGCGATTTTCCTGGGGCAAGTAACTGCTGCGCTAATGGCAGGTAATAGCGTCATTGCGAAGCCAGCGGAACAAACCTCGCTTATTGCTGCGAAAGCGACTGAACTGATCAAACAGGCAGGCTTCCCTGACGGTGTTTTCCAGCTGTTACCCGGAACAGGAGCAGAAGTAGGCAACACCCTGACTTCTGATACAAGAATCGCAGGCGTAGCCTTTACGGGATCAACACAGACTGCGATGCGAATAAATCAGTCACTGTGCAAAAGATCTGTGGAACCCGTACCTCTGATTGCTGAGACGGGCGGACAAAATGCCATGATCGTCGACAGTACTGCCCTGCCCGAACAGGTTGTAAGAGACGTACTTCGCTCGGCATTTGCATCCGCAGGTCAACGCTGCTCTGCATTGCGTGTTTTATGTATTCAGGAAGATATCGCGGACCACATCATCGAAGTGATATCAGGTGCGATGGATGAACTGTCGGTTGGGCTACCCTACCTACACGAAACAGACGTGGGCCCTGTAATTGATAGCCAAGCCAAAAATATACTACTGAGCCACATCGACCAGATGAACAAAACACAACGCCTGGTTAAACAGCTTCCACTGAATGCTCAATGTGAAAAAGGCGATTTCGTCACTCCAACCGCGTTCGAAATCTCCAACTTATCCATCCTGAAAGAGGAGAACTTCGGCCCTATTCTGCATATCGTTCGCTTCAAGGCGAATCAACTTCCCCAACTGGTGGAAGAGATTAACGCGATGGGTTACGGGCTGACACTTGGCATACACAGCCGAAATGAGACCACTTACAGATGGATTGAGAAACATGCCAGGGTTGGCAACTGTTATATCAACCGCGACCAGGTGGGTGCGGTAGTCGGCGTTCAGCCTTTCGGAGGCCAAGGCCTATCCGGTACAGGACCTAAAGCTGGAGGCCCCAACTATCTATATAGATTCACACAAGTGAAGTATGACCCTATTAGCTCATCATCAAGCCAGCAAGGAGAGTGAAGATGAAACCACTATTAGATATTTATAACGCCTCTTCTTCTGCATTTGGGCAATGGAGTTTAACGGATTTTACGCTAAGAAAAGAGCAACTGGTTGGTTTAGGAAGTCAGCTGCCAAAAGCACTACAAAACGTATTGCAGTACCACCTCACTCACGCCGAATTATCCATTGCTCCGACGCAGTCATTGGTGAGTCCAACTGGAGAGACGAATGAACTCTATACCCAAGGCCGGGGAGTAAGCGTTTTACTGATCGATTCGGATGCACCAAATTGCCAACTGGCATTTATGGCAATGATGACAGCCCTTGTAGCGACAGGTAACAGCGTAATCATCTGCAGTAACAACCCATGGGTAGAAGATGTCATGAAAACGCATCAATATGAGCAACTCTTGCCGGAAGGCTTAGTTAGCCTCATCCCTAAGGATGGCTATCATGAGTTAATGACCCACGATATACGAAACTTCGTTTTCATCGGCAACGCTTCTAAGACGGTTGAAATAAATGAAGCGCTATCAATGCGTCCAAATGCGATTACTAGTCTGGTCGCGGAAACCGACCTTGAAGCGCTTATTCACGCTAAAGATCCAATGCTTGTGTTGCGTTTCATCACCGAAAAAGTACGTTCCATTAATATCACTGCCATCGGTGGGAATGCTACTTTGCTCGAACTTGGCAACACCACCCATTAATCAGTTCAGCGCTCTCAGAGAATCTCACTCAGAGAGCGCTTATACACTATCATGGAGGATAGTATTATGACCGACGACGCCTTCGCTATAACGTCCACATTTATTAGTTATCTACTTGTGATGCTTGCTATTGGGTTTATGGCGTACTTACGTACATCAAATTCCAGCGATTATTTCCTCGGCGGGCGCACATTAGGTCCCTGGCCTGCTGCTCTTTCTGCCGGCGCCTCTGACATGAGTGGTTGGTTGCTTCTAGGCTTGCCAGGTTATGCCTACGCAGCAGGGATTGAATCCATCTGGCTCGCGGCAGGACTGCTGGGAGGCACATGGATAAACTGGCTAATTAGCTCGAAACGGTTAAGAACGTACAGTATTACAACGGAATCATTAACCATCCCCGACTACCTCTCCCGCCGTTTTCACGACAAATCTAAATTGATTCAGACCATTTCTGCCTTTTTCATCCTACTGTTCTTCCTCTTTTACACCAGCTCTGGCCTTGTCGCAGGAGGAAAATTGTTCGAAACGGTCTTTGGACTAGACTATACATACGCGGTAACGCTCGGCGCTATTTGCGTCATTTCATACACGCTTTTTGGTGGTTTTCTTGCCGTTTCATGGACAGACTTGGTTCAGGGGCTCCTTATGGCGGCGGCATTGATGATTGTTCCAATTGCGGCGATGAACGGCAGCTTTTCAAAAATGGAATACGATCTTGCCGCTATCAACCCTGAACTGCTCACCTTGTGGAACAACACCTCCGGGGAGCCTTTAAGCGCTATTACCATTATTTCGCTGATGGCCTGGGGGTTAGGTTACTTTGGTCAGCCGCATATTCTGGCACGCTTTAAAGCAGCCCGTTCAAATAAGGATCTGACTACCGCTCGCCGCATTGCAGTCACCTGGACCTTTTTCTCAATGGTCGGTGCAATCCTTGTCGGCTTAGTCGGGCTACTCTATCAGGCCAACACCGTTGGCACACCTTTAGCGGATAGTGAAAAAATATTCATGGTGCTGGTCAACGTAACCTTCCATCCTGTGATGGCGGGCATCCTTCTGGCTGCAATTTTAGCCGCAGTGATGAGTACAGCCGATTCACAACTATTGGTGTCCTCTTCTGCATTGGCAGAGGACTTCTACAAACAGATATTTAAGCCCGATGCGACATCAGATGACGTTGTGAAAATTGGTCGGTTTGCTGTCGTAGGAATTTCAATATTGGCGCTATTATTAGCGCTTAGTCCAGACAGCTCTGTGCTTGGTCTCGTTTCTTACGCGTGGGCAGGTTTTGGTGCGGCATTTGGCCCTGTTATCGTACTCAGTTTGTATTGGCCACGTATGAACAGAAACGGCGCACTTGCCGGCATTATTGTCGGCGGCGTAACTGTCGTCATTTGGAAACAACTGACTGGCGGTTGGTTTGATGTCTATGAAATTGTACCAGGATTTATCTTATCTACGTTAGCCTGCGTATCTATGAGCATACTAACAAAACAACCTCATGAAGCCGTCGTTGAGCAGCATGAAACCTATAAGCGACTACTCGTAGAACTAGATTAATATCGCGCAAAAACATCCAAATAATGTTCATTATTTTTAATGCCGCTTGTATTTAAACAAGCGGCATTTTTTATTTCCTAATCCCCATATTTCTACAAATACACAAGAGTTTTCTGCAAGTTTTTATCCCCGCCATCAATAGAATTAAGGCTCAGCTCAACAGTAAATTCTAACGACACAATTACATTTTTAGGTAAAGAATATGATGAAAGGAAGCAGTACAGTTCGACAAGAAGAAGACTTGCTCGGAGTCAGGGACATTCCCAATGACGCTTATTATGGTATTCACACATTAAGAGCATCTGAAAACTTCAAAATATCAGCCGAAAAAATATCAGACATGCCAGAACTGATATATGGCCTTGTTTGCGCCAAAAAAGCGTCTGCAATCGCTAATATGGAACTAGGCTCGTTACCGAAGCCATTAGGTGAATGCATCGTTAAAGCCTGCGATTTAATCTTAGGCGATGATAGTTGGTTAGATCACTTCATCACAGATGCATACCAAGGTGGTGCTGGTACCTCCATTAATATGAATATTAATGAAGTTATCGCCAACGTAGCACTCGAGTTGATGGGAAGCTGCAAAGGCGCTTACCATCAACTAAGCCCTAATGATCATGTAAATATGGGTCAGTCAACCAATTGTGCTTATCCTACCGGGTTGAGAATTGCAATTTATAAAAGGGTAGAAACACTTATCAACACGGTAGAGTGTTTAAAAGGTGAATTTAAAGAAAAAAGTCTTAGATACTATGACGTAATAAAAATGGGCCGAACTCAGCTTCAGGATGCAGTGCCGATGACTGTAGGGCAGGAGTTTATGGCTTTTGGCACCTTACTAGATGAAGAAATTAAAAACCTGCGTTACTCCAGCAAACTACTACTTGAAGTCAATTTAGGTGGTACTGCAATAGGTACGGGTTTAAATACCGCTGATGGATTTCAGGAACTCGCAGTAAAACACTTAGCTGAGCTTACTGGCTATGAATGTACACTTGCAGAAAACCTAATTGAAGCAACCTCTGATTGCGGTGCATATGTAACCGTTCATGGCGCATTAAAACGATTAGCAGTAAAACTATCTAAAATATGTAATGACCTCAGACTCCTCTCTTCTGGCCCAAGAGCGGGATTAAATGAAATCAACTTACCTCAAGTACAAGCTGGTTCATCGATAATGCCAGCCAAAGTCAATCCTGTCATTCCAGAAGTGGTAAACCAAGTATGCTTTAAAGTCATAGGCAACGATACGACCGTCACTCTAGCGGCCGAAGCAGGACAGCTTCAACTGAATGTCATGGAACCCGTGATCTGCCAATCCCTGTTTGAATCAATGAGCCTACTAGATAACGCGTGTATCTCTCTTGCAAACAAATGCGTGAAAGGCATTACGGTCAATAAACAAGTTTGTGAAAGTTATGTACTCAACTCCGTCGGCTTGGTGACCTACTTAAATCCATACATTGGCCATCATTTAGGTGATTCTGTAGGTAAAGTCTGTATTGAAACCGGACGTAATGTAAAAGAGGTGGTCCTTGAGAAAAACTTATTAACTGAGGATCAAGTCAATGAAATATTTTCCATGAATAACCTCATTTACCCGAAATATAAAGCAACCATTACCCAATCGTGATCAATCTTTGTAAGTATTTAGAATTACAATAGCATTTCATACGTTAATTGGTTCATAGACATCCTATTTACTATGTTGGATGTCTGTGAATACACCTGTTCCATCAAGCACTCAAGTGGTTCAGCCGATGTCCTGTTGTTCTCGATCACTCATCTATAGTCTGGATTTATCGTAAGAAGTTTAAAGTGAGCTCAATCAAGAGGCACTGAATAACTTTAGAGACGGCTTTCTCGGGGCATAGATTTGGTACAAGGACTACGGCAAGGTGAATCGCAGTCCAATAGTCGACCTAACACCTTATCGGCTGAAGCAATTTTAACAATAAGAACAAACACGTAATACTTTTTAGAGTCAATTACGTACCCGTCACTTTCAACTACTTGTTATTTTAGAGAGATTACACCCCAATGAACAACGCAACTGGTATAAATCAATTTAACCAGCTCAGTTCTAACAGAGAAAAAATGGTTGATATTGTCTTAATCGGAGGAGGTATCATGAGCGGGACGCTCGGTACATTCATCCAACAACTAGAGCCCAACTGGACAATAGAAATGTTTGAGCGCCTTGATGATGTCGCTCAAGAAAGTTCCAACGCATGGAATAACGCCGGAACGGGGCATGCCTCTCTTGCGGAATCTAATTATACGCCAGAGATGCCGAATGGCCAGGTCACGATAGGTAAAGCTGTTGATATTTATGAACAATTTCAATTGTCTCGTCAGTTTTGGTCCTATCTGGTAAAGGAAGGCACAATTAGTAACCCTGGTAGCTTTATCAAAAGTGCTCCTCATATGAGTTTCGTCACTGGCGAAAACAATGTCGAGTTTCTGCGTAAACGCTTCAAATTGCTTCGAACTATTCCTCTTTTTGATGGCATGGTTTATTCAGAAGATGAACAACAGATCCGCTCTTGGGCTCCATTACTGATGGAAAACCGCGATCCAAGCCAGCCTGTTGCGGCCACCCGTTCTCGTTTTGGTACTGATGTGAACTTTGGCGCTTTGACACATCACATGGTTGACGCGCTGGGAACAAATCACAACTTCAAACTCAACTTGCAACACGAAGTCCGTTCACTGAAACACCAGACTGATGGTACCTGGAAATTAAAAGTGAAGGATTTTAGTAGCAACAAAACGCGTACTGTTCATACCAAATATGTATTTATAGGCGCAGGAGGCGCATCCCTTACGCTCCTGCAAAAGTCAGGAATTAAAGAAGCCAAAAGCTATGGTGGCTTTCCTGTCGGTGGTCAATTCTTAGTGACCGAAAAACCGGACATTGTTAGTGCCCATAAAGCAAAGGTATATGGCAAAGCGCCCGTCGGTGCCCCGCCCATGTCAGTGCCACATATGGATACCCGAGTCATAGACGGAAAAGAAGTGGTTCTATTTGGCCCCTTTGCAACCTTCTCGAGTAAGTTTCTGAAAAGCGGGTCCTTATTAGACTTATTTAAATCTGTACGCCCATCAAACTTACTGCCAATGACACAAGTTGGGCTGAAGAGCTTCGATCTTATTAAATACCTCATCGGCCAGTTAACACAAAGTAATGAAGACAGAATGAATGCACTGCGAGAATTTTTTCCGTCGGCAGAGATCAGTGATTGGTCTTTATTACAAGCAGGTCAGCGGGTACAGATCATCAAGCATGTACCCGGTAAAGGAGGTGAATTACACCTCGGCTCTGAACTTGTTCATGCAGAAGATGGTAGCCTCACCGCCTTACTAGGCGCATCACCAGGTGCATCTGTTTCAACTTCTATAATGCTTCAATTACTTGAACGTTGTTTTAGTGACGAGATGGCTTCAGATAAGTGGAAGCATAAGATTAAAGAAATGATTCCTTCATATGGGTTGTCATTAATCGAACACCCTCAATTGAATCAAGAAATTTTACGTAAAACGAGCGAAACACTGCACTTAGAGCAGGATTTACTTGAAATTCGCTCAAGTAAGGAAAGTATAGTGGAGCAAAACGAACCAGTTTTTGCCTACCGAGCTTAACGCCTTACGGTTTTGGTCGTTATACCCCCAACGTTAGCGAGAACGCGAAGTGGCAAGGTTAAATGTTAGGCTATTTCTCTAATGTGAAAGAAACTACCGCTTTCTATAAAACAGTAGCTTAATAGGTTCAAAAGCAAAGCTGCAAACGTATCAAGAGCAACGACGTTGCAGCTTTGTTTTAGGGGGATTAGCTTAAATCGCTACCGTTAGACGCGATAACTTTTTTGTACCAAAAGAAGCTTTTCTTGCGTTTTCTGTCACGAGTCCCATTACCGTTATCATCCTGATCGATATAGATAAAACCATAACGTTTTGAAACTTGGTTTGTACTCGCGCTGACGATGTCCATTGGTCCCCACCATGTATAACCAAACAGGTTAACACCATCGTTAATTGCTTCTCGCATCTGCTCGATGTGCTGACGAAGATAATCAATACGATAGTCGTCCTGAATTGAGCCGTCTTCTGACACTTTATCTGACGTACCTAAGCCATTTTCTGCGATAAAAATAGGCTTTTGGTAACGGTCATGGAGTTGATTTAGAGCCAAACGCAAGCCTTTCGGATCGATTTGCCATCCCCATTCGCTGCTTGGTAAATAAGGATTTTTAATACCACCCGTGATGAGGTTACCTTGAGCACCTTCTAGTTGTTCAGGGTTAGCACTAACAGTACTCGACATGTAATAACTAAACGAAATGAAATCGACGGTATACGCCGCAAGAATCTCATCATCACCAACATGTTTTTTAAGTATGACGCCTTTTTCTTTCAGCATGCGCTCTGCGTATGGAGGGTACGCACCACGGGCTAATACATCAGAGAAGAACAACGATACTCGTTGTTGCTCTTCACAAGCCTGCACGTCTTCCGGGCGACAAGTGTTTGGATACAACATTTGATAACTAATCATGTAGCCAATCTGAACCCCAGAAATAGTTTCTCGACACGCTTTAGCCGCTAATGCACTTGCTACAAACTGATGGTGGGCACCTTGGTATTTCGCTTGTTCAATATTTGGATGACCTTCTTCAATTATTCCCACGCTCACATAAGGGTGATGTTTGACACAGTTTATCTCATTAAACATCATCCAGTGCTTAACTTTATCTTTGTATCGCTCGAATACTGTGGTTGCAAACTTTAGATAAAGATCAATTACTTCGCGATTAGTCCAGCCTTCGTGGTTTACGGCCAAATTTAGCGGCATTTCATAATGAGAAAGTGAAACGATAGGAATGATATTGTGTTTTTCTAAACATTCAAAAACACGGTCATAAAACTCCAACCCAGCTTGGTTTGGCTCTGCTTCATCTCCATTCGGAAAAATACGAGTCCAAGCAAGAGACATACGGAAGCACTTAAAACCCATTTCGGCAAAGAGAGCAATGTCTTCTTCATAACGGTTATAAAAGTCAACACCATGACGCTTTGGATAGTACTTTGTTGAATTAGGGTCCATCGCCTCCTTTACTTGATCATGGGTCATCATAAACCATTGGTTAGACCAAGTTTCTTTTGGTGCTTTGTCGTCAAAAATGTAGACGTCAGAAACAGATAAGCCTTTACCGTCCTGATCTGATCCGCCTTCAATCTGGTTTGCAGCGGTCGCACCGCCCCATAGAAAATTATCTGGGAAACCTTTTAATGTGTTCATTGCTATTCCTTAATCTGTTGGTGCCTTAAGCAAAACTTGGTTGAGCGGCCAGTTTAATGACGTGTTCATCTTCTCGGATGCTCTCGTTAAGAGTGAACTCTTGATAGTCGGACGTATTGGTTACGACCATGATGACACTGGTATCAATCCCTTCTCTTTCAAGTGACTCTAGTTCAAATTCGACTAGTGGCTGACCGAGGGTAATAGTGTCTCCATCCTCAATATTGGAAGAAAAGTACCTTCCGTTGAGTTTCACCGTATCAATGCCAATATGGATTAGAATTTCTGCCCCATTGTCACTAGTAATTGCAATTGCATGTTTCGTTGGGAATATAGAAGTCACCACACCATTAACAGGAGAAGTTACAAGTCCTTCATATGGTTTAATGGCCAGTCCTTTACCAAAAGTTTCCGTCGCAAAGACCGGGTCGCTGACATTCTCTAACTTGACAAACTCACCTTTAACTGGAGGGAAGATAGTTTCTTGAGCAAGAGCTTTTACTGCTTCTTTTGCTTGCGTTACAACAGAAGCCGGAGTTTTGTTCACCGATGCTTCTTTCTCCGTGGAACTAGGTTTATCCTCAAAACCAACCACATAAGTAATCGCAGCTGCAGCGACAAAACTAATCAACATACTACCGATGGCATAGAAGAATGTAGGACCAGCTAATGCCGGTAGCCCTGGTAAACCACTCATTGTGAAGGCGTATGCTTTTACACCAGCTGTGACTGCGAAAGACCCACCTAGAGCTCCACCAATTAGTGCAGCAAAGAACGGTCTTTTCAAACGGATATTGACACCATACATTGCAGGTTCAGTAATACCCATTGCTGCTGTAAGACTCACTGAAAGAGCAAGCGATTTCATTTTTTTATCTTTTGTTTTTAAAAAGACGCCGAATGCAGCACCCGCTTGACCAAGGTTGGCCACAAAGAATAATGGCTTAATTGGATCAAATCCCATCGTACTGACGTTATTTACCATAACAGGCACAAGGGTGTAATGCATGCCGGTAATGATTAATACTGACATCGTACCGCCCAAGATCAACCCGGCAAGCCATCCCATGTTTTCCAATAACCACAATACACCGCCAGTAAGATTCCCACCTAAGAACAAACCAATTGGCCCTAATACGCTTAATGTAATTGGCGTAACAATAATAAGTGTGAATAACGGGACAAACATGGTTTTCAACGAGCCTGGCATAAATTTGTCTATGAACTTTTCAACATAAGACATGAGCCAAATAGCTAAAATAATTGGGATAACCGAAGATGCGTAAGATGCTGGCGTGATAGGCAGACCAAAGAAGCTAATGTCTATACCGCTTTGTTTACTTGCCGCAAAGAGTCCAGATAGGCTTGGATGAAACAAAGCGGCAGCAATTGCCATTGCTACATAAGAATTACATTTAAAACGTACTGAGCAACTGTGAGCCAACACAATTGGTAGCAGATAAAAAACACCATCACTGATAGCATTCAGTATCTGGTAGTTTTGACTGTCTTTTGGAAGAATATCGAATGTTAGCAATAACGCCAGTATACCTTTAAGGATACCAGCACCGGCAATCGCAGGGATAATCGGCGAGAAAATACCACTGATTGTTTCCATCAGGAAAGCTAGTTTCCCAGATTTCTCCGCAGTTTCGTTTTCAGCAGAGCCTTCTTGTGATGATTTACGTAAGCGTGGAATTGTTGTGTATATTTCATCACAAACTTTGCTGACTCTATCACCAAGAATAACTTGAAATTGATCGCCTGAAAGATTGGTACCAAATACACCATCGAGATCAGCGATAGCGTCTTTATTTGCCTTCGACAAGTCCTTTAAATTGAATCTTAATCGAGTAATGCAGTGAAAAAGAACGGTGATGTTATCGTCACCACCCACTAACCGTACAATTTGATTAGCTAACTCTTTATTTGACATGGTATGTCTCCAGAAAGAAATGAAAATTGGCTGCTAGAGCAGCAAATAATCCCTCTGGTGTTTGCCTGATTTAACAGTAACAAGCCTCGTGGACATAAATGTAACTATCTAACGTCGTTAAGGACTCTATCAATATGAATCACTAAATACAGTTTTTCAGAGTCACTCATTGGATGATCATATGTTTTCCTGACAAATTCGGAAATCGTATCAACACACTGATGAGTTTTAGTTAACTCTTTTATCAACAGGTCCGACAGTAAAGAATCGTGATTTGTAATAACCTCCTTTTTACCAATGCGCTGGGCAAAAAATTTAAGATGTGTAACGAATCGATGATAATTCGGTGAATTTTCATCAAGTTCTACATTAAAAACATACTTAACAATATTGAGTATTTGATAAACAATTTTTGTTAGAGACTTAAAATCGTTTAGATTACTGTTATCCGCATTAATAATATGCAAGGCAATACTACAGGCCTCAGATCTTTCTAACAGAACACCCCAATTTAAAAGTATCTTTTGAATAATGCCTTCGGCAAATTTAAATTCTTGATCGTAAAAACTGCGGATTTCCCATTCAAAAGGGTTCGGTATGCTTAGACCGTCTTTAGAGCGTTTAATGGCAAAATCCAAGTGATCGGACAACGACACGAACAAGCCGTTACCAAACTTTTTATTCAATGATTTTTCTGCTTCATTACAGATAAATTCTGTAATTTCAACAACTTCAAGAGGCAAACTCTCCATCAATACTTTGAGCCGTTCGGATGTGGCGTCGCCTTGATTTAATCTGAATACCTTCTCAGCAACACTAGGATCAATTTCCCCTCCAGGTAGAGCCTTAAAGCCAAGCCCTTTCCCCGTCAGTATCAACTCCTGTCCTTTCTCATCGGCGGCGCTGACCACGTTATTGTTTAGCACTTGTATTATTGTAAACATGCCTTTGTGCTCTCGTTATTGAAACTAAAAAAACAAAAAAGGCGAACCTGATATACAAAACACAAAGCTATACCTAGCTTATCTTGTGTGATGCATACAGTTTCGCCCTATTGGTAACAATCTGTATTACGTTTTAGATGATACATGGAATAATAAGGCAACGTCTATTCATTCCAATGATATCTGTGATTTGTATCCGATTTTTCTACCGGCTACATGTTTCTTTATTGCTAGTTCTGTACAAACGTTGTTTGCAGCGTTTTTCTGACCGATCTTAAGCGAACATACTAGTCCCCTATTGCAGTTGAAAGGTATACACTAACAAAGCAAGTGTTATAGGAGAAAATAGAGTAGAAAGCAAAATCACATCAGACGTTAAAGAACATTCACGTCCATAGTATTCTGCTACCATAAACGGCCCTGTCCCTGTTGGAAGCGCTGATAGCAACAAGACACAAAGTAACGCAGGCTCAGATAATGGAAATAGAGAGCTGACCAAAATGAAAACTAAGGTTGGGTGAACAATCAACTTTGTGAATACAAACAGCATCGTTCTCTTTGTCAAAAATGAACTGGCACTACTAACCTCTCTGCCTCCAAGAAACAACCCAATCGTGACTAATGCACAAGGTGCTGCTGAGCCGCCAAGGAGATCTAACGATGAACTAATAAAATGAGGTATATGTAAGCCCAGAACTGGAATAAAGGAAGCGACTACAGGAGCAACAATAATAGGATTACTAGACACTTTTTTAAGAACTGTCATTGCAATATCTTTCTGTTGTCGACCACGATTACTACCGCACTCAACAAGGATAATACTGATGGCAAAAAGTACACATACCGTAATGATTGTCGCACTTAGTGCATAAGTTTGAGACTCGTCCCCCACAATAGCAAGTAATAATGGAAACCCCATAAATCCAGTATTTGCATAACTACTATTAAGAGCATCGATTGAAGCATCCGCTAGCGCTCTTCCTCTTTTCATCTGAAATAGCAGAATTAACGTAAACAGTACAAAAGTCGCCAATAGAAAAGCAGCGATAAATTCGGGGCGCCATAGTTGGTGCCATTCAGAAGTGGCAACAATATCGAATAACAGAGCTGGCAGAGCAAGAAAAACCACATACTTGTTTAACTCAGTTGTCGCTTGATCGCCCACCCAACCCTTGTATCTAAGTAGCCAACCACAGAAGATTAGAGCAAAAATAGGAAAAATAATAAGAAATGTAGATACCACAGCAGAACCATTAATCTGAAGAAAGATTAGACTCTATCCAAACAACACTATTTAATCTAATATCATTTATAACACTACTTGATACCTTTTTTGTATGAATGTTGATATTAAACAACTTAAATATTTTATCGCTGTCGCTGAGATTGGGAACATAGGTCGGGCTGCAAAAATGCTTCATTTAACCCAACCTCCCCTGAGCAGACAAATTAGCCTTCTTGAGAATGAGTTAGAAGCCACCCTTTTTGTTAGACATCCAAAAGGCGTCACATTAACCCCTGCCGGAGAACGCTTTTACATGGACTCAAAGCGAATTCTGGCCGCTATATCTGATGCCTATCAAAACGTGCAAGACATAATAAAAGGCAAAGCTGGGCAACTATCGATTGGTTTCATGATGCACGCGGCATACAACATCATTCCACAGCTTACAAAAAAGTATTTGGCTCTCTACCCAGATGTGTCTTTACATCTAGAAGAAGTGATACCAACAGAACTCGTCAAGCTTATTCAATCAGGAAAGTTCGACGCCGCCGTAATGCTAAAAACACCATATGATGTAGGCCTGAATTCGTTAAAACTTAAAGAAGAGAAGCTATGCCTTGCATTACCTACATCTCATGCTCTGGCAAAAATGGATACGATATCAGGTTCGGATCTAGCCAACGAATCATTTATTGCAACTCCGTGGAGTGTCGCACCAGAGCTGCGGAATGCCATAAAAGTTTATGCAAATCAGTTCGGTTTTGAGCCAAAAGTAATTTTAGAAACTCAACTTCAGCAAACAATCATCAACATGGTTGCTGAAGAGTTGGGAGTAGCATTAGTACCAGAACCTTTAAAGAAAGTTCAAACCCCTAATGTCACTTTTCGAGATATAGCTAATGCACCGACGGTTGAATATGTCATCGTCTGGAGGAAAGATAGCCTTAACCCCGCGTTAGAAAAATTGATTGATGGTTTAAAAAATCTACAAATATAATTCAGAAATAGATTCCAGTATAAGCGCTCACAAGAAAACAGCGACTATCCTTAAATTTTAACTAAATTGGTATCCCTCAACAGCTCGACATTGGGCATACCACTCTCTGCTATTGACAGCGAACGATGCACATAAAAAACAAGTAATCACTTAGTTGTTTTTTATGTACGTAAGCAACGAACGTAAAGACGCACTCATTGTATTCCTTTTGTATATCATTGAGATATCAATAGCGATATCCCCTATGCCTTTTAATGGGATATAAACAATTCCCGCATGATTAAGCGTAGTTCGCATCACTTCAGGAACAACGGAAATACCTAACCCGCTAGAAACGATAGCCAACACAGACATTAAATTGGATGTTCTCTGGACAATATTCGGCTCAAAATTGTGAAGAGCCCTGAGCGCTTTGCCATCATCCCTATCGGAATTTGAGTACACAACAAAGCTTTCATGAACAAGATCAGACATCAGTACTTCGGTTCTTGTTGCTAATCGGTGCGTAGAAGGAACAACAATACATGGCGGCCAACTCACCAGCTTTTCAGCACACAGTTCTTCAGAAACCTCCAACCCAAACGTGGTGCAAAATCCAAGATCAAGCTTCTCGTTCTTCAGGGATTCCAATTGCGAGAGAGGGTTCACTTCGGTTAAGTGGATATCAATATCCGGCATGTGCTTCCTGAAAGGTTGAATGTATTGACCGAGTAATCCCGAATAAGCAACGCTCCCCGAATAACCAATATTCAATCGTCCCATCGTGCCATTCAATACAGAACGGGCGACCAACTCAGCCTTTTCGAGTTGCCTGACTGCAAAGTAGGATTCATGTAAGAAATGAGTTCCCGCCGAAGTCAATCGCACGTCACGACTAGTCCTCTCAAACAAACGTCCTCCGAGCTTTTCTTCCAACGTTTTTATCTGAATGCTAAGTGCTGGCTGGGCGATGTGTAAACGTTCTGCTGCTTTTCCAAAGTGCAGTTCTTCGGCGACAGCAATAAAGTAACGTAGTTGCTTAATCTCTAACATTGATTCAATTTTTATTATCAATAATGTCGTTATTATATATTGGTGATTATCAATAATCACTCGTAAAATGTGATTTAACGCAATTTATAGTCAGGGGTCACAATGCCATCAAACTCAAATACTATGAATCTACCCATCGAAAAACGTGGATTCCTTACCTTGGTACTTGCAGCGCTTTCTATATTCGCTCCGTTTGCCACCGATATGTACTTATCTGGTTTTACTTCTATTGCTGCAGATTTGAATACGGATATCTCCAATGTCCAATTTAGCCTTTCGACTTTTTTTATTGGTATGGCATTAGGGCAACTCCTTTATGGTCCTCTCGCGGATAAGTACGGGCGACGCATACCATTAGTCATAGGAATAGTAATATTTATTGTTTCTTCTCTTGCTATAGCTTTAGCGCCAAACATTCAGATGTTTAATGGGTTTCGCTTTATACAAGCGATAGGAGGATGCTCTGGAATGGTGATAAGCCGTGCGATTATTCAAGACGTCTATGATCAGAAAGAATCTGCGCAAGCGTTATCACTAATGATGGTTATTCAAGGAGTTGGACCTATCGTTGCTCCTGTTCTAGGCGCTTATTTACTGCTTAACGGTAGTTGGAACGTCATTTTTTACTTTCTGGCAGGCTTTGGATTACTTTGTCTGGCTCTTACCTATAAATACGTACCTGAATCATTACCAAAAGAACAACGACAAACGCAAAATATGGCGGGCATTTATCAGGGGTTTAAAGCGTTATTAACCGACAAGTCATTCATTTTACCTTCATTGTCAGGTGGGTTGGCCCTCTCTGTTATGTTTTGCTTCATCACAGGTTCTCCAAATATCTTGATGAACATTTATGGTTTATCCCAGCAACACTATAGTTGGGCATTCAGCGGCACTGCGTTATTCATGGTTTTTATGAGCCAATTAAATCGTATGTTGCTGGCAAGGTTTTCACCGCAAGCTATTTTTAATAGCTCTGTATTCATCAGCTCACTAGTCGCTTTGATACTGCTTTTGCTTCGAGATACTGCAAACATTTTTGTGTTTCTGGTTCCGTTAGCGGTATGTGTTGGACTCGTCCCTGTCGTCAGCGCCAACGCCATGGCATTGGCGATGTCTTCTCGAACAAAAGATGCGGGTAGCGCATCATCTCTTATCGGGGTAGTTCAATTCGGGTTAGCCGGAGGCATCAGTGCATTGGTCAGCGTCATGGATAACGGTACCGCTCTCCCCATGACAGCAATGATTCTTACATGCTCTGCTTGTGCGTTCGTTCTAAACCGTCTGCGCTAGAGGAGAAAACAAATATGTGAATACCGATCGATATAGCTCGTCTTGCTCTGCGGGCTATCGAAGTCTCTTAACTGTTTATCAGCAAAAATAACTATATCAAATAGACTTTAAATACACCCTTAATTGCAATTGCCGGAGAAAAATATGGTCAGATCTTTCAAGATCTTTTGGGTTTGTACATTCGCAGCCACGCTTAACTGGCTCTCAATTGGGAACGCCTTAGCGCAGGAGGCGCCCCAGAACGATAATGCGATGGAAGTCGGTGCTCTTACCCTTAAGCGTCAGCTCGTCCCTACTGTGTATAGTCTTCCTGGTAGGACTGTCGCTTATGAGCAAGTCGAAATACGTCCCAGAGTCGATGGTGTAGTTACGAAAGTTGTCTACCAACCTGGCCAAACGTTAAAAATCGGTGAACCTCTTTTTGAATTAGATGATGCAGCTTATGTGGCATCGGTTGAATCATATAAAGCCGATCTTGCGGCTGCCGAAGCAGATTTGCCAGTTAAAAAAGCGGCATATCAAAGGTCTTTAAAACTAAAAGGAAAAGGGTTCACTGCCGCTGAGGTGGAAAGTGCCCAATCGGAACTTGCAGCCGCTCAAGCAACTTATGACTCAGCGAAGAGCAACTTGAAATACGCAACAACTCAGCTTTCCTGGACAAAAATAACCAGCCCGATTCAAGGGAAAGCAGAGGTATCGGAGGTGTCTGCGGGTGATTTGGTCACGGCAGGTCAATCTGACTCTATGACCACGATAACTCGATTAAATCCTATCTACATGGATATGCTAGAAACCTCGTCTAGAATTCTCTCAATAAGACGCAAAATAGACCGTGGAACGTTAATCCCAAACGAAAAAATAAAAGCGAGCCTCATCCTTGATGATGGAGAGGTTTATCAAGGGATAGGTTCTCTAGTTACTGCGAGCGCTACGACGTCTACTTCAACTGGGACCGTCACCATTCGATTTGCATTCGATAACCCTGAAGAGCTGCTACTACCTGGGATGTTTGTTCGAGCATCGGTCGAACTAGGCAAAACAAACGCTTTTTTAATTCCTCAACGTGCGGCGCAGAGAAACAGTGCCGGTGAACTGATGGTATATGTCATTGAAGACGGCAAAGCCAAACAGGTAGAGGTTACCGCTGAAGGTAGCTATCAAAACAATTGGATTGTGACTAAAGGAGTCAAAGAGGGACAAAGCCTTATTCTCGATGGATTAAAAACAATGTCTGATGGTGTATCGGTCGTTCCTGTTCCCGCTGAAGTTGATGAATTCGGTTTAGTGAAAGACAAGCAAACCGATACCAGCGTTGAGCCTTCCTCAAACCAGAACGATACCGTTTCTGAAAATCCAACTAATGAATAGAAGGGTTTATGTCTAGATTCTTTATACATCACCCAGTCTTTGCCTGGGTTATTGCTATTGTCGTGATGCTGGCTGGCTATTTTGGCTTGTCTAGCATGGCCATATCACAGTATCCAAATATTGCTCCGACGACGGTTCGTATTTCCGCAACCTATACCGGCGCAACCGCTAAAACGGTACAGAATTCAGTAACAACCGTCATTGAAGATGGCATGACTGGTTTAGATGGCTTGACTTACATGACGTCAACATCATCGTCTGGCAGTTCGTCCATTTCTCTCGTGTTTGATGGGAGCATTGAACCGGCTATGGCTCAGGTCCAGGTTCAGAATAAACTACAGCTGGTACAGGCTTCTCTTCCTAGTACGGTTACAAGTACCGGTGTCAGTGTCACGCGTTCTACCTCATCAATACTTTTGGTTGGTGCCTTAGTCGATGAATCAGACCGCTACTCTCAGGTAGAATTAGGCGATATTCTCGACCGTACGATCAAAGATCCTGTTCAGCGTACATCTGGTGTTGGTTCCATCGATACCTTTTCTTCACCCTACGCGATGAGAATTTGGTTAGACCCAGATAAACTGCATAAATATGGATTAACTGCAAACGATGTGACAGATTCGGTTTCTGATCAAAACAGCAATGTGTCTGTTGGGTCACTGGGATCTCTGCCTACCGAAAATGGGCAACAAATCACGGTGCCTCTGAATGCTCAATCTCAGCTGTCGACGGTGAGAGAATTTGAAAAAATATCGTTATCTACCACCAGCGATGGATCTACCGTTTACCTGGGTGATGTCGCCAGAATAGAAATTAACTCTGAAGATCTCTCTTCGACTTCTCGCTTCAACGGAAAGCCAGCGGCTGGTTTTGGCGTGAATCTCGCGAATGGTGCAAACGCGGTCGATACAGCAACAGCCGTTAGGGATAAACTAAGCACTCTATCTCACTCTTTGCCCAGTGGTGTAAAAGTCGTTTACCCCTACGATACTTCCCCTTTTGTCGAAGAATCCATTAGTCAGGTTTACCACACTCTGGGAGAGGCGATTGTTCTGGTTTTTTTAGTTATCTTTGTTTTTCTGCAAAGTTGGAGAGCAACCATAATCCCCACTATTGCAGTACCTGTCGTGCTTCTGGGTACATTCGGTATTCTTTCTGTTTTTGGTATGTCTGTTAACACCTTGTCTATGTTTGCATTGGTGCTCGCTATCGGCCTGTTGGTGGATGACGCGATTGTCGTGGTTGAAAACGTAGAACGGGTGATGGAAGATGAGAAAATTGATGCCGTGACAGCTACCGAAAAAAGTATGAAAGAAATTTCGGGCGCATTAGTCGGCATTGTTCTTGTGCTTTCTGCAGTATTTTTACCAATGGCATTTATGTCGGGTTCAACGGGTGTTATCTATAAGCAGTTTTCCGTTACGATAATTTCCGCCATGGTTCTGTCGCTGTTCGTGGCTCTCATTCTGACACCGGCAATGTGTGCCAGTTTACTCAAACCCTCACATAGTCAGTCCGAGTTTATTGCCAGCAAATTATTTAATCAGGGTTTTGACCGATTAAACAACAAATACATCAGCGGCGTTGGTCATTTTATAACACGTCCAGTTCGTATGTTGCTGATATTGGCCGCAATCGTCGTCGCTATCGGTTTCACCTATCGAGTGCTCCCGTCGTCGTTTGTTCCGACAGAGGATCAGGGCGTAATGATGGGAATGGTGACATTGCCGGAAACAGCCACCCAGGTACAAACGGAAGAAGCTCTCGAAAATATTGAGACGTATTTGCTCAATGACCAAAAAGATTATGTCGACGCTGTATTTTCTGCGGTGGGCTTTAGTTTTAATGGCTCTGGCCAAAACAGCGCCATGATGTTTATAAAACTTAAGGACTTTGAACAACGAAGCGATATGCCCGCAGGACAGATCGCTGCCAATGCGAACCAGCACTATTTGAACAACCGCATGGGGCAAATTATTTTCATGCAGCCCGCAGCGATACAAGGTATGGGTAACTCATCTGGCTTTGATTTTTATCTGGTTGATGATAATGGTAACGGTGCTGAGGCCTTACACAACGCGGCAGAAACACTAGTTCGCAATGCACAGCAAACTGAAGAAGTCAGTGGCCCTCGTGCCAGTTCTTCAGCAATGAAGTCTTCATTACAACTGAATATTGATCGTGAAAAGGCTCAATCGTTCGGGCTATCACTTGCTGATATTAATTCAATGTTAACCACCATATTTTCCGGTAGTTATGTCAATGACTTCACGCTCAATGAAAAACTTCGTGAAGTGATCGTACAAGGTGATTCACCATACCGAATGCAACCTGAAGACGTTTTCCGTTGGCACGCGGTCAACAGTGATGGTGAGGCCGTTCCTTTTCGCTCGTTCATGAGTCAGAGTTGGGAGCAAACCTCTTCAACGCTATATCGCTATGGTGGTACGAGCGCAATAGAAATAACAGGTGATGCAGCCGAAGGGGTTTCTACCGGTGAAGCCATGGATCGCATGGAACAGTTAGTGTCGGAACTTCCTGGTAATTACGGCATTGCATGGGTAGGGTTATCGCTTCAGGAAAAAATGTCAGGCAGTCAGGAATCGATGCTTTATGCCTTATCGGTGTTAATTGTATTTCTTTGTCTTGCCGCACTGTATGAAAGTTGGTCTGTGCCATTTTCGGTGATGTTAGCCGTTCCTGTGGGGCTACTTGGCGCACTCTGCGCTGCCTTACTTTTCGATCAGTCAAATGATGTCTATTTCAAAGTGGGCATGCTGACGACAATCGGACTAGCAGCCCGTAACGCAATTTTAATCGTTGAATTTGCCGAAAGCCTGAAAGAACAAGGCTACTCTTTGGTTGAAGCCTCATTACAAGCAGCCAGGCAGCGTTTACGACCTATCTTAATGACCACGTTAGCGTTTATGTTCGGTGTTTTGCCCCTCGCGATAGCAGCAGGTGCAGGTGCGAATGCTCAAAACTCTATTGGTATTGGTATGCTAGGTGGCATAATCTTTTCTGCCGTATTTGGCATATTTATGGCTCCGGTCTTCTACGTATCGGTTATGTCTGCCGTACAAAAGATCAGAAGTAAGGAGAAATAAAATGAATTTAATCAAATGTATCCCCATTTTATTTGTTGCTGGCTGCACGACTGTTGGTCCTGATTTTCAACAGCCAGACATTGATATCTCTCAGAGCTATATCGGTGTTGAACAAAATGCTCAACGCTCTGAACAATTGACGGTCAATGCGTGGTGGTTGGAGTTTAATGATCCGGTCCTCAATGGCTTGATAGAAAGAGGGCTAAAGCAGAATCTGGATATCGCAGCTGCAAAGGAAAGGATACGAGAAGCAGAAGCCGTCATGAGAACCACGGGGATCAATGCGCAGTTAGATGGTTCAGCTGATACCGATTACCTTCGCAGTGGTGGCGAAGGCACATCTACCGACAATGTTTCGACTACCAGCCTGAGTGCAACGTTCGTTATTGATCTGTTTGGTGGCATAAGCCGGGAGCGAGAGGCAGCAATCGCTGACTTAGCTGCAGCTGAAGCTGACTTGGAAACAACCAGGCTCGCCTGGCTAGCTGACTTAGTTTCCGCTTACTTAGATGCTCGCTATTATCAAAAGACACTGACACTGACCAACGAAACCATACGCTCCAGAATGGATACGGTCGATATCACTGACTTGCAGTATCGAGCAGGTGCTTCAACCGAATATGACTTAGTGAAAGCGCAAGCTTTACTTGAATCTGCCCGAGCTGACTATCCCGGTTACATAGCAAGCTTGAATGCGAATATTTTTTCGATAGCGACATTGCTCAATGAACCTGCAGATAAGATCATGCAAGAGGTGCAGCAGAACACTGTTGAGCAAAATATACCGTCTACTCCGGGCTATGGTGTGCCTGCTGATTTATTGCGTAACAGACCCGACATTCATTATTACGAGTCGCTACTTCATGCAGCAGTGGCCGACGTCGGCGTAGCTACTGCAGACATGTACCCTTCTCTAACTTTAACCGGTGATATCAGTACTATCGATGGAGACGGAAGCTGGTCGTTTGGCCCGGCGCTTTCATTACCGATATTTAATCAAGGTGCACTGAGAGCGCAAAAGGATGTGAAACTGTCTGTAGCAAAACAAGCAGAAATAGATTGGCGTTCTGCAGTCATTGATGCCGTTGAAGATGTGCAAGTTTCTATATCGAATTTCACACAATATCAAACACAAAGTGACGCGTTAAAAAAATCATCCGATTTTTATTCCAAGGCATTGTTATTAGCACAGCAAAACTTCCGTGATGGGGCAATAACGTTATTGGACTTGCTCGATACGGATCGTTCTGCCGCATCAGCAAAAATTAGTGCTGCATCAGCAATAAACGAAACGACCAAAGAATGGGTTACCTTGCAAATTGCCATGGGTGCGGGCTCAAAAGTCATAGAGTAAAGCTACAACTTGCGGTTGTATAAAATATCACTTTATAGTTCTAATTATCACTTTATGGTTGCATCAACAATTCTGTTAAAAAACCATAAAGTGATATTTTTAATTCCCTAATAATCAATTCCTTACCCAAAACATAACCATATATTGATATCGTCTAACCCAATCATAAGTTGATATTTTTGTGATACTAATCTTTAAGACTCCAAGATGTAGCAAGAACTTGACTTGCAAAAAATAGTTCTATTACTTTCCAATAGTAATATGTAAACCGACAAAATCTTTTGGTAGTGAAAGTACGACGGAATCGCTTGGTGATAACACGCTAAAGTTAAGTATCATAAATCTGAAATGGACAGCGTTTTAGAACTGGTGACCTGCCCCCGAGAACTAATCCAAAACTTCATTAGTAATGCTTGTTAAATTACCGCTGTTTCGTGCCGTTCTTGTTGTCGCAGCAAACTCAGAAGGAGTTAAGTAACCCAGAGCTGAGTGGGGGCGATTTTCATTGTAATCCATTCGCCAGAGGCTGATTAGGTCACGAGCATGACTCAAATCCCTAAACCAGTGCTCGTTTAAACATTCATCTCTGAACTTACCATTAAAACTTTCAATATAAGCATTTTGTGTCGGTTTTCCTGCTTGGATTAATTTTAAAATCACACCATGCTGATAAGCCCATTGGTCAAGCGCTTTCCCTGTAAATTCTGGGCCTTGATCCGTTCGAATTGCTTCTGGATAACCTCGAAACGCAGCGATAGACTCCAGCGTGATCACAACTTCATCCCCCGAGATCCCCGTAGCAACAGGAATATCTAGGCACTCCTTTGTGTAGTCATCCACAATCGTCAGGCATTTAATCCGTCTGCCGTTACTGAGCGCATCCATCACAAAGTCCATAGACCAAGTGTGATTTGGTACTGAGGGAAGCAAGAGAGGCTCTCGCTCAACACACTGTGATTTTCTACGTCTCCGTTTGCTGACCGTTAAGCCTAATTCGCAGTACAAGCGATAAACTCGCTTATGGTTAACATCAAAACCTTCTCGTTTCAGCAAGCGATGGATTCGACGATAACCAAATCGACGTCGTTCCAATGCCAACTCTTTTATACGAGCCTGAAGCTTATCATCTTCGCGATTAGCTTGAGGTTGATATCGCAGTGACGCGCGTTGAATACCGACGAGCAGACAGGCTCTGCGTTCTGAAAGCTGGGTGCCTTTCTGAATGATTTTAACAGCCTTGCGCTTGTCCTCGACGGTCAGTACTTTTGGCTAAGAGCGATTTTCAGGGCTTCTGCATCCAGCAACGTCTTAGCCAGCAGCTTTTTGAGCCGAGCGTTCTCGTCTTCCAGTGCCTTAAGGCGACGGGCTTCAGAGACATCCAGTCCTGCGTATTTTTTGCGCCATGTATAAAACGTCGCATCCGATATCCCATGCTTGCGGCAAAGCTCTCGGGCGGGAATACCTGCTTCCGCTTCCTTTAAAATGGCAATGATTTGTTGTTCATTGAATCGCTTTTTCATGTTCATCATCTCCTTGGTTGGATGAACATTACTAAGTGTAGACTGGACTAGATTAAGGGGAGCAGGTCAGTTGTACTTCGATTGTTTTTTTAATCCAGACACGCTCATATTGGTTAACTCAGCGAATTGTTTTTGAGTAAGGTGATCAGTCCCAAAGTAATCACTTAACAAATGAGATGGCGTGTGAATATTGATATGTTGTCGCATGATTTCGAGCGACTGATTTTCTACAGATGAGAGTAAAACTCGTAGCACACTTCTCCAAGCTAAATCCGAAATCTGCCTGGATTGAAGATCACTTTCAATCAAGATCACGGCATCATCAAGATTAAAATGTTGCAACGAAAAACTGAAAAATTCGAAGCCAGAAATCAGTTCAAGTTGGTCTGGTTTTGATAAAACAGCGCGGTAAATTTGATCACATTGAATCGCATTAATTGCTTCCAAACCTACCTGAACTTTATCGAACTTAAACACCATTGAATGAAAAAAATTGAAGGCATCGAGAGCCTCTGGGTGAACTCGAGTGGATAAGTTTTTCTTCTTAGATTTTGCTAATAACGTTGCCACTTCATACCTAATATCTAAAATAAAGGTACCAAAAGTGTCTTGTTCACAACTATGAATTGGTACCATAGTTAACTTTAATATGGCATTAAATGGTGTTAATGTAAATTGAAAAAATAGTCTTAAACCCTTATCTAATAAAGATTTTATTGTTTAACCAAGGCTTACTTTTCACTAGGGTTACATCCTTCCAAGCTGATGATGCGGGTTCGATTCCCGCTGCCCGCTCCAAGCTTTCTTGCTTAAGTTTTAAATCCTATTGTTCACCATTCCCAACAAAGCACTTGATTTACTGTCAGTAACGTCATCATGACAATCTAGCTTTAATCATATTATCCAAAACCGATACGCTCCATAGAACAAAATTGCATAAAAAAGCCACTCTCACGACAAGAATGGCGTTGTGCCTATGACAGTTAAGTTCGGCAAAATAACAAAAAACCACAAGCTATCAGTTAATTACTGATATTGGGTTAATAGCTTTATTTTTATTCATAGCTCCATTTCAGCTTTAATCTGCTCAACCCAACCTGCAATACGCTGCTCAGTCAGACTTGATTGATTATCTTTGTCGATCACTAACCCGACAAAGTCATCGCCGTCAACCGCATTAGAGGCCGTAAACTCGTACCCTTCTGTGGGCCAAAAACCAACCATCTCTGCACCGCAGTTGGCGACATGATCATATAGCTCACCAAGTGCATCCACAAATTCGTTGCTGTAACCAACCTGATCGCCCAATCCATATAGCGCAACTTTTTTTCCCGATAGATCCATGTCCGAGAAGTTGGGTAGAAACTCTTCCCAGCTCTCTTCTTGGCAATCTGCTGATAGTCCTGGAAGTTGTCCCTCTCCTAACGTTGGCGTACCGAGAATCAGATAGTCATAACTGGCAAATTCATCGGCGTCGACGCGATTAATGTTTTTCGGTTTATCCGCAACCTCGTCACCAAGTTGTTTTTGGATCAACTTGGCCATTTTGCGAGTGCTGCCCATATCAGTACCAAAGAAAATTCCCACTTTGCTCATAATTAGCTCCTTGCTTAAATTTTTGTCATGGCAGGGATACGCTGCAAAATATCTACCACACATTTAGTTCTATATTTTCAATAAGTTAAAAATTTCCTTTCAAACAATGTCTGACCTAATGTCGCAAAGGTGACAATTAATCGTCATCATCCTCATCTTCGTCGTCGTCAGGCTGCCAAATTAACGGGCGATATATTTCCACACGGTCACCTTCTTTTAGCTCACTATCCAACTTTGTGGATTTGCCAAAAATACCCACTTTTTGTTTGTCGAGATCGATAGCGGGAAACATATCTAGAATATTCGAAACCTGAATAGCGCTAAGTACGGTTGCGCTATGGTCAACATCGACCGACAACCATACCTGTTCATCCGGTAAGGCGTAGACCACACTTACTTTCATAGTTACCCCCTAGTGCTATGTGCTAACGCTGGCGTTGTGTTTGCCACCATGGATTCGTATTTCTGTTTTAACGCCAGAACCAAGCCCAAAACCAGAAAGCCTCCCGGCGGCAAAATAACCAACAACACCCCTTGGTAATCATCAATAATGACCATTTCCAGAAACGCAAAACGTTCGCCCAAAAGAAGATGCGCATTGCTAAACAAGGTTCCACTACCGAGAATTTCGCGTATCGCGCCGAGCATAGTCAGTACCCAAGTAAAGCCTAACCCCATAAACAGACCATCCACGATAGAGGGCATGACAGCGCTTCTACTGGCAAACGATTCGACACGCCCGAGGATGGCGCAGTTTGTAACAATCAACGGTATAAATAGACCGAGAACTTTGTGAAGAGAATGGAGGTAGGCGTTCAGCAATGCATCGGTCAGCGTGACAAGTGTGGCGATGATGATGACATTCACTGGAATACGTACGGTTTTGCTGATGACACCTTTCGCCATCGAGTTAAGCGTATTTGCCGCAACCATCACGACCATAGTGGCCAGGCCAAGACCAAGGCCGTTCGTCGCACTGCTGGTTACGGCGAGTAAAGGACAAAGCGCAAGGGACTGCTTGAGTACAATGTTATTGCCCCATAAACCTTGTGACATAGTGCTTTTGTACTGGTTTGATTCACTCATTGTTCGCTCCTTGATAAGATTCAAGCGCTAGCAACGCCTGATGCACGCCTTTTACTACGGCTCTCGGTGTAATTGTTGCGCCGCTAAATTGGTCAAAATCACCCCCATCCTTTTTCACCGCCCACACACCTGTGCTCTCTAAAGTGCGTTTGGCAAAACTGAGTATCCAACTGCTTTTTTCCGCTTCGATTTTGTCACCCAGTCCTGGCGTCTCACTGTGACTGATGATTCGAACGCCGATAATCTCACCACTGATTTTTAAGCCGATAAGAAAGCGGATCGTGCCACTGTATCCTTCCTGCTCACCCCGGATCACCCAGTTAATCAGTTGCTGATTTTCATCTTCCACTCGATACAGTTCGAATAACTTACCTTCAAATTCGATTAGCTGGCGGTTCGAAAACACGTCATTCGCATAAGGTTGTCCCGCCAGCACCTCCCTCAATAGCGCGTTCTGATCTTCTAAGATACGCTGAGAGATGATTGGCTTTGTCGCCCAATTCGTAACAAACAAAAGTAATGCAGCGAGCGCACATGCACTGGAAAGCAATATGATTTGATACGAAATACGCTCTTTAAATGGCTGTAATCTGACTTCCATGATTATTTCTCCGTCACTCGGCTAGTACCAAACACATTTGGGCGCAGGTAGTAATCAATTAAAGGGCTAACCGCATTCATAATCAGTACCGCAAAAGCCACGCCTTCGGGGTAGCTACCAAAGGTTCGAATCAACCAAACAAGCAGCCCACACCCCAGCCCATAGATAAGCTGTCCGCGAATACTGGTTGGAGAGGTAACAAGATCTGTCGCGATATAAAATGCGCCCAACATGGCAGCGCCGCTAGTGAGGTGAATCCACGGCGCTAGGTAGGCTTCAGCGTTGATCAAATGACTGACTAAAGCAGGTAGTGTCAGACCAAGCATGAAGGTCACAGGTATCGCCCAGTGAATAATGCGTCGCCAAATCAGATAACCACCGCCACACAAGATAAGGAAAGCACTGGTCTCACCAAGGCTCCCAGAATGCTGCCCAAAAAACTGCTGAGTAAACTCAACCGGCAAGGTTCTTTCAATACTGAGAGCCGTCGCCGCCGTCACGCCGTCAAAACTCAGCCATCCATCCGGTACGGTGACTAAGTTGTTGCTAAAATCTATCGGCGTTGGAGCCGCCCATTGGGTCATTTGAACCGGAAAACAGATCAGTAGCATGACGCGCGCGAGCATGGCTGGATTGAATAAGTTCTGCCCCAGCCCGCCATAGATTTGCTTACCCAAAATAATGGCAAACATACTGCCCAAAACCGCTAAGCTAATTGGGAACGAAGGCGGTAAACTCATGGCGAGTAGCAGCCCGGTCAGAATCGCTGAACCATCAAAACACGCACTAGGTTTCTTTTTCATTGCCAACAAACATAAACATTCGCTTATGATGCTGGTTAAACAACACACGACTATCAGTGCCAAACTGTTGCGACCAAACTGAAAGCCAGCAAATACACAAGCCGGTAATAACGTTAAGATAACGAGATACATGATTCGTGTAGATGAGCTCCCGTTGTGAGCAAATGGGCCAATTATTGAGTCATATTTGATCATAACTGTTGCTCCTTCTCAGCGGCTTTTTCTTGGCGAGATACTCGCGCTGGACGAGGTGGGCGTGCCGGTCTCTCTGGACGAGTCGGCTTTTCCGCTCGCTCAGGTCGAGCATTGCGGGTTGGTCGCGTGACTTTTTTCGCGGCTTTGGCTTTCTTCTCAGTGGCCTCAAGGGCGAGACGCTGTTTTCTGGATTCATTGAGCACTTTGGTCTGAGCCGCTCTTTGCTCCATAAAGGTATGCGATGCAATCACACCCTTTGCGTGCATAAAGTACTGAACTAAAGGAATCGAAGAGGGACAAACATATCCACATGCACCACAAGACAAGCAATGATTCACACCCAGTTCCTCGGCACGTTTTAAATCGGAAACGCGGGTGTACGCGGCCATTTGAAATGGCATCAAACCCATTGGACAAGCACGAACACATTGACCACAGCGAATACACTCTTGATGTTTGGTTTCAATAAACACTTCGTCTTCGGTTAACGCCAGTATTCCGCCAACCGTTTTATCAACAGGCACCTGCATTGAGGGAATAACCTGCCCCATCATAGGTCCGCCCAGAAGTAATCGTTCCGTCGAGTCACTCACCCCGCCGCAATAGTTGATTACTTCGTTCACCGGGGTTCCAATTGGTACCTCGACATTTTTAGGTTCCGCGATCCCCTTACCACTGACCGTGACAATCCGCGAAACCAAAGGACGACGGAATCGAACCGCGTGGTACACCGCCCTAACCGTGGAAATATTGTTAACTAAAATACCGACCTGAGTGGCACGCCCTCCTGGTGGAACATCTTTTCCAGTAAGCGTTTTTATTAAGTGCTTCTCGGATCCCATCGGATAAATACTCGGCACCTTACGCACGTCAATCGTGTCGACTTCACTCGCGGCATAATGGAGCGCACTTAAGGCATCCGGTTTGTTATCTTCCACGCCGATAATGGCCCTTTGCGCACCGCTTGCAATCAGCATCATCTGTATCCCAGAAATAATTTCTTCCGGGTAGGTTTGCATTGTTAAATCATCACTGGTCAGATACGGTTCGCATTCACCTCCATTAATGATGATGGTGTCTACGTTGGCGCTTCTTGAAAATCGCAACTTGACCGCGGCTGGGAAACCAGCGCCACCTAGCCCGACTATGCCCGCTTCCGCCACGCGATCAATAATGGTGTCGGCATCTAAGTTATGGATATCTTCACCCGGCGAAGATACCCCCCATTGCTTATCGTCATTCGCGCGAATCACTACCGTGTCACACTTCACTTTCGCCGGGTGAGTTGTGATATGCGGAACAATCGCCGTCACCACACCATTCACAGATGAATGCAAAGGTGCAACGAAGTCCGTAAGTCCAACAGCAACCAACTGCCCTCTGTGCACTGACTCACCAGGACCAACCAATACTCTTAACTTTGCTCCGGAACGCGTCTGCAAAGGTAAGTAGATATTCCGAGGCCAGAAATGGCGATCAATGCGTTGATCTGACGTTAACTCTTTATAGGCTTTGGGATGAATACCGCCACTAAATGGTTTATTCCACAAACTAACACTGCTTAAACTGGACATGATTCACTCCTAAACCGACAATGAAGGCTTTGGCCAATACCATGTAGACACCGACGGCGTCACTTCGGACATGGTCAAGCAACCTCGTGTACAGGCTTTTTCACATAACTGACAACCGGTACACACGTCTTTTAGTACCGTGTGTAACTGTTTCGGCGCACCGACAATTGCATCAAAAGGACAGGCTTTGTAGCAGCGGTTGCACCCGTTACACTGCGTTTCATCAACTCTTGCCACCAGCTCAGTCTCTTGATCACTTGTATCAATAGAAACACCGAGCAACTGTGCAACGTTTTGAGCAAGTAGCGCTCCGCCAGGTGGACAACAAGCCGGGCTTAGTTCACCAGTGACCATTTTTTCGGCGGCCTGGCGGCAACCAGCCTCTCCACACTGACCGCATTGGCCACCCGGCAGTAATGCTTCAACTTTATCTATCCTCGGGTCGCCTTCCACATGGAACACTTTTGCAGCGTACCCAAGCGCAAGCCCAAGCAATGCTCCGAGCGTGACAAAAAATATAAGCGTCGTAAGTAACATGACTTAGTCTCCTCTATGCCATTCCCGAAAAGCCCATGAAGGCCATCGACAAAAATCCCGCCGTGATGAATGCTATCGGAGAGCCTTTAAATGCTGCCGGAACCTGACTCAACATAAGTTGGCTACGTAAACCAGCAAAAATAGTGATGACGAAAAAGAAGCCCAGAGCAGAACCAAAGCTGAACATCAGGGTGTTGAGAAATGACAAATTGTCTTGAACAGCCAGCAATGCGACCCCAAAAACGGCACAGTTGGTGGTGATGAGCGGTAGAAATACGCCCAGAGACTGGTACAACTCGGGAAATGATTTTTTAACGTATAATTCAGTAAACTGAACGACCGCAGCGATGACCAAAATGAAGGATATGATCCTCATAAACTCCAGATGCAACGGCTTCAAAATCGCAAACTCAATAATCCAGCTTGATACCGTCGCTAAGGTAAGCACGAAAATCGTCGCGATCCCCATTCCCACCGCACTGGTAATTTTGCTCGACACTCCCATGAACGGACACAAGCCCAGAAATTTGGCTAAAACGACATTGTTTACGAATGTCGCACTCAGAAAAATGATCAATCCTTCGGACATAACAGCACTCCACTAGCTTCCTTTCTCGAAGGTGGTGCATAGCGTATGCCACGGAGCGTTTTTGCACTGGAATGAATCAAACAACCCCGTCAATACAGTGCTAGCGCGCAGGCTAAGCGCTTTTCTTTACCAAAATAGCTGTGTCACAAACCCAACAAAGTTCGCTTGTTCGCATGAATAATTGTCCGAAATCAAACAAACCTTCATTTAAGCGGGCCCGTCATACCTGGCTTGAGTGTTTGGAATAGGAAATGCATCGACGGTCTTATATCGCCAAACGTATAAGGAAAGACGTATGGAACAACTTGATAGCCTGCTACCCGATAGCAATTCAACGGTGTTTGACATGCAAGCGTTCGAGCAGATCGTTGCGCATGCTCCTGTCGCCATCAGCATTACCGACAAATATGGCAACATACTTTTCGTCAATAAGACCTTTAATCAGATCACTGGCTATAGTTCACGCGAACTGATTGGTAAAAACTCGTCACTGCTTTCGTATAAGGCAACACCTCAACGCGTATATCAAAATATGTGGCTAGCCATTACCAACGGTGACCATTGGCAAGGTCAGTTGGTCAACAGAAAGAAAAATGGTGAGCCGTATATTGCCGAAATTTCGATTTCTCGGCTAAAAGAGAAAAGTGGCGAGACACGATATTATGCCATCCATCGCGATATTACAGAGCGACACCAACGTATCACTGAGCAAAAAAATCAGTTCACACTCTTTCAGGCGGTGTTGAATGGTTCTTCGACAGCCATTGCACTGGTTGATGCCTCCAACAAGCTGCTAGTCAGCAACAAAAAGTATCAACGGATACAAAACAGCATTCACCACAGCCCTATCGACTTATTGCTGCAAAGCATTCAGAGAGACTATCAACAGACGAGTGTGGTTGAGTTCATCGGCGAACATAAAAACCGTACGCAAAATATCTCTGTTCGAAATGAAGACGGCACATGCGAACGATGGTTTGAATTTACATTGGCGAAAATCCCGGTTTCAACCATCAACATTGAACATTATTTTCTTCCAGACAGTGATGATGACTATAGCGTTATCTCTATCACTGAGCGTACCAAAGAGAAGCTCTTGGTCGAGGAACGACGTATTAATGCTACCAAGCTTATGGCGAGGGACAATAAATACGTCCACGCCATGCAAGAAGCATTAATGGGAACACTGCATCAATTGCAGGGACCGTTCAATGTCATTGATTCCGCTGTAAATATTCTCAAACGTACTAATGCCTCCTGCCCAGGTTTAATCGCGATGGATGACGCAATGGCGAATGCAAATGCAGCCATGCAAGAAATCATGCTCGCCATCCCAGAACGAGAAAGAGAAGCGCGTCAACCAGTGAATCTCAATGAAGTGATTCGTGACTCATGCAGCATCAGTAATGATGAATTGATGAGGCTATCGATCAACTTAGAACTTGATCTATCGCCAAAGCTGTCCTCAATCAATGGCACGCCTCATCGACTTATTCTTGCCATAAAACAGCTCATCGATAACGCGTTAGATGCTATCAAATATGCTAAGCCATCAGATCGGACTCTGTTCATTCAATCTTATGAGAAAAACGGAGAGATAGTGGTTGATATCGAAGACAATGGCTTAGGGGTGAAAGAAGATCTTCGTCTGACCGTATTCCAACCATTTTATAGCACCAAGCCAAAGCACCAGTCTGGCTGTCGCGGTATTGGGCTTTCTATCGTGCAACAGGTGCTCAATGAACATTCAGCCACCGTAACGATCTCAGACAGCCGCCAGCTAAACGGCGCCAAAGTCTGCTTAACATTTCCAATTAATAGCGGTAAGTCATTATGATAGAAGATCATTCTCTTTTAGATTTAGAGCGTCAGTTATTGGCGGCAATGTATCGAATATCTAGTGTTCTAAACGCTAGCTTAAATTACGTTGAGTCGTGCGACAAAATACTTAAAATTCTGCACGATGAGTGTCGTTTACAGTGTGGCATGCTCACTATTCTTGACCACCAAAAGAACATTTTATTGGTTAAGTCTGTACATAGCCCACTTAGCGACAGTAGCCGAGAACAAAAGAACGTTTACTATAAGACCGGTGAAGGTATTGTCGGAGAGGTCCTCAGCCAAGGGAGCTCTATGGTAATTCGTAATCTCGGTAGCGATATGCGTTTTGCGGACAAATTGGCACTTTATGACTATGACAAGCCTTTCATCTGTGTCCCAATCAAAGACAGTAATAGTAAAGTTCTTGGCGCACTTTCAGCCCAACCACCTAATGTCAGCGACGAGCACCTTACGTTGTTGTCGAAATTCCTCGATATGATTGGCAACTTAATCGCCAAGAATATTCAACTGTCTCAGAACGTTGAGCGAACCGAAAAAGAGCTTGTTGATGAGCGTGACGGATTACGCCGTAAAGTCCGTAACAACTACAGTTTTCACAACTTAGTGGGACACACCAAAACCATGAGACAGATTTTCGATCAAATTCGTCTGGTGTCTCGCTGGGATTCTACGGTGTTGGTTCGCGGTGAATCGGGGACAGGTAAAGAGCTTATCGCCAACGCGATTCACTATAACTCTCCTCGTGCTGATCGTCCGTTCATCAAACTCAACTGCGCAGCACTGCCTGATAACTTGCTCGAATCTGAACTGTTCGGTCACGAAAAAGGCGCATTTACAGGTGCGGTCAAGCAGCGTAAAGGGCGATTTGAAATGGCACACAATGGCACTATTTTCCTGGATGAAATTGGCGAAACCAGTGCAGCGTTTCAAGCAAAGTTGTTACGAGTATTGCAGGAGAAAGAGTTTGAACGAGTCGGGGGGACAACAACTATTTCGGTAAACGTGCGTATTATCGCCGCGACTAACCGACACCTGGAAGAGGAAGTGACGCAAGGTAACTTCCGTGAAGACCTTTATTACCGCCTCAATGTTATGCCAATGCACTTACCTCCTCTTCGCGATCGCATTCAAGACATTCCAGAGCTGGCCGAGTTCATGCGCAAAAAGCTCAGTAAGCAACAAGGCCGTAACCTCACCATCAGTGATGATGCGATACGTGTGATGATGAATCACACTTGGCCGGGTAACGTGCGTGAACTAGAAAATACCTTAGAACGCGCTTCGGTATTGTGCGAGTCCGGTGTCATTGATGCCAGTTTAATCAAAATCAACCAGTCTGAACCCAGCTTTTCACCGCCGGTTCAATCCGCTTACACACCCCCACTTTCTGCCGCTGCACCACTTCGCGCTGCAGAAAGTCAGCTTATACATCGGGAGAAAAGCAAACCGGCTGACGAGAGAGAACTGGTAATCGACGCGCTTGAGCGATCTGGTTGGGTAAAAGCCAAAGCAGCAAGGCTGCTCAATATGACGCCGCGTCAAATTGCTTACCGAATTCAAATATTAAATATCGAGATGAAACAAATCTGACAATTTTTGAAAGCCAGATATTGTCGGCAAACGGACAATTGTTACTAGTTAGAATCCTTAGCTTATGTAAAACAATACTTTAGTTAAGGAACAATGATTGCAATGAAGCTTATTAAAGGCATTTAATCATAAGGGGCAGACATGGAAAGTCCTTCATCAAGTGTAAAAAGTGACGATTGTGCACAAGATAATCTTCATCACTTTTTCAATAAACAAACGCAGGATAAAATTGCAAAACACCCGTGCTATTCAAAACAGGCTCATCAATACGCGCGTATGCATTTACCTGTAGCACCAGCATGCAACATACAATGCAACTACTGTAACCGGAAATATGACTGCAGTAATGAGTCTCGCCCGGGAGTCGTGTCACACGTTATGGATAGTGCTGCGGCACTCAAACAGTTTTCAACCATTAAAAAGCGAGCGCCTAACTTGACGGTAGTTGGAATCGCAGGCCCTGGTGATGCTCTCGCAAACCCACAAGCCACATTTAAAACGCTTCGCGATATTCATAAAGCCGACCCAAACGTACAGCTTTGTATCTCAACCAACGGACTTGCACTTGCTGAACATGTTATGACGCTGGCGGTATTAGGCGTTAATCACCTCACCATTACGATTAATTGTATTGATGCTGATATCGGAGAAAAAATCTACCCTTGGATTTTTTACAACCGAAAAAGACTTAAGGGCAAAATCGCGGCACAAACACTTATCGAGCGTCAATTGCTCGGATTACAGTTAGCAGCGAAGGCTGGCATGCTGGTGAAAGTGAACACGGTACTTATCCCGGGCATCAACGACCATCACATTGCTCAAGTATCAGAGAAAGTGAAATCTCTGGGCGCGACGTTACATAACATCATGCCCCTGATTTCCGACCCAAGTCACGGCACCTATTTTGGGTTGAGTGGTCAGCGGGGGCCAACCGAAGATGAACTGCAACGCGTCCGAGAAGAATGCGGTGTGCACATGCCGCAAATGACCCATTGTAAACAGTGCCGAGCAGACGCTGTTGGAATGCTTAGTGATGACAAGGCCTCAACATGCGGCTCGTCTTCTAAACCATCGGTATATAAAGTCGCGGTTGCCAGCCATGGAGAGGCCCACATCGGATTGCATTTTGGCCATGCCAAACGCTTTGAGATCTACCAATATGACCAACAATCACAGCAATTCCTTTTTGAGGAATCACGTAACGTTGCTCAATACTGCACAGGCCAAAGTGAATGTGGTGAAGAGTCTGAAAAAGAAGCCTTGTTCGACACAATCGCAGATTGCCAAGTGGTTCTCAGTGCGAGAATCGGAATCTCACCGTGGCGTGAATTAGAGAAACGTGGAGTGATTCCCAATGTTGACTTCGCCTTCCAACCAGTAAGCAGCAGCTTAGAAGCAATCGCCAAACAATACTGTCGTGAAACTCAGCAAGCGGAGACAAAACATGAGCTTTTCAATCAACAATAAATGTGTCGGCTGTCATGCCTGTATGACCGTGTGTCCTAATCAGGCGATATATAAAAGCGACAGAGCAGACAAACCATTCGCGATTCATTCTAAGCGGTGTAATGAGTGCTCTTCTTTTTGGCACGAGCCACAATGCGCCAGTATTTGCCCTATCGAAGAGGCGATTGTTGACCACACCAGTCGCCCCCTAAACCCTTTAGGCAGCTTGAGCCCGCAACATGATAGGAGCTCAGTATAGTGAACGCTGAAAAATGCAAACAGTACTGGCGACCAATCGTCCACTCTTATCTGAGTGGGCGATCTTCGCTGCCACTTTACCTCGGATTGAAGAAAAGCCACTTTATTCAACTTATTGAATTTTTTGGCCTTGAGGTAAGTTTAGCCAATCTCGAAACCAAACAAGCTAGGTTACGTAGCGAGTTAATGGCATTACGAACAGAAGAATACGATCAACTACGTCAACTGTTATCTCAGAACTTGGATAACTCACACCCGTTTGCAGAAGAAATGGCCATCGTTATATCAAGTGGTTGTACGGGAAGCCAACACCTCTGGCATGACTTAGGACTACCCGAACGGGCTCTACTGACACAATTATTTTCTGACTATTTCCCTAACTTATCTGCTAAAAATGTTAACAACATGCGCTGGAAACGGTTTTTATACCGTCAGTTATGTGAAAACGGCGGCGACTATGTATGTCGCTCGCCAAGTTGTGAAACCTGCTCAAGCTACAGTGAATGCTTCGATACTGTGTCGTAATCTCACTCAATATCGTTTAAATATTGAGCTACCATTGCCGAACGTGTAAGTTCGCGGCTTTTAACATTCAGAGACGTGTAGATCCCAAAAAAATAAATACAAATAATCCTTTACATGTGATCACTAAAAGACAATAATGGCGCCGCTCTGTTGTTCAGAGTTATTAAATGAGACATCACGTAGTAAAAGTAAAACCCTTAGAAAACCAAGTTGTTATCCTCAGTGTTTCCCTTAGCTTCAAAGATACATTAAATAATTCAAGCTACTAGCGCATTCAAATAATTAATTTTTTCAATTTATATAAGGGACATATCATGTCTAATAAAACAACTGGTTCTGTAAAATGGTTCAACGAAACTAAAGGTTTTGGTTTCCTAACTCAAGACAACGGCGGCGCAGACGTATTCGTTCACTTCCGTGCAATCGTTTCTGACGGTTTCAAAACTCTTGCTGAAGGTCAAAAAGTGACTTTCGAAGTAGAGCAAGGCCAAAAAGGTCTTCAAGCTGCTAACGTTGAAGTAGCATAAGATTTTAAGTAGGCGCAGGCTGTAGGAAACTACGGCTTGCGTCACTTATCTCTGATTATTATAAATACCTCCCCCTTTTAAACTCCTCAATTCTCTTTATCTGATTCCCTTTCTTCTATTGATTTTGCCTTATAGCGAGCATCTTTCACGCTTTTAAGCTATTACATGTCATACCCATACAAAATCCCAATCTTGATGAGTAAATGGTCAGATTATTGTGGGAATTGGTATTATGCCTATATTTAAACACGAGCCCCCGAGGTACAGATCATGACTGATGAAGAAAGAATTGAACTTCAAAAAAACAACCCTCTCCATGGTCTTAAACTAGAGACGATGATCGCAGAACTAGCGGATTTTTATGGATGGGATATCTTAGATGCAGCAATGCGATTTAATTGTTTTCATACCAATCCCTCAGTCGCGAGTAGCGTGAAGTATTTAAAGAAAACAGATTGGGCAAGAGAGAAGTTAGAGAACTTTTATTTGTACCGATTTAAGCGCATGCCGAGAGCATCGAGTGAAGAGTTCGAACTGCCTCCACGCGCCCGTACGTTTCCAAACGGACTTAAACCTAAAGAGCCAATGGAACTGACGGTTGAGTCAATCTTGAAATCACAAGCTAAAGCCGCTTCAGCACATAAAGAACGCTCGTCTCGAGGCCGTTCTAAACGTTAATATCTGTGTAACTCATTACCCCGTAGTGCTGACAAACATAAAACCAATTCGGTTGTTCGGGTTGTTGGAATAGCAAAAAAGTGGAGGAGTTGTAATCTCCCCCACTTCACTGTTATTGCAGCGACAAATACAAGCTATTCTCTACTCCCATACAAGGCCTTCAGGTAAATCAGGAAGCGCCCAATTATGGATATAGTTGATCACTCTTAACGAATCATCGGCCGCTTGTGTAAAGCCACGTGCATAATTCGTATTTACTTGGTCAACCGTAAAGACCTGAGGGTTTCCTGCTATATCAAGAAGAGGAACCACCTGATATGACAAAGTTGAAATCACCACTGGGGCATTAATATCCGGCTCTACGCCTGGAAGAACTAGCCCCACTTCAATTCCGGAATACATAACATCACGGTAATAGCTATACCCCATAAAATTGAAATACCCGTTGTCATTAATACCTAGAGTGGTGTTGATATTAATAACTAGATCGAGAGTGATAGATCCAAACTTATCTCCAGCCCCTGCTAAAAGCGCTGCGGCCGTATCCAAGTCTTCCGAACTCAATGCTTCAACACCGTTACCAGCCAAATGTCTAAGACCACCTAACTGCTCATCTGACAAAGTAAGATCAGGTAGATGACCATTTAGCATCAGTGCTTTATAGAGTGCCAAGTTTTCCAGTGGCGAATCGATGGTTTTGAATACATCCTCCGTAACCTCCACCTCAATTCGTCCAGCCGGGTCGATTCTCACACTAATCGCATTGTTAATATTAGACATCGCTTCATTGTAGGATGAGTCGATCACATCAACGGGTGATCTCGCAACACTCAAGCGACCAAAGTCCACTTCTTCAGCATAGCTTGCAAAAACGTAGTCCTCATATCCCACTAAGCTTTCGACAATTTCACAATCACTGTTAAGTGGAATCAGTGTTAATCCATCTTCTGTTTGAAACTCTTCAGGAAGTAAAGGTAGCGGCTCCCCGGTGACTACATCGGTAGCCTGTTCATTTGCGATTGGCTGGAAGCAACCATTATCATCTTGTTGCGATATGTATAACGTTGCGTCCAATTCATCCCAGTCCCAGGTATATTTCACTGGCTCACCATTGTCATTGCGGACAATAATAAGCAAGTCACCGTAAAGGTCGCCTTTACTCACGCCCGGATCATTATTACCTCTGCCTGGCTTTCCATCTCTACCTTGATTCCCAGCCCAAGAAGGACGATCTGAGCTATCATCAGCGGACAGAGCGAAAGGAAGCGACAAGAATAATAGTAGCGCGAGCGCCATACTCACAAACATAAGTACATTCATGCTTATGCTTTTAATTGGTGTGTAGTCTTTCATCATCTGCTCCTTAGCGTATGGATACGCTCCCATCGCAATACATTGCTTAAGAGAAAAAAGACTGTCTGACTTAATTAAGTTTTTAACACCACCAAATTAACTGTAGAGTAGAATTCATAAGCAACCGCTAATATACGCAAGCGTTTTGATACGGATCAATTGAATATCAATTAAGTTTCTTAGTAGACGCTACAATGTTGATACAGAAACGGTCTCAGAGGATAAAGGTTTCGCCTTCAGAAAACCTTGTACAAAGTCCACCAGCCTTGGGCCGGATTAACTTAAGCTTGCTAGCCTTGCTGCAAAGCCCATAAAGAACATACCTAGTAACCCGTTGCCTAACTTTGCTAACACTTTATTATCTTTGAATAATTGAGTTAATGATGAACCCAGAAAGATCAGCGTACTCAAATAAATGATGCTAAAAACTTCTAAGATAAACGCCAGGATCAAGTATGAAATCCACGTGTGTTCGTACGTATAATCGATAAACTGGATAAAGAAAGAGACGTAAAACAGGATTGCTTTTGGATTGGTCAGACTTAACGTCAGCGACTTAGCAAACACATTTTCGCGTTTCTTAGGGCGAGCGACGTCTGATTCACCATCATCACTTTTGCTCATTAACTGATGAATGATTTTCACCCCTAAATACAGCAAGTACGCGGCACCCAAGTAGCGAATGATCGTGAACAGGACGGGAGAAGCTTGAATTAACGAAGCAACACCTAGGTAAGAGAGCAAAATTAAAACCGCGTCACCAATAAGCACACCAGAAGCTGCTTTATAGCCCGCCTTAACACCCAGCGATGAGCTCGATTTCAACACATAGAGAGAGTTTGGACCCGGAGCAAGAATGATCATGGTCAGACCGACCAAATACGTCCATATATTAATTACGCCAAACATCTCCAACATGACGAACAACCCTTCTACCAAATGACATCGAACAGAATTACGAGATATAACTGAAACAAATAGCAAAGTCTATCTCAGCGCGAAGAATTCCATCGAAAATATATAAACCCTCATTCATAAACAGACATCTCATTCATGTTAGAAACTAATTAAAGATGTTACGGAACGTGATCAAACTCGTAGATTTCAACCGATGTTACCGGTAACTTACGAAATGTTCCCGGTAACATTCGGGCGTAGTAGGAATACAAGTAGATCCGATAATAAATTAAAGGACGAATGAATGAACATCATACAAAAATCCCTAACCTCAGCTATCTCACTAGCGTTGCTATCCACTTCCGCTTTCGCTGCTGACTTTAACTTTAAGTTTCAATCCAGTGACCCATCTGGTGACAAGAACTTTCAGGTTCAAAAAGAGTGGACGGAACGCGTAGAGCAAATGTCTGGTGGTCGTATTGAAATCGACCTACTGCCTGTTGGTGCTGTGGTTAAACACACAGAAACCTTAGGCGCTATCAAAATGGGCGTTATCGATGGTCACATTACCGCAACAGGTTACTTTACTGGCCAAGATCCAGCGTTTGGCCTGATCGGTAATATGGTTGGTGCATGGTCAGACACTCGCCAACTACTTCAATACATCAACTACGGTGGTGGTTATGAGTTAATGACTGAGCTCTATGCACCATACGGCGTGAAATACATTGGCGGTTCAACAACAGGCGTAGAGTCGTTTGTATCTAAGGTGCCACTAAATGGCGTTGATGATCTAAAAGGTCTTAAGCTTCGTGCTCCGGAGGGTCTGGTTCAACAAGTATTTGCGGCTGCAGGTGCGACCCCAGTAAACCTACCAGGTTCAGAGGTCTTTACGGGTTTGAGTAAAGGCGTTATTGATGCTGCTGACTACACCGTTTTCTCTACTAACCATCAAGCAGGCATGAACGATATCGCAACTCACCCAGTTCAACCTGGCTTCCACTCACTGCCAACGATTGATATCTCAATGAGTCAGAAAAAGTGGGACAAACTACCAGCCGATCTTCAAGAGATCATGACGGTATCGGTTCGTGACTTTGCTGAAGATATTACGACTCAACTGCGTATTGCAGACCAGAAAGCCGTTAAAGAAGCTGAAGCGAACCCTAACATTACCATCCACGACTGGTCGGAAGAAGAGCGTAAGAAGTTCCGTCTGATAGCGATGGGCGAGTGGGAAAAATATGCTGAACTCTCTCCTAATGCGAAAAAAGTTTACGATTCTATTACGACTTACCTAAAAGACTCGGGTCTTCTATAAGTTGTTAAAAAAAGGGAGGTTTACTCCTCCCTATTTCATTTGGAATTAGACATATGAAAGAATCAGACACAAATCTAGCGGCTGAAATGCCCCAGAATATTCTCGACAAAGCAATAACCAAAATCAGTGAGCTGTTTAGTTTATTGTTTGTTGCCACCGTCATCATTTCATTTTACGAAGTAGCAAGCCGCTATTTGTTTAACTCACCAACCATGTGGGTGCACGAAACCGCCTCCTTTATTGGTGGAGCACTGTTTGTGATCGGCGGGGCCTACGCTCTCGCAACCGACAAACATGTAAGAGTCGTTCTCGTTTACGATGCGGTATCGCAAAAGACAAAACGTTACCTGAATGTCTTTCACCATCTAGCAGGGTTACTGTTTAGCGGGTTATTGATTTATGCAGCGTGGCAAACTGTGGCTAACTCTTGGTTTGCTCCTTGGGGTGGATTGAGATTAGAAACCTCGGGCTCCGCTTGGAATCCTCCATTTCCTGCCCTGCTTAAAGGCATCATTTTATTTACCGTTTGCCTGATGTTTATTCAATTCATTTTGCATTTGATTAAAGAAATTCAACAACTAAGGGACGAAGGCGATGAATAACTTATCTTCTACAAAACCTTCTGTTGGGAGCTACAAACCAGTGTTCCTTGTCATCGGCCTTCTGACCTTAGCGGCTGCTTTAGGATGGGTTGGTGTGCAAACCTTCACATCGAACTTGTCATCAATTGGTATCGAGTACGGCAGCTTGCTGATGCTGGTGTTGATGATTGGTCTATTGTTGACTGGTATGCAACTCGCTTTCGTAACAGGCCTTGTCGCACTGATCTTTACCTTAGGCTGGTTTGGCGTTGATGCACTACCGCTTATTACGAGCCGTATTTTCAGCTTCGTCAGCGGTTACGTATTCCTTGCGGTACCAATGTTTGTACTGATGGCTGCGTTGCTCGACCGCTCAGGAATTGCCCGAGACTTGTTCGATGCAATGAAGAGCGTCGGCCGTAAAGTTCGCGGTGGGGTTGCGGTTCAAACCTTGCTTGTTGCGGTGATCCTTGCATCTATGTCGGGCGTTATCGGCGGTGAAACGGTACTGCTTGGTATTCTTGCTCTGCCACAAATGCTAAGACTGGGCTATGACCGTAAGTTAGCGATCGGCACCACATGTGCTGGCGGTGCACTAGGCACCATGCTACCACCGAGTATCGTTCTGATTATCTATGGTTTGTCGGCTTCCGTATCAATTGGCGAACTATTCAAAGCGGCATTCTTACCAGCGTTTATTCTGGCAATGTTCTACATGGCTTACGTACTGATTCGCTGTAAGCTGAATCCCGACCTTGCTCCGTTACCTTCAGAAGAAGACCTGGCTAAAGATGCTGAAGCTCATCCAAGTTACTTCAAAGCGCTGTTCTTCCCTTTGCTATCGGTAGCGACGGTTCTAGGAAGTATTTACACCGGTATTGCATCAGTTACCGAAGCCTCTGCTCTGGGTGTGGTTGGTATTGCTATCAGCGCGGCTATCCGCAAAGAACTTAATTGGAAGATGATCAAAGAGTCTTCTATCGCGACGATGCGTACCTGCGGCATGATCATGTGGATTGGTATCGGCGCTTCAGCTTTGGTTGGCGTATACAACCTAATGGGCGGTATCGACTTTGTAGAGGAAACGATTCTCGCTCTAAGTGGCGGAAACGCGATGTCTACCTTGCTTATCATGATGGCGATTCTGTTCGTTCTGGGTATGTTCCTGGACTGGGTTGGCGTTGCACTACTGACTATGCCGATTTTCGTCCCGATCATCACAGGCCTTGGAATGGACCCAATCTGGTTTGGTGTGGTGTTCTGTCTAAACATGCAGGTCGCGTTCTTGTCGCCACCTTTTGGTCCAGCAGCATTTTATCTTAAGTCTGTTGCGCCTAAAGACATTAGCCTTGGTGAAATATTCACTGCACTACTTCCGTTTATAGCACTACAAGTTAGTGTTCTTGCTCTCGTGATTGTTTTCCCAGAGCTTGCATTATGGTGGCGATAAATCTGCCCATTAAGCCTAATTATGAGTTGATACTATGAATAAAAAATATGTCGTTATGGGTGTTTCTGGGTGCGGTAAATCTTCTATCGGTGACTCGCTGGCAAAATCGCTGAACATCCCTTTTTTCGATGGTGATGATTACCATCCAACGGAGAACGTTGAAAAAATGAGGAATGGCATCCCTCTTACCGACGAAGACAGAAAAGAATGGCTGTTAACCTTAAATGCGTTAATACAGGAACAGGAAAACTTGGTACTGGCATGCTCTGCCTTAAAACCAGAATACAGAGAAACATTAAGAGCAGGCTGTAATGATCTCACGTTCTGCTATTTAAAAGGTGATTTTGACACGATATGGGCTCGTCTAAAGGCCAGAGAAGATCACTATTTCCAAGGTTCAGCGATGCTAGAAAGCCAGTTTAATACTCTGATCGAACCCACCGAGCAGGAGGCAATCTATATCGATATCAATCAGCCACCGGAAAAAGTGGTTGGAGATATCCTCGCAAAAGTTTGATCAAAAAGGGCTGGTACTCCAGCCCTTTCTTTTGATCCTACCTGTTAGCTTGTAACAGTTGATTATTCGTCATCACTCCATGCCCTTTGCTGAACCGACTAAACATGGCGAACTCTGGTTTGCAACAAGTGCTTGAATAACTTGGAAGCAAAGCTATTCATCAACGAGGCTATGATGATGAGTGCAATTCCGACGACCTGATAGATAGAAAAGCTCTCTTCAAAAAACAGCACTTGCCATATCGCGGTGAACAACAAACTGGTAAAGATCAACGGTGCAACTTGAGAGTTATTTTCGGCCAGCTTATACGCTTTAGAGCGGAAAATTTGATTGCCTACGACGGATATCGAGAGCCCGAAAAGGCATATCCACACCAATAAATTTCCCTGCGGCGCTAACAATATCTGCATGTCTGGTTCTGACAAACCAGATATGAAAGATAATGGCAGAACGCTCAGAGCAGCAATAAGAAATGTCCAGCTATTAAGAACAGAAGGCGTCACCTCCCTTTTGCTAGCGCGAAACAGACTCACCTGTGACCCTGCACTGAACAGTCCCGAAGCTAAACCAATTAACAGCTCCGGTCTAAACTGAATCCCGGACACTTCACCAGCCAGCATTAAAACGCCAATAAAAGTCGCGGCTAAACCGAATTTCGTTTCTGTTTTTATCTTTACTTTAAAAAACAGCTTTTCTAAAACGGCAATAAAAAGCGGCCCTGTTGCAAAAAGTACCGAGCTTTCGACCAGGGATAACGTATTCAATGAGGCAATGAAGCACAACTGGCATGCAGCGATGCATAGCCCACGAATAATAATAGGCTTTACTACTTTACGTGGCGGCATAGGTAACTTTGAAGCCACTACAATTGCAAAAAGCAACAAGGTTGGCATAAGAAAACGGAGAAACGTAAGCAGCTCAATACCCATCATTTCGGTAAGTTTTTTTAATAGAAGTCCAGTTAATGACAAACTGAACGTTGAAATTAGCATATAAGGTACAGCGTGGTTCTTCGACAAGATAGTATCCTCCCTATTGACGAGCCCATACTAGAGCAATGACAACAGAGAAAAAAACGAATATATTTAAACAAACCTGTTAGATAAACTTACAAATGAATAAACGACCACCTCTGAAATCTCTTTACGCATTTGTTGCGGTCGCAGAAACCGGCAGCATGACTGAAGCCGCTGGTGTACTTAGCGTGAGCCACTCTGCAATCAGCCAAGCGATAAAAAGCCTTGAATCAATCATCGGGCAACCATTGTTTCAACGAGTCGGCAGGCAGGTTCAACTCAATTCAGTTGGCCAGAAGTACTACAATGACATTGCTCCGGCATTAAAAACGATCGTTGATGCGACGGAAGCCGTTACTCACCAGCCACAATCAAATCGAATCACACTGAATATGATTAACTCTCTGGCAATCCATTGGTGGGTACCAAGAGTCGATAACTTCCAACAATACGCCCCGAACGCGGACATTCGTCTGTCTAATCTAATCGGTCCTTTTGATTTAAACCAAGAAGGTGTGGACGTAGCAATCATTCACGGTAAGTCCGATGAATGGGAAGACTACTATTGCGAAAAGCTCGGAGATGATGAGCTGTTACTGGTGTGCAGCCCTGACCTGTTGGATTCATCACAAGACATCCCGTCCGCTGCTGAATTATTGCAACGCTATCCTGCGATTTATGCTGAAAACCTGCGTAGAAAGCAGGACTGGAGTGTTTGGTGTCAGGGTAACTCTCTGCCCGTTCCTAAGAAGCAAAATAATTTGAGTTTTATCGCGTCAATACACGCCGTTCAGGCCGCAATCCGAAAGCTGGGTGTTTTCGTTACACACCGATTATTCGTCCGTGATGAAATTAAGCACGGCTTGTTGGTAGAAATAGGGTCGCCAGTTAAAAACCCGCATTTGGAGTTTTTCTTTGTTTGCAAACCAGAAAAACTGCGTAACGAAAATGTTCTTAAGTTGAAATCTTGGTTGAGTAAGGAATTTAATAACACGTCGGATGAATGATGACTAAGAGCGCGCCATTTGGCACCACACCACCATTCGGTTTAGTTTATCGGCAATTATAAGAAAAGCCCGGCTATAGGAAACTGTTTACTTCCTGGCCGGGCTTAAGTGACTGTGATTTAAGTGACATTACTTATCTGGAAGGTAAAACTATCCATACAAATAAAATCAACCTAAAAACCTTCACTTCAATAAACACTTATGTCTTAGTTACCACCTTGAAACCACGGTTTCTTAGGCTTGTTTTTGTTGTCGGACTGGTTGTGTTTATTTTTATGTTTGTTGTGCTTGTTAGGATGATTCGGGTGCTTTCCAGGCTTATGTTTATCATCATTGCCAAATGCAAGCACAACGATCGCTGGATCATGATCAGACGCTCGGTAAATATCAGAATATTTCGGTAAGTCACCTGAGTACTCTGTTGTGTAATCAACATAAGTCGATTCAGGCGAGTTGATATTCCAATCGATAGCTGCAACGACGTTGTTTTCTGCCGTTTCTGCATCTGCCAAAATATAATCCAGTGTTCCTAGAGTGTCGTCGTACGAATAGCTGTATGAATTCGGATGCCATTCTCTGATAACATTTCTGTAGCCAAATGATTGTGAGAGGCTTTCAGGTTGAGCACCATCCATTTTTTGATCACCAATAAACGTATCACGAGCTGGTGTCACCGAGTAACCTTCCGGAAGCTCTGTTAACAACAAAATCGGGTCTTCGCTGGCGTAAGAGTTCAAGTCACCTAGGATCAACTTGTGTCCATCAATTTTAGCTAACTCAGTACCCAAGTGTTGTGCGGCAGAAACTCGGAAATTTTCACATGAGCCCTGTCCATCTACATCTTGCTTGTTCTGCAGGTTTACATCTTCCCAGCAGGTTGAGCCCTTTGACTTGAAGTGATTAACAGACACCGTGATGGTCTCGTCAGTGCCATTGATACGGAACGTAGGAGTAATGGCATCTCTTTGATAGTTGTCAGTATCCTCACCTTCGGTCGCGTGTTGCTCCGGCATTTCAATCAGTCGGTAAGTATCAAGTGTGACTTTAGCAGGTTTAAAAATCACCTGGTTAGTGATGGCATCGGTTCCAACATAGTCGTAATCTTCGCTGGATACGTACGAATACTGGTCAGACTCATCTTCAATCAAAAGATTAATTTTATTAACCAGATGCGCTACAGCAGACGCTTCGCCAAAACCGTTGTTTTCAATCTCCATCAGACCAACGATATCTGCATCCATCGCGACGATGGCTTTGGCAATTTTATCACCCTGACGTTCAAACTCATCGACTGTTTCCGCACCACGGTTGTCACCATATGGGTTTTCAGCCCCGCCAAATGGAGAGTTAAAGTAGTTAAGTACGTTGAAAGTCGCGACGCGCAGGTCCCCATCGACAAGATCCGGCGTCGAGGTACGGTCATTATTGTGAATAAACGTGTCTTGCGTTGCTTCATTGGTAACGTACAGACGGAAATCACTGTATGAGTACCCCAATACGCCCTGAAGTCCGTTAATAGTGTCGTCGATGCGGATATAGTCATCACTGGTTGTTGTACCGTCTTCCATTGGAACCGCACTTTCTGTCAGAAAATCACTGTACCAAGGCACAACACCGTTAGCCGCTTTTTGGAATGACTCAATATAGATTCGGCGATCTTTATTTTCATTGTCCTTAGCTGCGGCTTCGACGGACCCCGCTACATTTTGCTGGTTCATATGTAGGTTAACCCGTTCATACGATGCCATCATGTTGTAGCGATATGCGTCGTAATCAAAGCTGAACGTTCGCGTGATATGCATATCTGCTGCTTCGTCCAGCTCAACAAGCATGCCTTCATGACGTTCCAGAGTGAAGTCGAAACTGTCATCCGTGTCCATAGTACGCAGTGGCGTTGGAGTTATCGTGATTTGGGTAGGCTCAACATTATTAACATGCGTATCAATCAATTGAGTCCAGCCATAGCTTTCGTAAGCTTTACCCTGCACCGTAACGGTATTGCCGACCTCAATACCACTAATATCACCTCTGATGAAAATTGCATCAGAGGTATTCTCGTTACCGTCCCCATATTGATCTTGCAGGAAGAATCCTACTGGCAGGTCATTGCCTAGTGCAGACGTTTGAATCGCTGTCACGATACCTGTAACTTCGTAATACCCTTCTGATTCATAACCAGATTCAATCAGAGGTGAACTCCAGGCATCCCCCTGTATTTCCATGATAGTTGTTGCTGTCGCGTCTGGAATGGTGTTATCTACACCTTCATCCGACAAGCTTCCCAAACCGTCAAAGGTATCTTTGGCGTAGCTAGTCCAGTCACTCTCATCGAATACTGTGCTCGCAGAACGTCCTATACGGCGCAGCGTGATGTCTTTTCCCCAACCACTGGTCGTTGGTACATCGCCAACAATATCAACTACATTGCCATCATTAAGAAGCGCAACCGCATCACCACCATTGTGTACCAGAGCAGAAGAAATGATAGTGGCGACATCAGCCGATAGTGACAGCTCTGCCTGACTGTTTTGTACAACCAACAGCTCTTGTGGCGCTAAAGTACCAGTCAAATTCAACATTTGTGTCGGGATTTCAGAGCCATCTTTATAGCGTGCTAACGTGTAATTAGAGAGCAGAACACTTTCCGAGCCATTGTTGTACAGCTCTATTGCTTTATTATAGCTGCCGCCTTCAACATATTCCGTAATCAAAACTTCGGCGTTGGCAACGTTAGAAAGTGCCAGACCCACCGATAATGTAATCAGTGTTTTTTTCATCTTGTATCTCATCCATGTTTTATAGATTGAATGTTTAATATCGCGGAGACTTACTTGTAGTGGTTAACCGTATATTTAATATTAAATTAGCATTTAAATATGACTTTTAAGTTAATGAAATTCATAGAGATAGCTAATTAAGGAAAAGGTAATATTATTGCATTTTAATTAGTTACATTCCGATCAGAGTGTCATTGTTAAGTTAAAATAATATGAACATTTAATTATTCTATCCACCTTAAATTCAAGACAATTAAATATAATAGAGTGTAATCGAATACATTTATTCTTCAGATTCAACGATGAATATTAATTAAAATTAAACGTAAATTTCGAGTTAGGGTCGATACAACGGAGCATCAACAAAGCACTGGTTGGGATAATATTTTAAGATTAACAGGAATAGACATAATAAATTAAAGGTTTCTGGCTCATCTATCTACGAGAAGCGTATGAGCAACCTCGAATCTTATTTTTTTATGCACTCAAGCACACATTTGGTGCAAAGATGTTTAATTTCTGTTAGCTTACGCAACAGAACGCAACAATAATTTTGCAACACATTGAGCAATCAATAATCATGCGGTAAAACAACTTACTCATTCCTGAATAAGTCCGCTCGTAACTACGCTAACAAGCTCACGTGTTTTGAAATACCAATCACAGTAAGTAAGTGATCAGAGGTAGCGTAGGAAAAATGCTGAAGAACAAGGCAAAATTTTTCGATAAGTAGTTATCCTACAATCAAAAATTTTAACGCCGTTATCGAGCATTTTAACAAGCTAGAATGACCAGTTATTTACTACGATTGGTATAAGTACCATCATCAATTTGAATCGCACTCGAAAATAATTATGCACACTAGAACCAATACTCCTTTTGGCGTGACTCTCAATATCATCGGGTCGGCCCTCTTCGCAGCTATGTTCGCTTACACGTCTTTACTCGGTGAACTAGATGGAGAAGAAATTTATGGATGGCGTATTTTAATCACTTTCCCTCTTTTAACGGGTTTCATTTTGCTAAACGGCAATTGGCATCAAGTTGTGGGTATCTTTCAGCGATTATTGCAATTTAACTTAATGTTCATCTTAACTCGGTTCTTGACGTCTTTTTTAATTGGAATCCAGTTGTGGCTATTTTTGTGGGCACCCGTGAACGGCTATGGACTTGCGGTATCGCTTGGCTACTTTATTATGCCGATCACGTTAGTTTTGGTGGGACGTTTGGCATTTAACGATCAATTGTCGCGTTTTCAAAAGTTAGCGTGCTTTTTTGCCATGCTGGGCATTCTCAACCAAATGGTCATTTCGCAGACATTAGCCTGGCCTACACTGGTTGTCTGCTTAGGTTACCCAATCTATTTTTGGCTAAGACAAAAAACTGAGACTAACAATATTGGTGGTGTTTGGTTCGATATGATGCTGAGCCTGCCTGTCAGTCTCTACTTTATTTTTGAAAGCGGCTACATTCTTCAAGAGATCAATGTAAGTTCTGATCTCCTGTGGTTAATTCTTGGTTTGGGGTTAATCAGTACGTTAGCCCTGGCATTTCAATCTTTGTCTGCGCCACACCTTAACCTCAGTTTGTTTGGTCTGTTGGTCTATGTTGAACCCGTTCTTTTAGTTGTGGTGGCGATTTTGTTAGGTGAGAGTATCACAGCGAAAGAGTGGCCAACGTATATTGCAATTTGGCTCGCTGTTTTTGTACTGATGGTAGAAGGTTACTTAAGTTTGAAGAAAGCCCGGTATTAAATGGTGGGCGTAATAGATTGTATAAACGCGTCTTGCCCACTCAACGTAATTGATATGACCTAAGTGGGATTTCACGAGCATCTGTCTGTAAAAACATTATTCAGATAGCGCTGGTTATTTTGTTTCCATCGTCGCCGTTAGGATTGGATCCTGCGACTCTTCTGACTTCAAAATAGCCTGCTCTTGCTTCTGCTTTGCATGCAGTGCTTCGATAAGCTGACGGTCTAACTTCGCAAAATAGAGGTCTTCTTCCGCCTTACCTTTTAGCCGAAGTTTTTCTGTAAAGTCCATGGCAGCCACCTCTCCATCATGACTATCTATTGAAAGTATAGATGAACGAATAAAAGTGGTGTCTCACCCAAAAGTGCGCTATTCGGGCATTTAATCTATTGCTCTTAGCTAATCTATCGCTCTTAACAAATCGCGACAGCTTTAATGAGCGCCCAGACACGCTGATCTCGCTGTAAGTCGAGTTCATGAAGCGATTTAACAGTTACTCTGGCGAGTAAACGTTGTTGATTAGCGAGTTCCAATACAACTAAAGCTTCACCAGATTGAATGGACTTCGATTCAATCTCGATAATCTTTGCCGGTAACCGGTTAAGTACTGTGGTGGAAACTGGTTCATCCAATGCTATCCCCACATCGCTGGCCAGAATCCGACATCGCTGGCGCTCTCCAGTATTCGCTGTTTCGCCGGGCACATAAAACGTGACATCGTCACAACTTAACTCGGTCATTGCGTACTTTTCGCAACGGCTTTTCACCACTGTGTCAAATACGCTGCCCATTTCCTCGCCAAACAGATGACTAAACTGAGCGTCAGACATTACCTGTTGAGCACCACCACTGGCGACAATGCTGCCTTGATTAAACAACACAATATGATCGGCTAACCTTGCTAGTTCCTGTACCGAGTGAGTGACATAGATGATAGGCAGATCCCACACCCTCTGAAGGCGTTCAAGGTAAGGTAAAAACTCTTCTTTTCTGGCATGGTCCAGTGCCGATAACGGCTCGTCCATCAGCAACAATTGGGGCTGTGTCAGCAAAGCACGCGCAATCGCCACTCGCTGTTTCTCTCCTCCGGAAAGTTGTGATGGATAACGATTCAACAAGTGATTGATGCCTAATAGCTGCAAAATGCTGTCACGTTTAAACAGCGTTGGTTGTGTCTTTACCCGCTTCTCGGCATAAGCGAGGTTTTGATCAACGTTTAAATGCGGAAATAGACTTGGCTCCTGAAAAACGTAACCGATTCGGCGTTCAAAGGTAGGAAGAAAAACTTTTCCATCCCAGCTTTGCCACTGTTCGCTGTTGACTCGTACTTCGCCTTGTTCAACTCGGACAAGCCCCGCAATTGCTCTCAAACAAGTGGTCTTCCCACAACCTGAATGCCCAAAAAGAACGGTCACACCTCGACTGGGCAGATCTAACTCTGCCTTGAGCTGAAAGTTTTCATAGTTGATGTTCAGCTTCGCGCTTATTGAAGCTTCATTTTCAGTAAATATCACGCCTTCACTTTCAATAACTGTCGCGTTGATCATACGAGTCCTCCTACTCCATTCTGGCTTTATGCAGATTGTTGAGCCAATGAATCAACAACAACGCCAGAAAAGAAAAACCGACTAATCCGGCTGATAAAATATGGGCATTTAGGTAGTCGAGTGCTTCGACATGATTGTAAATTTCGACCGACATAACCCGAGTTTGTCCCGGTATATTTCCTCCAATCATAAGCACCACGCCGAACTCGCCTAGTGTGTGGCAAAACCCCATGACAGCAGAAGATAAAACACCCGGCCATGCCAGAGGTAATGTGACCGTAATAAACGTATCGAGTGGCGATGCACGTAATGTGGCCGCGACTTCCATTGGTCTTTTACCGATGGCGGCGAACGCGTTCTTAAGCGGTTGGAGGACGAACGGTAGCGAGTGTATGGTGCAAGCCACCGCAATACCTGTGAAAGTGAACGGCAGTTGTTGCCAGCCCAACTGATATAAAATTTGTCCCACACTGCCCTGCGGTCCAAGTAGTACGAGCAGGTAAAAACCGAGAACGGTCGGCGGCAGAACCAAAGGTAGCAGCAGAACAGACTCTATCACCGGCTTAAAACGCGATTTACCATGACATAACCACCAAGCGGTGGGTATGCCAATCACCAGCAGTGCACACGTTACGACAAAAGCCAACTTGAGTGTTGTAACAATCACTAAACCATCCAATGGCGTATTCCTCACTCTTTCTTTTAGTCGGTCAAATAGCCATAGCTGCGAATGATCGCTTTAGCGCGGTCGCTTTTCAGGTAAGCAATAAATTGCGTCGCACTGGCTTTACCTTTCCCCAACGTCAGCGTCACTGCATCTTGCTTAATTGACTGGTAATCACTCGAAGGCACTTGCCAAACGCTCCCAGACTGAAATTCTCCTTGCTGATAAACCTGTGATTTCGCCAGCAGTCCGATTTGTGCATTACCAGTAAAAACAAATTGATAGGTCGCGTTCAACCCTTTACCAATTACCAGTTTGTTCTGAACACCTTGCCACTTTTGATGCTTCTCAAGCATCTGCTGTGCTGCCAACCCATAGGGAGCAAGCTTTGGATCAGCGATCGCAAGGTATTGAAAATTTGCCGAAAATAACTCTGATTTAACGTCAAGATTCTCAACAGGCGACCATGCCACCAAAACGCCTTGTGCGTACGTAAACTGATCTTCGGCCAGTTGTTTTTCCACCAGCAGTTGAGGTCGGCGTTGATCGGCTGAAAAGAACAAGTCAAATGGTGCACCGTTAACAATCTGCGCATAAAGCTGGCCCGTTGAACCAGTGCTAATTTCTACATCATCGCTATGCAGTTGCGTGTAATCACTCGCAAGCGCTTTCATTGGACGATAGAAGTTATTTGCAACAGCAAGTGTCAGAGATTGGCTGTAGCTGTTGCTCGAGAACAGCATCGCAGCAGCCAAGCAACAACTTAGGTTAGATCTATTTTTGGCCATAAAACTATCCCTCTTCCGCTAACAACTGCGACACCCACTGCTTCTGTATGTACGCTTTCGCTCTTTGTTGATGTTTTTGTTTGAGATAGGAATAGGCTTGCTCAAATGGTAATTGACCACTGGGTTTTACTGAGTGGACACGAATCAAATGAAAACCAATTTCCGTCTCAATAACTGAGCTAATCTCCATCAGATCAAGCTGTGGTAACTGCTGCGCGATTTGCGGAAAAAGTTTGGCCTCTTCACACCATCCCAGATAGCCATCATTGACTGCACTCGGGCATTCAGAATATTTCAGTGCGACTTGAGAAAAATCTCTCTCCTTTAACTCTTGCTTTGCTGTCTGAATACGAGCAAATGCAGGTTTACGGTGGTTTTCCTCAATATCGGTATTTACGGTGACCAGTATTTGACTTAGTTCCCACAGGCTTGGGCGTACAAACTTTTCCTGGTTGGCTTGATAATGTTCGAAAGCCGCTTGTTCACTAAGCTCGGGCACATCACTACTGACTTTTTCTAACACTTTATTGCAGCGAAGTTCATCCTTTAACGCCAGCCTGAGATCACTTTCTGACAACTGTTGCCCGTTAAGCGCACGATAAAATTCCTCTAAGCTTGGATACCCTTCCATTACGTCATTTATCGCCTGTTCAAGTTCATTGTCATGCACATAAGTTTGAATACCCAGACTTGAGCTTAGTACGGCCGACTGAATTCGAAAAAGCTGCTCAACCTGCGTGTTCACATCTTGTTTCTGCTGTTCACTCAGCCACTGAGGATTTAATTGATATCTTTCTGTCGCCACTTTCGCAGTCAGATAGTGACGTTTATATGCTTCCATGCTGTTACTCCTATGCCTCTATTGGGCTTAATCGCGTGGCATCTAAGGTAATCGTGTGCTCTCCAAACTTAACTTCGTAGTTAACGGTCCCATCATCTAAATTTCGATAAGCTCGGTGCACTTCTATTACGTCACCTTTGGACGCAAGTGGCTCGCCAAACATGACTAAACTGCAAGTCAATTTTGCTTTATCTAAAGACCGAAACAGGCAAGGAACCCAAGGCAATGTAGCGTCAATAACTTCACTGTCTCTCACGCCAACCACTTTGCTTTCTGCTGCGATAAAAATTTGATAAATGAGCTGTGTCTGCAAAAAATAACCGTAACTCCGAACAATACCGACGCTTCCGGCTTCAACGAGCAAGTCTCCTTTGTCTCTGTCCTGAAAACTGCCATCATTGCGAATATTTCTCACTACTCGTACTTCGTCACCCGATTCAAAACGGGGTATTTCTGCCTGCATAAGGTTACTCCGCTTGGTCGCAATCTGACTGACATGTCGCACAAGCGCTTTGATTTACCGTAGGAAGCCTTCCGCGCGTAATTTGTCCATAGGCTATCGATAATGCACTTCGGTAATCATCGTAGTTGTCTGTCACTTTCCTTGCGTCTAAGAGCTGACGACAAAGCCTTAACAGCGGAATGTGCTTGCTCTGTACAATCTGGCTATCGTATTCAATGGCGAAGTATTCTAAGAAATCCTCCACGCCCTCAAGCTGTTCGAGATCTTCAATAATCCGACGCTGCTCTCTGGTATCCATACCATTCTCTCCCGAAAGTTTTGAGATTAAGCCGAGTGTAAAATCATTGAGGTGAAACTACGCAACTGCTGAGGATCCGGGACACATTTGTAAGTTTCAGCCCAATTGACGAGTTGTGCTTTTATCAATTCACACTGTGCTGTAGTCAGCCTGATCCCCATCGCTGTATAGATTGACTCAATGGCCTGCATACCTGAGTGCTTACCCAGAACCATTTGATGGTCTCGTCCTACCAGACTTGGCTCAACACCCTGATAGTTCTTAATATCCTTGAGTAAGCCATCGACGTGGATGCCCGATTCATGCGTAAAAGCACAGTCCCCAACGATCGCCTTTTGCGGCATCAGCGGACGGCCAGAGGCGACTTGAACATAGCGACACAAACCTTCAAGCTTTAGTAAATCGACACCAGTTTCAGCGTGATTAAGCACCTTCAGCGCAACCGCTATCTCTTCCAGCGCGGCATTACCTGCGCGCTCGCCCAAACCATTCACTGTCGTATTAATAGAGTTCGCCCCCGCACGTATTGCCGCTAAAGAGTTCGCGGTCGCCATTCCCAAATCGTTATGCGCATGCATCTCAATCTGAAGACCCGTTTGAGCTCGTAATTCAGATATGGTCTGGTATGTAGAAAACGGATCGAGAATACCGAGTGTGTCAGCGAAGCGAACCCGGCTCGCGCCAAAAGATTCCGCCACTTCGAGTACCCGGCATAACACATCATGATCGGCGCGGGATGCGTCCTCCATTCCCACACAGACTTGCATACCGTTATCTATGGCCTGTTGAATGACGGATTCGCAAGCTCTTATCACCTGCTCCAGTGTCTTATTCAGCTTATGTTTGATTTGCTGGTGCGATACAGGTACCGAAAGATCAAGCCAATCCAGTCCAAGATCAACCGCACAATCCACATCTTCCGCTAACATCCGACACCACCCCATCGTCTTGGAATGTGTGAGACTATGGGTGATAGCCTTAATACCCTCACGCTCCCGCTCACCCATCGCCGGGATACCGACTTCAAGCTCACTGACGCCTGCAGACTCGAGCAATAAAGCAATGTTTACCTTTTCGTCGATGGTAAAGCCCACACCGGGGCTCTGTTCACCATCACGTAATGTTGTGTCATTGATAATGACATTTAACGGCTGCGCTTGCTTATCCATCGCGACACTCCTAGCCATAGACTGGAATAAATTCCGTCTCACTACCCTGTTGTGTTTCTGAGTTCCAATACGGCGACATTTCACGCAATCGTGCGACGATCGGCGGCAAATGTTCGAGCACATGATCGATATCTTCATCGGTCGTAAATCGAGACAGAGAAAATCGCAATGTACCGTGGGCCGCAGTAAACGGTATCTGCATCGCTTTCATCACATGAGACGGCTCTAGTGATCCTGAGGTACAAGCGGACCCCGACGATGCGGCAATACCAACCTGATTCATCATCAACAAAAGCGCCTCACCTTCGACATACTCCACAGCGATGTTGGTGGTATTTGGAACTCGACGTTTCGGAAAGCCCGTCACAAAGCAATTGGGAATTCGCGCAAGTAGCCCTTGTTCAAGCCGATCGCGAAGCATTTGAATTCGATGTGTTTCTGTTTCAAGTGCTACACATGCCAGTTCAGCAGCCTTACCCATTGCGATGACAGATGCTGCGTTTTCCGTGCCAGCACGTCTTCCACGCTCTTGGTGTCCACCACGTAATAACGGACGGAACTTAGTGCCACGTTTTACATATAAAGCCCCAATCCCTTTTGGCGCATGAAACTTGTGCCCCGAAATAGACAACATATCAATCGGGCAAGTTTGTACATTTACCGGGCATTTCCCTACCATTTGGACCGCGTCTACATGAACAATCACACCAAATGATTTCGCCAGTTGAGCGACTTGTTCAATAGGAAATATCGTGCCGGTTTCATTGTTGGCCCACATGATAGAAAGTATCGCAACATTGCGGCTTAAAGCCGCTTTGAGGGCAGTCATGTCGAGGCGACCTTTTTTATCCACACCTATCCAGTGAACGGTGTAGCCTTTGCGCTCCAATGTCTGACAAAGTTGTAGCGTCGCCGGATGCTCAACTTGTGTGGTAATGATCTCTTTCTTATCTGGGTAGGCTTCAACCGCAGATAGAATGGCCGTAGAAGTCGCTTCGGTCGCACAAGAAGTGAAAATGACTTCGCTTGCGTGTTCCGCACCAATTAACTGCTGAACTTGTTCGCGTGCTGTCTCCATCGCATGACCGACGGCGGCTCCAAGACGATGAATCGAAGAAGGATTGCCATAAAAAGTATCGAGATACGGTAACATCACTTCGAGCGCTTTAGGGTCAATACGGGTTGTCGCATTGTTATCAAGGTAAACCAGCTTATCACTGCTTAATTTAGCGTTATACGTCATAAGAGCCTTCCTTTTTAATCGTGTTCGATGCGTTTTGTTGAACTGGGAATACCGTAAAAGCGTCACCCAAGGCTTGAGTGATTTTTTGTTCCAAGTTCGCCATCGTCAGGCCAGATAAGCCACATCCAACACATGCGCCGCTCATTTCAACAAAAATGATATTGTCTTCAATATCGACCAGGCTAATGTCACCACCATCGGCTTGCACCGAAGGACGAACTTGTTCAATGATGGACTCAACAATGGCGACGATCTCAGTTTCCGGCTCATCGAGTTTTTTGGATACATCAGTAATCAAACCTTGTTCTGCCATTTCTTTAAGGCAATCTTCTAATACCCACTCAATTTTTTCATGGCAAGAGGTGCATGCTCCGCCCGCCTTGGTGTAGTTGATCACTTCTTCAAGTGTGGTGAGTTTATTGGCTGCGACCACGCGTTTTATCATCAAGTCATCAATAGCAAAGCACTTGCAGATTAACTCACCTTCTTCATGGTCATCTTCTAACGTTTCACCACGATAGTTAGCGACTGCCGCATGTAATGCTTCCATCCCCATTACAGAACAATGCATTTTTTCTGGCGGTAGACCATCAAGATATTCCGCGATGTCGTTATTTGTAATGCTCATGGCCTCATCAAGTGATTTACCGATGATCATCTCTGTCAGTGCTGATGACGACGCAATCGCGCTTCCACACCCGAAGGTTTGAAAACCAGCGTCTAAGATCACTTCAGTGTCAGGTTCAACTTTAAGCGTTAAACTCAATGCGTCTCCGCAACTGATTGAACCAACATCCCCACGTGCATTAGCGTCACTAACTAATTTTGCGTTTTTTGGATGAAAGAAGTGTTCCTTCACCTTTTCCGAGTAATCCCACATAGCCACTCCTTGGTTGAATATCTTTCGGTTCTTTCGATATTGTTACCGTTGCAATAACCCGACCAAGATCACGAAAAGGCACAACCATATGATTTTTAAGAAGTAAAAAATGCTCTTGATGTGACATTGGAATAAGAACGACAAAATTGTCATACCGTTTGTAGGGTTTATAACAAAACAAATTGTCAGCTAAGAAACATTAAGGGGATAAAAAGGACTGACTAAAAAAGGATGAGAACTCATCCTTTTGTTATTTATGCAGAGGGTGCGGTGAACGTCTGACAGTTTTTAGGACAAACTTTGGCGCAGGACATACATCCGATACAGTCCATTTGGTCTTTCAGAGTCATCACCATCATGATTTCGTCTTCATCATAATAGTCATCATCATCATCCGTGGCCTCCTTCTCAATTAAGTCGAAGACATTTCGGGAGCACACTTTAAAGCAGCGGCCACACCCTATACATTTTTGTTCATCAATCGCCTCGATAAATTGAGGTGCCCACGGTTCACCACCTCGGGTATAACTGAGTTGCGTCGTCATATTAACCATCCTTGTTTTACAATTACCATTCTTCATCCATTAGCTGAGTGAGCCTCTTTTCGGTGCCTGAGGTGTCGGGCTGCTTATTTTTCTTTAGCGCTCTGGAAAGCCATCCTGTGTGAGCGCTGTCTAACTCAGACAGGACTTCATTCAATAAAAAGTGAATGTCGCATTTCTCATTTACTTTGACTGGCTGGATATCACACTCCAACAATTGTCGTATCGCCGAAGCACCGCACGCATTACAGAATATTGCTGCGCACCCCGATAAATCTTCGATACGACTGGGTAACTTATCGTGTGCAGGGCCGCTAGTTCGGTACTCAATGGCTTCCATCAGGTGCCACTCGGTGTGGTAGATACCGTAAATCAATACACCTTTCGCAGAACCAAAGTGTTGGTCAACCGTTTGTCTATCTGACGTAGTAAAAGCAATTTTAACGCGCAGTTTTTCCTGAGTTGGCTCCGGTGGAAGATATAGCCTTCTTTTTGTCGACTTCATAACCCCTCCGTTGTTGGTAACACGTCATTTGCACCAAAACGATAGTAGCTTACGTGGGGTGTTACCTCGTCTTTGTGGTTGCGAAGCAACAAGTTGGCAAGTGCGAACAGTCGTTGACGAGCACCTTCATAGCCTGTTTGTTTGAGCTCCATATTTCCGAACTGGTCAAAACATGGATAGCCGACCCGCATAACAGGGACAACCGGCTCACATACGTTGGCACAATGGCTGTTACCAATCACTAAGGTTAACTCCGGGTTGGACAGATCGATGCACGATAAGTCACCAACAATTACTTCTTGTGCTTGCATGTCTTGCAAACCCGGGACATCTAACGTCGTGACGACCTGACTAACGGTACCACCTGCCATGGTGATTAGGTCAACGTAACCACTCGCCAAGTCGGGTTCAAGTGCGATGGTGTATTGCTCGCCACTGAGCAAAAAATGAACATCGAGTAATGCATCCTGCAGTCGTTGACGCTCACGTGTTATCCAGCCGGGCACAGCGCGACCACTTATCTCCGATAACGTCATGATAAATTGGTCGATTACGTCCAGGTTCATTGCCATCCCAAATTGGTGATAGCGAATACCGAACCTCACTTTAAGCCACCTTGCTACCTCATCGAGAGATTCGCCGAATACCAACGTGATAGCGCTGTCAGCCATCAACTCAACTTCAAGGACCGAAGTACCTCCAGTACTGGTCGCGCTAAAATCCTCTCGACCTAAATGACCGTCTAACGAAAGCGATAAGTCAGGCACAATGACAGAGTCCAATTCGAATGCTTCCACGTAGCGTTTAATCGTTTCAATATCCGCAGAAGTCATTCCTATAGAACAAAGGATATTCACTTGTTTGCGCTGTTTGTCTCGACCTGTCGGCCCTTTAACCAATTGCTTCACCACACTACGAACCGTATGCGCGTATCCAGTTTGCATGGAACCGACAAAATCCGGCGTCAGAACAGGAACAATTCTCGTATCCGAATATTGCGGGTGCTTGAGAGTGAATTCAGTAATGCTGTGATACAGGTCAGCCCCCTGCATTTCAGTTAAACCCGTGCTCATAAGTACGATCAATTCTGGCGCGTGTTTTTCACATAATACTTGTAGTGCTTCGCTTACATTACCCTCTCCGCCCATAACTGCAGAAACTTGGTCAATTGCCGTGTTCTGCAATGGAATCGGCTCCCTCAAATGTTGGATAAGGTAAACTTTAGTGAACGCACTACAACCTTGAGAGCCGTGCATCAAAGGTATGGAGCCAGCAAAACCAAGGGTCGCCAACGTAGCTCCCGTTGCCGGGCTCGTTTTTAACGGCTGGGTAACCAGTGGTGAATTTTGTTTGATTGGAGTAACCATATCAGGCTCCTTTTTCAATGATGGCAGAAGTGAATGTTGTGTCTTCGACGATCCAGGGAGCCTGACTTTGAACGGTTTGCCAGATGGGCGCTTCTATTGTTCTACATAGCTCTTTTGCTAACGTAAGCATGCCCTCGTAACCAGCATAGGCATGTTCCCGCTCTTGGTTAATATCTAAAAAAGGCAGCTTCGCTTTTAATGCGGTGTACATATTTCGGCCACCAGCAATCATGACATCAGCGTGATGTTGATGATAAGTATCGAGCAACAACCTGGCGCCACCTTCATCCAGCATGAGAGCGTCTTTGCCCATTATCTCCAGAATTTTATTTTTATCTGATTGTGTGGATTTACGGGTACCGGTAGCGACACACTCAATGCCAAGCTCTTGTAGGGCGCTCACGACTGACCAGGACTTAACGCCTCCGGTATAAAGCAGCGCTCGCTTACCACGCAACTTTTCTGCGTAGGGTACCAAAGCCGAGCGAATGCGACTTTCTTCTTCTGCAATCAACGCTTCTACTTCTTCGCTCAGTTTGGGGTCACCAAGTAAACGGGCAAATTCTCGTAGTGAATTCGATGTATCTTCGACACCGTAAAAGCTTCCTTCAAACCAAGGTATACCCCATTTTTCTTCTAGTTTTCGTGCAACATTCACTTGTGCTCGGGCACAAACGACCATGGCAGCGTCTGCACGATGCATAGTTTGTATTTGGTGGAACTGAGTGTCACCCGCCATACAGCACAACACTCTTAACCCTAAACGCTCAAATAATGGCGATACATGCCAAAACTCTCCGGCAATGTTGTATTCACCAATAAGAACGATATCGTGTACTAGCCGAGTTGAGTCGTGAAGCATTTTTGGTTTCGCTGGAGGCTCGGCGCTGCCCACGACGTGTTCAACCATCACATTACCGGCGATTCGGTTACCCAGGTTTTTATTACCATAAAAGCCAGCCGCATCGACAGGAATCACAGGGATGTTCCAACGCTCTGTGGCAAGAGAACAGATGGCTTCAATGTCATTCCCTTCGAGGGCAGGTACGCAGGTCATATAAACAAAAACCGCAGGTGGTTGATGTTGTTTAATCAGCTGTTTTATCGCGTGTAGCAGACGTTTCTCCGCTCGCCCCATGATAACGTCCTGCTCATTGAGGTCCGTGGTGAATCCATATCGAAACAGATTACTGCCCAGAGCTCGAGTCCCGCGGTTGTTCCAGCTGTTTCCCGCACAGCCAATCGGACCATGCACAATGTGCCCCACATCCGCTATGGGTAATAAACTTATCTGAGCGCCATCAAAACAACAGCCACCAGCCGTCGCCCCAGGTTTTGGTCGGCTACAACCACTTTTTTCTCCGCTGTTGTGCTCACAGGCGGGTTCATCTTGCAGTAACTTGATCTCCGATCGCTTCATGCGTCTCTCCTTGAGTTGCAACAGTTAAAGTTGAGATACCAAACACTTTGTTAGCTGCAAGCGCCATTCCACCTATAACCTATTGATTAATAAAGATACCAACAAAGATAAAAGCTGACATTGTCGTAAAGCCGACAAAAAACGCGCCGCTATTCGTGGAGAGCGACAACCAAACCGGAGCTCGCTTCCGGGTAATGTGTCAGCGTCAAACATCCCGACGCTTGTTGTGCGTACAAATAAAGATCGTAATGGCCGTAACTCTGATAGGGTTCACGACATCCCATCTCGTCTTCGCTACACAACGTAATTCTCACGTTAGGGTAACGTTCAGTGAGCCGTGTTTGCTCATTTACGCCTTGCGCAATCAGCTTATCTATTTCCATACCCAGTTGTTCCAGCAGATTAGCCGTGAGCGGGAATGGCTCGTGGAAAGCGTTTACGTTATTCATAAGCGGGTTCCCCGTGATGCTGAGGAACATAAGTACCAAGCAGTTTCTGAATCCAGGGAGGTGGCGTATTTGCCAGCATAACCTGCAACTCTTCCATCACGGTTTTTGCCTCAACAGCTTGCGGGCGTTTAATTGGGTGGACGTTAGCTCTGGTCACGCGTGCCGCTGCAGGGCCGCCAATCGACAAAGTAAACAGTATCTGGCATCCTTTAATCAGCTCTACTAAATGCAGAGCACGCTCCTCGCCTTGCCACTCTCGGTTCACTTCACTGACTTGAATAAGCTGAAATTCTGTCTCGTTTACTTCGTAAATAAGAATACGCAGGCACGATCCGTAATGCCCGTTTACCATTTCACCCTGATTAGAGGTTAATGCGACAGTCAGTTTGGGACCGTCCAAAGACACAGAAGGCGTCACCCGAGGTGGTTCAACGTCACCAATTTCTGTACTAGTCAGTATCGTATAAGCGTGACTGATGTCTTTACGCGTTTGTTCTCCATCCAGAGAGAGAATTAAAAGACGGAACGCTTTGGGAGAAATTCGCATCAGTTCTGTTTCAGTTAATGGCGCACTCACATGCTGCACCAGTAACCCTAGTAAACCACTAACGTCAATGTTAGGAAGTGATTTCGCCGCTAGCGCGATACGCAGTGCAACCGAAGGGGTAATTTCTTCGTTCATAACCTGTCCTCCTCTAAGCAGCCTGAAGTCGCTTAGCTCTTACGGTGATCGGTAACTTTGGCTTGTTCATGGGTTCGATGTAATACACCGCGCCACTCGATAGATGAACCTCTCCACCCCATTTATTGTCTTCGTCAAATTCAAAGTGAGTAATGTTTTCTTCAAGGTCTTTCTTAGCGAGGTAAAGGCTAAGTTCTCCAACCTCATTGTATTGAATCATTACGTTGGCCATGCTCTTCTCCTTTATTCAATGAGAAAGGGCTGAACTAAAGCGTGCTAACCTGTTGTGGTTTAATGCTATCCACATGGAGCCCCCTAGTACCAGCCCTCTGTATCCAATCCTTTATGGCTTATGATTTAGCGAACCAAATCAAAACCAAGGTCGGTTTTACCAAGCGTCATGGTGTCACGGTCAAGTTTGGCTAGTACTTCATTAACCAGTGTCGTCAGGATGTACATCGCACCTTCATACCCAAGCGTTGTGCTGCGATGGAGGTGATGACGGTCGAAGATTGGGAATCCAATGCGAACCAAAGGAACTTGGAACTCTTCACCTTTCGCTTTGGTATCGCGCTCAATGAACTTACCGTAAGAGTTGCCAATTAGCAGATCTGGCTTATCGGTAAACATCAGTGAACGCAGATGCCAAAGATCTTTGCCCACTAGAATTTCTGCTCCCTGACCGTAAGGGCTGTCTGCCAACATAGACTCCAGTGCTTTGCGCCAGCGTTTATTACCGTTGTGACACAGTACATGTTTGATTTCACAGCCAAGTTCCATCAAGAACTTACACATACCAGACAAGTAATCCGGATCACCATAAAGCGACACTTTGACACCATGTAACCAGGTATGAGAGTCGGTCATCATGTCGACCAAACGGCCTCGCTCTGTACTCAATGACTCAGGGATCGGTTGTCCAGTTAGCTCAGAAACTTTCATTAAGAAATTGTCTGTCCACTCTAAGCCCATCGGAATATCCAGCGCTGGCACATCTTGTTTCCAGGTCGTTTCGACAAATTTTTTCGTTTTTGGTAACTGTGTTGGAGTGAGAAGCAGCGTGGCTTTTGCGTTAGGCGCGCGCTTAACTTCATCGACTTTGGTACCACCCGCGTACATGCGATATTCACCATCTGCCGGGGTGTCTAAAACCTCTGACGGATCAGAAAGCATCTGATAATCGACACCCATCTCACCCAACATACGGTGAATAACGCGGTAATTACCTAAATAGGTTTCAAAGCCAGGGACAATATTGAGAGCGTTGGTTGAACCTGGTGTATAGGTTTCGCCGCTGTTCACAGTAAAGTAACGTAATACCCCCTCTAACATTCCATCCCAACCATTGGTGTGGCTGCCGACGAAACTTGGTGTATGAGCAAATGGTGTCGGCACAGAAGCAGGTAGGTAACCGCCCTCTTTCGCATTACCAATAAAGGCATTTAAGTCATCACCAATAACCTCAGCCATACATGTGGTCGATACCGCAATCATCTCTGGTTTATACAGGGCATAAGCATTTTGCAGACCATAAAACATGTTGTTTTGGCCACCAAATACGGCTGCATCTTCCGTCATCGAGTCAGACACACAGGCAACAGGTTCTTTAAAATGACGGTTAAAATACGTTCTAAAATACGCCACGCAACCTTGTGAACCGTGGACATAAGGCAACGTTTTTTCAAAGCCGAGTGCACACAATACAGAACCAAGGGGCTGACACGCTTTCGCTGGGTCGATGGTAATGTGTTTACGATTAAAGTTGAGCTCTTGGTATTCCTTCGTCGTGGTCCATTCAAACACTTCTTTCACTTTGTTTGCTTCAACAGCTTCCTCAAAGTGACTGCGTTTATTCGCGAGCAACTCTTGGTATTCTGGCTCTTGAAACAGTGAATAACCCGCTTTGATCTCTTCAATATTCTGAGTCATAGTTTCTCTCCTACCGTGCCACTAATCTGTGAACGCCGGTTCGGTTAATACAATTGGAAATCCCTTCCCACATTAGCGTTAAGTGCTTTAAGCTGTTTTCGCTAACTCAACAGCATCTTGGCTTTTCCAAGGAGCGGTTAGGTTGCTCCAACAAGGGTTATTGATTGTCATATCCATATCGCGAGCAAAGATCGCGAAACCATCCACGCCGTGGTAAGGACCTGAGTAGTCCCAGCTGTGCATCTGACGGAATGGGAAGCCCATTTTCTGGAATATGTACTTCTCTTTGATACCCGAGCCGATGAGATCAGGTTTCAAACGTTTCACATACTCTTCAAGCTCATAAGAACTCGCGTCATCGAACAATAAGGTGGCGTCTTTCATTTCCGGTGTGGTTTTGACGTAGTCATCGTTGTGCGCAAACTCATAACCTGCACCGACGATTTCCATACCCAAATCTTCATAGGCTCCGATAATATGACGAGGTCGCAGACCACCGACGTAAAGCATCACTTGTTTGCCTTCAAGACGAGGGCGATACTTCTCAATTACTGCGTTCCATTGTTCTCGGTAACGGGCAATAACTTCTTCGGTTTGTTGCTGGATTTTTTCATCAAACAACGCTGCAATCTTGCGCATGGATTCTTCAATCTTGGTCGGGCCAAATAAGTTGTACTCAATCCAAGGAATGCCGTGTTTTTCTTCCATGTAACGAACGATATAGTTCATAGAACGGTAACAGTGCACTAAGTTGAGTTTTACTTTTGGCGTATTTTCTAGCTCTGGTAACGTACCGTCGCCAGACCACTGAGCAACAACTCGAAGCCCCATGTCTTCCAGGATGATGCGAGATGACCAGGCGTCCCCACCGATGTTGTAGTCACCAATAATCGCGACGTCGTAGTCGGTCGATTCAAACTCTTTATCAGCCGAACCGTCGAGAACATAATCACGCAACGTATCATTCGCGATATGGTGACCAAGTGACTGGGAAACACCTCGGAAACCTTCACAGCGAACCGGAACGATTGTCTTGCCTATCTCTTGCGATTTCGTTTTGGCTACTGCTTCGATATCGTCACCAATAAGACCAACCGGGCATTCAGATTGAATACTGATGCCTTTAACCAGCGGGAAAAGTGTCTCGATTTCATCAATCGCGGAAGCCAATTTTTTATCGCCGCCAAAGACAATATCGCGCTCTTGAAAGTCTGTGGTGAAGTTTAACGTGCCAAAACTATCGACACCTGTCGTACCCGAGTAATAGTTTCGGCGACCAGCTCGTGAATATTGACCACAACCAACAGGACCATGCGAGATATGAATCATATCTTTGATCGGTCCCCAAACCACACCTTTGGAGCCAGCATACGCACAACCACGTACTGTCATAACACCAGGTAAGGTCTTACGGTTTGAAGTAATGCATTTACTGCTGTCTGCCGAGCTGTCGTTAACCGCGACATGCTTTTTACGGTCAGCTCTGGCGACTTCCGGATACACCTCCAGCACTTCATCGATAAGCGCCTGAGTTTGCTCTTTATTCATCGTCATAATTTGTCCTTATCCATTAGGATTCAATGTAACGCTCTAGAGTCTTAACGTTTAATTAAGCAGCCTCTTCCTCATCAGCCGTCTTACCGATGATTGATTCATCTTCGACTTCCATGATGCCGAATTCCATAAGCAGATCTTCAAGCTCATCCATGGTGCATGGCTCAGGGATAACGAATTTTTGGTTCTCGATAACTTTCTTAGCAAGAGTGCGGTATTCGTCCGCTTGGTTACATTTAGGATCGTATTCGATAACGGTCATACGACGAATCTCTGCACGTTGTACGATGTTGTCACGAGGAACGAAGTGAATCATTTGAGTACCGATCTTAGCTGCCAGAGCCATGATTAACTCATCTTCACGGTCAGTGTTACGAGAGTTACAGATTAAGCCCGCAAGACGAACATTACCTGACGTCGCATATTTACAGATACCTTTAGAAATGTTGTTCGCGGCGTACATCGCCATCATTTCGCCTGAAACAACGATGTAGATTTCTTCTGCTTTGTTTTCACGAATTGGCATCGCAAAACCACCACATACAACGTCACCCAGTACGTCGTAGAATACGAAGTCCAAGTCGTCCTCGTAGGCTCCTTCTTCTTCCAAAAAGTTGATGGCCGTGATAACACCGCGACCCGCACAGCCAACACCTGGCTCTGGACCGCCTGACTCAACACAACGAACATCGCCGTAACCGATTTTAAGTACATCTTCTAGTTCGATGTCTTCAACCGTCCCCGCTTCAGCCGCCATCTCCATGATGGTATTCTGTGCTTTGGAGTGTAGAATCAATCGGGTTGAGTCGGCTTTAGGGTCACAGCCAATGATCATGACTTTCTTCCCTGCTTCAGCAAGCGCCGCTACTAAGTTTTGAGTTGTAGTCGATTTACCGATACCACCTTTACCGTAAATTGCACATTGACGAATTGCCATGGTCTATCTCCTTTTTAATTTAGACTCATGACCGTTGTTGCGAAATGTATACCAACCATCAAAAATACAATATTTCAATAACTTACGTATAACTTTCTGTATGTAAGAAAAAACAAACAACTGACATTGTTTGTTTTAGTACAAGATTTGTTTGTCGTGATTGAATGACTGAACAGGTTGGAAAAAGAAAAGAGTAACAGAAGACGACTGTTACTCTTGGTGTTCCTATGGGTGCGCTAATTCCCCAATAAAGCATGCAGAGAAGAACCCTCGTCAGCGCTGCTGTTGAACAACGCACTCAACGCCTGAACTTCCTGATCGCTTGGCTCATCTTTCGTCAGTTTATATAACGAGGTAACTTTGTTTTCGACGACTGCCGCCATTCCTTTTATGGATGAATCATCGCGGCAAATGAGCTTATCAGCAGATGACGAACTCGGTAATAGTCGTTCAATTTTCATCTGTAGCTCATTAATCTCCATCGGTGAACGAATACGATATAAATAGCCGCCATCTACTTTTTGTCTGGCGACGTATCCAACAACACCTATTAAAATAGCGTCTTTGACCAATACGGTAGCACTGGTCTGATAGTCATAAGGCTTTATATCTACAGGGGTGTATTTAAACTCAGGTTGACCAGACAAAGTATCCGTTCGCGAATCAACCAGAGCGCAAGGCTTACTTAACGGGCCTGTAATTTCATTCCAGTGAATAGGAACAAACAGCTCGCCTGGCTTCATAGTGTCACTGGTAACAACCTTAACAACACACTCTCCGTTGTTATTGAACACAACCACCATTTCGTGATTAGAAAGACCATACTGCATCGCTGTTTGAGGATGGATCAAAACGTAAGGTTCACTTGCATGCTCAGCTAAACGACTCGATAACCCTGTACGAGTCATGGTGTGCCATTGATCCCGACTCCGACCCGTATTCAAAACTAACGGGTACACTTTCGTTGTTGATGCTTGCGGCGCTGTATGTTTTACCGCGATAAAGTTAGCACGATGATTCTCGGTAAAAAATCGTTGATCGGCAAACATTCTCTGATTCACCACCTGATGTTGTTGATGTTCTACCGGCCACTGCTGGGGAGTGAGCGAGTTGTATTCGGAATCAGTAATCTCAACAAGGCCAGCTAAATTGAGGTCTCGTTGTCTAGCCTTTTTACTTCCGTGGTCTGCGTTACCTAAGGCCGTAAGTTGAGCATACTCGCGGAAGATTTCTCCTTCATGTAAGTAATCAAACGCTTCTTTAAAGCCAATTCGTTGTGCGACTTGAGAGATAATCCACCAGTCCGGTTTGGCCATTCCTGGACTGGCTAACAGTCGGCGTTGTCGCGAGATTCGACGTTCGGAGTTGGTCACAGTGCCCGATTTTTCACTCCAACCTTGCGCAGGTAGCAGGATATCAGCGTAAGGCGTCGTCGCCGTGTTCTCAACACAATCCGAAACCACCACCAAAGGACAGTTTTCCAAAGCTTGTTTAATTTTGTCGCTATCAGGAAGGCTCACAACCGGGTTTGTCGCCATGATCCACACCGCTTTAATTTCACCACGATGAATAGCATCAAACATATCAATGGCTTTTAGGCCTGGTTTTTTCGCTAATGTGTCGGTTTGCCAAAAATCTTCAACACGGTCAATATCATCAGGATGAAATTCCATGTGCGCGGTCAGCGTATTCGCCAGAGCACCAACCTCGCGACCTCCCATCGCATTGGGTTGTCCGGTAACAGAAAAAGGGCCAGCGCCTTCTTTCCCAATCTTTCCCGTCGCTAAGTGGCAATTTATGATGCTGTTTACTTTGTCGGATCCCTGAGAGGACTGGTTCACCCCTTGCGAGTAAATCGTGATGACTTTTTCTGTTTGGGAAAAGCATTCATAGAATTCCTGAAGCGAAGCCAAATCAATGCCCGTCACCTCGCTTACCTCGGAGCCGTTTAGTGCAGACTGGTATGCCTCACTAAAACCGTTTGTCGCTGCGCTAATAAAAGCGTGATCAACTAGATTATGCTCACCAAGGTGCACCAATAAACCATTAAAAAGCGCGACGTCTGAGCCAGGATTAATCGCTAGATGTAGGTCTGCAATCTCGCAGGATTCATTACGGCGTGGGTCGATGACTATCACTTTTAGATTGGAGTTGGTCTGTTTAGCGGCTCTCAACCGTTGAAATAGTACCGGATGACACCAGGCCAGGTTAGAGCCAACCAAGATAACCAAGTCAGTTTTCTCAAGATCCTCATAGCAAACGGGAACGGTATCCATTCCGAAAGCACGCTTGTGTCCGACAACCGTAGACGCCATGCACAAGCGAGAATTACTGTCGATATTCGCGGTACCAAGAAAACCTTTTATGAGTTTATTCGCGACGTAATAGTCTTCTGTTAACAGTTGTCCAGAAACATAGAACGCCACAGAATCCGGACCAAATTGTTCTATCGTATCCGAGAAACCTTTTGCTACGCGGGAAAGAGCCTCGTCCCACTCTGTATCACACCAATCACCCGCTTTTGTTTTCAGTTTGGGAGCCAGTAAGCGGCCGTCATGAATGACGGTGTCGCCCAAAGCAATGCCTTTAGTACATAATTTTCCGTAATTCGAGGGGTGCTCCTTATCGCCACGGACTTCTAGCAGTCCATTAGACATAGGTCTGGCTTCAATACCGCACCCGACGCCACAATAAGCACACGTTGATTTAATCCATCCTTCGCTCATACCCACTAGTCTCCAAATTTCCTTTTAGGAACCTAGGAGCAAAATCCATTCCAAATACCACTAATTTATAATTTTCAATTTTTTATTGTTTTATTTCATAATCTTAATTTACCACCTAACCCTAAAGTGGTAGATGGCAATTCCCCTTAAAACTACCACCTTTTATGTATATTTACCTATTTTGATGCAACCTTGACCATTTACCACCTTCGTCTACCACTTTTGGTAATCACCTCTCTTTACTTTACGCCAACACCCAACACAAACTAAAAACTAATAACCTATTGTATTTTAGTTACTTTTAATTAATTTCAACAAAAATAAATCATACTGGCATTCATATTGCTTTGTGGCTAACAACTAGCAAAATCACATTCGAGGCAATGATGATGAATACAGAACATTCAGTTATTGGAAATGTATCCTTAGTAGGCGCTGGGCCAGGTGATCCAGACTTACTTACCGTTAAGGCGCTTAAGGCGATTGAGCATGCAGATGTCATCGTGTACGACAACCTAGTAAGTGAGGATATACGTGCTCTGTTCCCTTCCCATTGCAAGCTTGTTTATGTCGGAAAAGCAAAAGGCTGCCATAGCTATAAACAGGAAGAAATCAACCAGTTAATCGCTAATTTTGCGCTCGATGCAAATAACGTATGCCGTGTAAAAGGCGGAGACTCGTTCGTGTTTGGGCGTGGCGGAGAAGAAATGCTATTTCTCACCAAACTGGGAATTAGTGTCAACGTAGTTCCGGGCATTACCGCCGCTTCAGGATGTTCAACTTACTCCAACATCCCCCTAACCCACCGAGGCTTAGCGCAGGGTTGTACATTCATCACCGCTCACGCGGATAAGAAGCTTGAAATTAACTGGTCTGCGCTAGCCCAACTCAACCAAACGTTGGTCATTTATATGGGCCTGACCAAAGCGCCACTCATACAGCAGCAACTAACCAGCTCAGGTATGAACGCCGACAAACCAGTCGCGATTATTGAAAACGGCTGTACGCCACAACAAAGAACGATCATAGGCGAGTTATCCGAGCTATCCGAATTGATAACGCGTCATTCAATAAAGTCTCCGGCCTTAATTGTAATAGGTGACGTTGTCACCGTATCAAGCCAAATGCATTGGTTACAACAACTTAATAACAAGAATATGGAAGTTCTTTCCGAATCAAGTTTACGTAGAAGCGCCTAATTACACGGCCATGAAAAGTCAGAATCACTAAGGGAATGAGATTATGAGTAAGCAAAAAATCATTGTGGTCGGTAACGGAATGGTTGGCCATAAATTTATAGACACGTTGATCCAGTCTGAACAGAACAACATTGAAGTCGTGACATTTTCTGAAGAGCCACGTCTGGCTTATGACCGTGTTCAATTGACCTCATACTTTACAGGCAAAACAGTCGATGATCTGTCGTTAACCAGCGAAGGTTACTACCAGTCAAACGGCATTAAATACCTGCTGAATGAGAAAGTGAGTCAAGTAAATCCAGACGACAAACAGATTGTCACTTCTTCAGGCCGTGTAGAAAATTATGACAAATTGGTGCTTGCGACAGGTTCGTACCCGTTTGTGCCACCAATTCCTGGTAATGAAAAAGAGTTCTGCCATGTCTACAGAACCATCGAAGATCTGGACGAAATCGAACGCTCAAGTAAAGAAAGCAAAGTTGGTGTGGTGATTGGTGGTGGCCTTCTGGGTCTGGAAGCAGCGAATGCCATCAAAAACCTAGGGCTAAAAACGCATGTTGTTGAGTTTGCCCCACGTCTAATGGCTGTTCAGCTTGACCAGGACGGTGGTGATTTACTTCGCCGTAAAATTGAAGCTCTGGGTGTTACCGTTCATACAGAAAAAGCGACTACAGAAATTATTGATGGTAACGAATGCCGTTACAGAATGAATTTTTCCGACGGCACTCATATTGATACCGACATGATCGTCTTTTCGGCAGGTATTCGCCCACAAGACGAGTTAGCTCGTAATAGCTCCATAGAGATTGGTGAGCGTGGCGGCATTGTGATTAACAATCACTGTCAAACTAACTACGACGATATCTATGCGATTGGTGAATGTGCATTGTGGGAGCAACGTATTTTTGGCCTGGTAGCGCCAGGCTACCAAATGGCGAAGGTTGCAGCTCAACATATCCTTAGCACTGATGAAGCAGCCCAATTTATGGGCGCAGATATGAGCACCAAATTGAAATTAATGGGTGTCGATGTGGCGAGTATTGGTGACGTCCATGGCCAGACTGCAGGTGCGCTGTCTTACACATACAAAGATGAAATTGAACAAGTTTACAAACGCCTGATCGTCTCTGAAGATAAAAAGAAAATTGTTGGCGCCGTCTTAGTCGGTGATGCGACTGCCTACGGAAATCTGTTACAGATTCGCCAGAACGATCTTCCATTACCAGAGAACCCATCCGTGTTAATTCTGCCTAACGTGGCTGAAGATGAATCTGCTGGTCTGGGTATTGACGCTCTGCCTGACAGTGCTGTTATCTGTTCATGTTTCGATGTGACCAAAGGCTCGATTAAACAAGCTGTAGCTGCTGGCTGCACAACAATGGCGGCGCTAAAAGAGACGACTAACGCGTCAACAGGTTGTGGCGGTTGTAGTGCACTGGCAAAACAAGTACTCGACAGCGAATTAGAAAAGCTAGGCGTGGAAGTGAACAACCATGTTTGTGAGCATTTTGCTTATTCTCGTCAGGAACTCAGTGATCTTATTCGTGTAAACAAAATCAAAACGTTCGAAGAGCTGTTAGAGCAATACGGTCAAGGACTCGGCTGCGAAGTCTGTAAACCTACCGCAGGTTCTATCTTAGCTTCCTACTGGAACGACTATATCTTGCACGATGATCATATTGAGCTTCAGGATACCAACGATATTTATCTTGGTAACATGCAAAAAGATGGTACCTACTCTGTCGTCCCAAGAGTCGCAGGTGGTGAAATTACCCCTGAAAAACTCATTGTAATTGGCGAAGTCGCTCGTGATTTCGACCTTTATACCAAAGTCACTGGTGGCCAGCGAATCGACCTGTTTGGTGCACAGCTCAATGACTTACCTTTAATCTGGAAACGACTCGTTGATGCAGGCTTTGAGACTGGCCACGCCTACGGTAAATCCGTTCGTACCGTAAAATCCTGCGTAGGCAGCACTTGGTGTCGTTACGGCGTTGGCAATAGTGTCGGTTTCGCTATCGATTTGGAAAATCGTTACAAAGGCCTTCGCTCCCCTCACAAGCTCAAATTTGCTGTATCTGGCTGTACCCGTGAATGTGCTGAAGCCCAGTCAAAAGATATCGGTGTGATAGCGACAGACAAAGGATGGAACCTCTATGTCTGTGGTAACGGCGGTATGCGCCCTCGCCATGCCGATTTACTGGCCACAGACCTGGACGACGAAACGTTAATTAAGTATGTCGATCGCGTTCTGATGTTCTACATCCGCACCGCAGACAGACTGCAGCGCACTTCCGTCTGGCTTGAGAACCTCGAAGGCGGCATTGACTATCTCAAAGAAGTGGTGATTGACGACAAACTTGGGTTAGCAGATGAGCTGGAAAAATCGATGCAAGACAGCCTGGCAAATTACCAGTGCGAATGGAAAACCACCTTGGAATCTCCAGAGAAACTGCGTCGATTCAGCCATTTTATTAACAGCCCTGATCGTGATGAATCACTTCAGTTCGTTACTGTCAGAGAACAGAAATTTCCGAAAAACACAGCAGACGAGCTTGCTATCGAAGTGGTCGAAGTTAGCTGATACCAATCTAGATATTTAATTTTAGGAGAATCGATATGAGTAACTGGATATCAATCTGTGAATCAACTGCCATCGCACCCAACACCGGAGTTTGCGCCAAAGTAGATGATAAACAAATCGCGGTGTTTTTCAGCCAGCGCACTAACTCTTTGCACGCCATTTCTAACTTTGACCCTATTGGTAAAGCCAATATTTTATCGAGAGGGATTCTTGGTTGTGTGGGAGAGATATTGTGTGTTGCCTCGCCTTTATACAAACAACATTTTTGTCTGGAAACAGGCAAATGCATCGAAAACCCAGAGTATAACGTGCCGATTTATGAAGTCCGAAATAACAACGGCATGATCGAACTGAGACAGTAACGAGAAGCAAACGCCAAAAACTGTGGCATTGCCTTAACAACACAATCAAGGCAATGCCTTCGAAATGAATCTTATAAGGATTATTGAACATGGAAAGCTCAAAATTCACCCTCTTTTCTTTTAGTGGAAAAATGAAGATCCTCCATTTAAGCTGGATGGCATTTTTTATTACCTTTGTTGTTTGGTTTAACTTTGCACCGTTGCTACAAATGGTCAAAGAATCACTTGGCCTTTCAAGCCAGGAAATTAAAACCTTGTTGATTCTAAACGTTGCACTGACTATCCCAGCGCGGGTACTTATCGGCATGTTTACCGATCGATTTGGTCCGCGAATTGTGTATTCAGCACTGCTGGCTATCTGCTCCATCCCATGTTTCATGTTCGCCTTTGCAGATTCGTTTATACAAGCAGCCATTGCACGATTCCTGCTTGGCTTTATTGGTGCAGGTTTCGTTATCGGTATTCGTCTTGTTTCTGAATGGTTTCCGCATAATCAACTCGGAACCGCGGAAGGCATTTATGGTGGTTGGGGTAACTTTGGCTCTGCAGCAGCCGCATTTACACTACCAACTCTAGCATTAGTCTTTGGTGGCGAGGACGGCTGGCGCTATGCGATCGCTTTGACGGGTGTAATGAGCCTTCTGTTCTCTGTTGTGTTTTACAAGAACGTATCTGACACACCAAAGGGCGCAACTTACTTCCGACCTAAACACTTGTCAGCAATGGAAGTGACATCAAAAGGCGATTTCTTCTTTCTTTTAGCGATGAAAGTACCAATGTACGCTGTACTCGCACTACTGGCGTGGAAGTTGTCACCAAGCAATATCAATATGCTTGAACAAGGTGTGGTAAACGCGATTTACGCGGGCCTCGCGTTGCTTTACGTCATCGACGCTAATCAGGTTTGGAAGGTCAACAAATCGATTTTCAAAAAGCCCGTTGAACCTATTCATCAGTACAAGTTCAAGCAAGTAGCGGTTCTAAACGTCCTGTACTTTGCAACATTTGGCTCAGAACTAGCCGTGATCTCCATGTTGCCACTTTTCTTTTCTGAAACCTTTGAACTATCACCGGTCGTGGCAGGCATGGTGGCATCCGCTTACGCATTTATGAACCTGATGTCGCGTCCGGGTGGTGGTCTAATCTCAGATAAGTTTGGTCGTAAACTGACACTACTAATTCTGACAGCAGGCCTTGCCGTAGGTTATTTCCTGATGGGACAAGTCAATGAAAGCTGGCCAGTTTGGTTAGCTGTGGCTGCTGCAATGTCTTGTTCATTCTTTGTGCAGGCAGGTGAAGGCGCGGTATTTGCAACGGTTCCACTTATCAAGCGTCGAATGACAGGGCAAATCGCAGGTATGACAGGCGCGTACGGCAATGTTGGTGCGGTGACTTATCTGACCATCTTGTCGTTTGTCTCATACCAAACCTTCTTCTTCGTGATTGCTGGTACTGCAGTGATCGGGTTTGCTGCTCTGATGTTTATGGAAGAGCCATCAGGAAAAATTGCAGAGGTTAACGAAGATGGTAGCGTCACTCTGATTGATGTGTCTCACTAAATTGCATCAGTATTAGAGGTTTATCGGGAGATATTGAGCTTTACTGATTTATATATGCAAAGAATCACCAAATTAAGTAATGCCTCAATATCGTTCAAGAGCTCGACCAGTTTTGGTTGGGCTTTTGTTCTTGTTTCTTTTTATTGTGGGAAAGTGCGGCAAGGAAGGTATCAATGTTAGTTCAGGAAAAGTCAGCTCAAGAAATACAACATATCGAATTTTCCGGATGCTCTTTGATGGGTAAACGAGACGAAAATCAAGACGCCTTTATCGTCAAGTATCCAACGACTCGTGATGAGTTGATTCACAAAGGGGTTGTGGCTTGTATTGCTGATGGCGTGAGTTGCAGTAATCAGGCACAACAAGCCAGCCAGACCGCCACCACTCAATTTGTTACCGATTACTATGCGACGCCCTCAAGCTGGAGCATTAAACGTTCTGCGATTGAATTACTCACCAGTTTAAATAGTTGGCTCTATAGTCAGGGCAAAGATCAACTTTACCATAATGGCATGGTGACGACTTTTAGTGCCATTGTGATTAAATCCAATACTGGATACATTTTTCACGTTGGTGATAGCAGAGTGTATCTCTATCGCGATGACACACTGACTCTTCTAACCCGGGATCATCAACGCACTAATTTCGGCCACCAAAGTTATCTGACTCGAGCCCTTGGTATGGATGAAAAAGTCGAAATCGACTTTCTCACATTAGCGCTCAAAGAAAACGACACCATCGTTTTAACCACAGATGGGGTGCATGAGACCTTAACTCATGAGGAAATCAAACAACAAATTAGCAGCGCAGACTCCTCTGAAGCCCTTTCACAGGCTTTATGTAACAACGCTTTATTCAAAGGAAGCACTGACAATGTAAGCTGTACCGTATTGAACGTAAAAGAATTACCCAGCTTCAACTTGACTGAATACCAAACAGCCTTGCTCGCGAACAACATTCCACCAGCATTACACCAGGGTCAAAGCCTGGATCATTTTGAAATATTAGATACCCTCTACGAAGGCCCACGCAGCCACGTCTATCTCGCTTTTGATCGACAAAAAGGTGGCAATGTTATTATCAAAGCGCCCTCACTCAATTACAGTGACGATCCGGAGACATTAAAACGATTTGCCAACGAGCAATGGTTCTCGACTCAGTTGGACAGTCGCCGAGTAATGAAAATGTATCCAAGGCCCGTTCATTCAAAATTCATCTATCAGGTTTGCGAGTACATTGAGGGAATAACGCTGCGCCAATGGATGCATGACCACCCTAACCCACCTTTGGATTCAGTGCGTGAAATACTGGATGGCATCGTAAAAGCAGTTCGGGTTTTCCAACGTGCGGATATGGTGCATCGCGATTTGAAACCCGAAAATATCATGATCACACCAAATCGTGAGGTAAAGATCATCGATTTTGGTACGGTTGAGGCAAAGGGCCTGCGCGAGATACAACAAGAAGAAGCCACGTCGTTTCCGCTTGGATCGGTCAACTATACGGCTCCCGAGTACATCAATACTGGGGAAGCGAGTACACTCTCTGATCTCTTTTCTATCGGCATTATCGGCTACGAAATGCTCACCGCTCATCTGCCATATAAGGAACATTCACAGCAAACACTGCAGCAGGCTCGGCACGTAAGGTGGGATTACCACTCGATAAAAGAGTATCGGGAAGATATTCCGCTATGGGTAGATCTCGCGTTTAAAAAGGCGACCGCTGAGATCCCAACCAATCGGTATCAGGCTCTTGGTGATTTTATTGCTGATCTTTTCACGCCAAATACCCAACTATTAAACGGTGTCGACAACAAACCTTTATTAAAGCGCAACCCCATTTTATTTTGGAAGTCCCTTGCTTTGCTCGCTTGCACTGCTGCAGTGCTTGAAGGGCTACTTTTACTGCGCTTTACCCCCAATTAACCGCAAGAAGTAAGAGAATTTTTCCGAAGCTAAAAATAATTGTAGATTTAGTGTCCCTAAATCATGATGATAAAGTAATAAACACATGGAAGCGTTAAAGGAGTTAACGGTGAGCTCAGAAGAAGCAACGATAATGTTGGTCGACGATCACCCGCTATTTCGCAGTGGGTTGCGACAACTGATTGCCTTGGAAGAAGGTTTGCAAGTGATTTGTGAATACAGCAACGGGACTGATGCAATTGAAGGTGCCGTAGAGCATGATCCGGACTTGATTATTCTCGATCTTAACATGCAAGGAATAGACGGATTAGAAACTGTTCGCCAAATGAGAGAAAAAGGCGTCACCTCACGTGTTGTGATGCTGACCGTTTCGGACAATGAAGATGATGTTCTTAACGCAATTTCAAGTGGTGCGGATGGTTATCTGCTGAAAGACATGGAACCAGAAGACATTGTGACTAACATAAAGCAAGCCGTACTAGGACAACTTGCCTTGTCTGACAGACTGACCAAAGTACTGCTTCAGTCATGCAATAAACCGAAAAAACCTGCGCAAGAAAGCCCTCTCAAAACGCTCACCAGTCGCGAACTTGAAATTCTATCACTCATCTCTAAAGGCATGAGTAATAAGCTCATCGCTCACGAATTGAGCATCACAGACTCGACAGTAAAAGTCCATGTCAAAAATCTTTTGAAAAAGCTCAACGTCAGTTCGCGCTTAGAGGCCGCAGTCTGGATGATAGATAACCAATAGCTCGGTCTTTAAATGACGACTTGCAGGAATTGAAAACCTAATAACACCATTCTAAATTCAGCATGATCACATCGACCTCAACGGAAAGAGGCTTAAGGAACAATACCAATGTGACGACTAACACCGCATTCACTTACATTGGATATAGACGACGAAAAGGCGATAACTTTACCTTACTATGAGTCCGTGGAATCCGTTGGTGGTGAAAACAAACATTGCCAGCGTTGACGCCACGTTAGCGAGGGCTGGCAGACGTCTCGAAGCATATCCTGCCACTCGGCAAAGGTCACTTTTATAGGGTTAAAGCTGTTCACTGGTTTAGATATCCCATAACGTACCGTTTCGACCTCTGGCTCAAAAGAACCAAACATACGATCCCAGATGATAAGTACGCCCGCATAGTTTTTATCTATGTATTGTCGATTGATACCGTGATGTACACGATGATGAGACGGGGTATTAAATACCCATTCCAATGGACCAAGCGAGCGTATCGACTGAGTATGAACAAAAAACTGTAACCCCAGATTGAGCAATACCGCGAAGATCACCCATTTCGGTTCAAAGCCTATCACCACTAAAGGCAACCAAAAGATCCACATACCGGCAAGCGGATACATTAAGCTTTGACGAAAGGCAGTACTAAAATTCATTCTTTCAGAGCTATGATGGACAACATGAGCCGCCCACATCCAGCGAATACGATGGCTAGCGCGATGAAACCAATAATAGAAAAAATCTTGAAGAACCAAGAGCATTAAGAACGTAGAAATACTGATTTCAATGTCAAATAAGCGCCAGCCAAAAAGCCATAAATAAAGTTGAGAGATAAACAAACCTGCGAGAATATCTGTCGCTTGGTGAAGACCGGCCAATACAAAATTACATGTCACTTCAGGTAGGACATAAGTTGCGTTCTTCGGTAAACGATCTCTGCGCTGGCCGAACCAGTACTCTGAGAATATGCAGAGAAAAAATATTGGAGCCAGAATCAAAAGCAGCAGCTCAGGACGCTCCATCAATATTGACCAATCCATCTATTTGCTACCATTTTGCGTAGTGATCTTCGGTTAAGCCGACGACTTCATTCAACTCATGCTTCTTGCCATTTCCATCAATGACAAAGCCATTAAAATGTCCCATATATTGACGAAAATTACTTTTGAGAAGCCAGAAATTCTTTCTTTCTGAACGACAGTTTAACGGCGTGAAATTGAGTTCAACTCGCCCATCCTGAGAGGTGATTTTCCATTCTTCATGTGGGTTATTGCGTGAAAAATGAAAGTGCACCGGCGCCAGCAAATGACGCTCACCATTCACCCAAAGCACATTTTCGCAATAGCCCGTTTCGTTGACACCCACGGCGAGATTAAGACCTAAACGATCGGAGTCTTGCATATGGTTGATACTCGCCCATCGCCAACTTGTTTCTCTTCGCATGTATCCTGCCGAAAAATCGTACCCTGCAGAAACTTTACTCAGATCTTGTTCTTGACCCAGAATAAACAGGTTACCAGCGACCGATAAGCCATTGTGCTTTTGCGTATACGTCCAGCCTGAGTAACCCGTTGGCGTGCATAACATCAACGGGCTGCTTTGGGGTTCAGGATGTAAGCTGATTACCGCATTGACTGAGCCAGACACAAAATGGACGTGCCACGTACCTTCCTGGATGGAAAACTGGATCGCGTCATCCGCCAGAGTCGCGGAGCTTGACCAACTTGATGGCTCAGTTTGATAACCAAGATTGAAAGGTTTCAGCCACTGCTGTTCAACGAGTTCGTTGTTTTTAATGTCATAAAGATAACAAAAACCGGAGGCCAAATAACGAATATCAGCGATCGCAATGCCTATGAGATACTCAGGAGTAACCAGAGAGACAAACTGGAATTGCTTGTAGCCGAAATACTTACGCAATCTCGACGCAGGTCGGTCCATCTCATTCCGGTATTCGAAGCGATCAAGCTGTAACGATTTAGGCATGGCTTCAAGATGACCAAACGTTGGGGTGCCGTCCGTTTGAATAAACGACTCCAGTGGGGTGCGGCTCGTCATGTCTTAATCTTGTCGGGTTAACATATGCAAACAATAACATTAATTTAACAAATGACATTTGCGCTGACGCACAACAATGTCATTTCGTCTCATCGACATAAGCTGACATTGTCGCGTGCGTTTCAGTGAATTTAGCCGATGTTATCTAGGCAATACCCAAAATGAACGGTGAATTTCGGTTACGTAAGAATATTTGTTACTACTTCAGTTTTTACAGAGTTAGCAATAAAACAGTTTTCATGCGCCATATGATGCATTTTTTCTAACTGTTCTTGCGTGGGCTGTTTGTCGCCCGAAAACACGATGCTGGGATTCAGCTCCACACGAGAAACCCACTCTTTACCATTGTCCCCTTTTGTGAGCTCACCTTCAGCAGCGTCAACATAAGAGTCAATGACATACCGACGTTTGGCGGCTATCGATAAAAACACCAACATATGGCAGCTCGAAAGTGCCGCAACAAACGCTTCTTCTGGGTCGACGTTTTCCGCCACGGATAGAGGAAGAGGTACAACATGAGGGGACGGAGAAGCAGGCACCTGCAAGCCACCGTCAAACGTCCACGTATGCGCGCGACTGTATTGATTATCGCTGAAAATCTCGCTTGCTTGGCGTTGCCACTGAATAGTGGCAGTATGCTTACTCATACGAACTTCCTATTTATTTGAATATCTGCGTATTGCTCTAATGTGTGGCAGGTGTTTGAGCGACCTGCCATAAGGTTCAAATTAGTTGAAATATGACAAGAGTCGATGGAACCAAGTGACCTCTCCATAGGCGATCAAATCATAAATGGTAAAGAAGATCATACAGATAATGGCTAATTTGGCTAAACGGTAAACAATAAACATGACAAATTCCTTTGTTTTTTGACAGTTTACTATCACCTACGCTATTTATAAACTCAGATGAACATTCGTTCTCTTTTCATAAAAAAGCATGAATAGCGCCGAGTATGCAGAAAAAGGTTATTAGGTGGTTTTTATGGGGATCTATATGGTTAGTAGCCAGACGAGATTATGCAACGACACTGTATAACTATTTCTCTAACTCATTTTTAACAATTTGAACTTACGTCAAAAAAATATAGTATTAGATGCCATACACTTGCAAAAAACTTATACCTATTACCATTTTTTAATGCAAACATTTCGCTTATCTAACTTAAATCTCCGCTATAAGACCGCTTTATACTTCTCACTTGGTTTGCTTGGAATGGTACTAAGTTGTTTATTTATCGTTCGTTATTTTTTCCTGTACAGCGTCAATCAACTAGAAGACATGGAAATAAACCATGCAAACCAGCAAGCACTCGCTGTGGTTGATTTAATGGTCTCCCAACAGACGACTAACTCTTATGACTGGGCATATTGGGATGAAACTTACGATCTGTTTCTAGAAGATCCCGACATCGCAGGTTACACCGAGCGAAACCTGTATATAGAAACGCTTAATTCATTGAATTTGGACATGATGTCGTTTGTCACGCTGTCAGGCCAAGAATTACTCTCACTGGCTCGAGAAAAGTCGTCTACGTTATCGACTAAAGCTGTGCATCATCCGCTCATTCAACAACATATAGCGTCTATGAATCAAAAGTCGGATGCACATCCAACTCACCTTTCTGGGTTATTGAAAATTGATCAATCCATCTGGGGGCTTAGCTTAACCCCGGTAAAAAACAGTGAGAGTAATAGTGCATCAAATGGCTGGTTATTGTGGGGAAGAAACTTAACGTCGCGCTTTCCCGGTGACTTTGATTCTATTCTATTCGCTCAAAACTCATTAATCCCCCTACTATCGTCGGGGGCAGATAATAACCTTATACGAGACATTGAAAAATCTTCGAACTCTATAACCAAAGCTTCGCTACTGAATGACATTGAAGGTTCCCCTATTGCATGGGTAGAAACGGAGATGAAACGTGATTACTACTCTAAAGGTAACGCACTGTTTCTCTACTTATTCGCGACTGTCGGGGTAGTGGCATCAATCATAGCAATGGCCACATTTTTCATTTTCAGAAAAAAAGTGTCAGCTCGATTTAATCACTTCGCTGACAATATGTACAAAATCGCGTCGGAATATAAGCTTGAAGGGGTTCAATCAATAAGCGCTGACGAACTGGAACTAGCGTCTAAACTGGTGCAGAAGCTTTCTGACAATACGTCGATGACACAATCGAAGTTAAAGGATTCAATGCATAACTTCAGCGCGTTGTATCATAGCTCTTCGCTGGGTATGCTTTTCGTGATTGAGCGTGAAATTGTCGATGCCAACCCACGAGCGTTAGAAATGCTTAATCATCAAAAGCCGGATTTGATTAAACGCCCACTCAATACCCTTTGCTCCGTTCATACTAGTGAATCCCAACTTGAAGAGATGCTGATCGAGTTAGAAAACGGCAGAACTTTGTTTGAAGCGCAACTTCTCGACGGTCATGGCGATACTATTGACTGTCTAATTGAAGCGGCACTGATTCAGCACGATGGTCAGAGTGCGATCATGTTATTAATTCAGGATATCCGGGAAACAAAGCAACAAGCGGAAAAAATTCAACAGTTGACCGACTTAGACCCTGTGTCGGGTTTCTGTAATCGCCCAGTGATAGCTGAAGCGCTTGATAAACTGGTACAAACACAACCCAACCAGTTTTCGTTCATTTTCCTCAAAAGTAAACAGCTAAAACAAATTGCAGAAGTATACGGGCACTTTGTCTTTGATGAAGCAATCCAATACATTGCAAAGATACTGAGAGAGCACTTAGGAGCTTTTCAAATTGGCCGAATCAGCGAGAACGAGTTTATAGTACTCATCCCACGAGAGGCCAATCATAGTGAAGTCATAGAGGCGACCAACCGCCTACTACACCAACTTTCTTATAAGGTGGTATTTTCTGGTATTACCGTATCACTCGATACTAAAGCAGTGATGATGGATCCGAAGATCACCCACCAGCCTCTTGAACATCTACTTTTGGCTGCGCGTCACTCAGCACAATCAATTCGTGGGCGTCAGGCTCGCGAAGTTTTCGTTACTGATGAAGCGCTATCTGTCCAAGCAGAAACCTTGAACATCATTAACCGTGATTTAGAAGAAGCAATACAACAGAACGACATCATTCCGTATTTCCAGCCAATTGTTGATGCAAAAACCGAAGAGGTGATTGGCTTTGAGTCACTTGCTCGCTGGCAACACCCGGATCTCGGCATGGTGTCACCGACCGTTTTTATTCCTATGGCTGAGCAAGGCAAATTGATTATTGAGCTTGGGGAATCCATCCTCAAGCAATCTTGTGCGTTTATTGGACAACTTAACCAAGTTCGCCATGCTAAAGGACTACCACAGCTTTCGGTTCACATTAACTTAAGTGCCCGTCATTTTTATCACTCAAGGCTTATTTCATACCTTACGACGCTGATTGATGAGTACCAAATCTCTCCAGGAAGTATTGTGCTTGAAATTACCGAAAGCATGTTAATGGGGACTGAAGCCGACTCGATTCACTGCATTAATGAGATAAAGCGCCTCGGCGTTCTACTTGCGCTGGACGATTTCGGTACTGGCTTTTCCTCATTCAGCAGTATCTGCAACTTCCCACTGGATATTGTTAAATTAGACAAGTCCTACGTTGATGAAATTGAATTTAATGACCGAGCCAAAACACTGGTACGTAACATCGTCAATATGTCGCAGGAATTAGGATTAACGATCGTTGCTGAAGGCGTAGAAACAGCAAGTCAGGTGCGTAAGCTCAAAGTCTGGAACATCAATAACCTACAAGGTTTCTATTTTTACAGACCGATGCCAATGGATGCTGTACTTAAAACGTTCTCTGGTCATCAGGTCAGCGAGTTGCTCTGATAGAGGGGAAAATGGCTCCAACTCTTTCCCCGCTCCTTGTTATCCTCTGTTCAACCGTATCGGGTTGTTCAAACTGCCATCCGATTAAATAAATCTATAACGCTGTGCTCATACTGTCCTGTTACTTGCGTATATACTTTAAATAAGCTTTTCAATAAGTCCCTGTCACTGCACTAGGAGGACTGTATGAAATGGATACGAATATGGCTATTACCGCTTGTCCTGATTGCTAGTCAGGCATTGGCTAACACGGTATGGATCGTCCCGGTTAACGGTGCTATTGGTCCCGCTATTAGCGATTACCTTTCCAGAGAAATAGAACAAGCCCAGCAGGAAAACGTCAGTTTAGTCATTTTAAGGATGGACACACCGGGCGGACTGGATAGCTCGATGAGAGACATTATTCATGCCATCACTACTTCCTCCATTCCCGTCGCAACATGGGTTGGACCATCGGGTTCTCGAGCGGCCAGTGCAGGTACTTATATTCTTCTTGCCAGCCATGTCGCAGCAATGGCAGAGGCTACAAATCTTGGCGCTGCTACCCCTGTCGCATTGGGTGGTGGGGCACCAGGAGCCCCTTCCCCTGGCGATGATCAAAACGAAAAAGCCAAAGACCAACAAGAAACTGAAGATGGCACCTCTGAAAAAGTTCCGGCTAAAACAGCGATGGAAAAGAAAGTCATCAATGACGCCAGAGCATATATAAAAGGGTTGGCTAAGCTTCACGATCGCAATGCTGAATGGGCAGAAAAAGCCGTGAGTGAAGCGGCAAGTCTCGACGCTCAGGAAGCGCTAAAACTGAATGTCATTGACTATATAGCAAATTCACCCGAAGAGCTGGTTCAGACTATTAACGGAACAACCGTTAAAATAAACAATCAGCCCGAGACATTATCATTGGAAAACCCTGTCTGGGTAGAAAGAGTCCCTGATTGGCGTGCGGAAATGCTTGCCGTCATCACCAATCCCAACGTTGCTTACATTCTGATCCTTATTGGTATCTATGGTCTACTTTTAGAGTTCTACAATCCCGGAATTGGCTTACCCGGCGTATTAGGTGGCATCTGCTTGCTACTTGCGATGTACGCACTACAGATGATGCCCGTTAACTACGCTGGTCTGGGGCTACTACTACTCGGCATTGCGCTAATGATTGCCGAAGCATTTAGCCCGAGTTTCGGAGTTTTGGGCTTGGGGGGTGTGGTTGCCTTTATTCTCGGTTCGATATTCCTGATGGACAGTGACTTACCGGGTTTTCAAGTCGCATTGCCTTTAATCTTTGGCCTTGCCATTTTTTCAGTTGCGCTGATCATTCTGACTGTCGGCATGCTAGTGAGAATACGCCACCGAAGGGTCACGACTGGTCTTGAAACCTACCCTGGCAAACAAGCAGTGGTAAGCGATGATTTCATTGACGGTGAAGGTCGCGTGCAAATGGATGGCGCATTTTGGACCGCCAAAGATGAACTAAACCAAGGACTCAAACAAGGTGACCAAGTTACCGTTGTCAATGTGAAAGGGCTAACCTTAACGGTAAAGCCAAATGACCGCCCTAATGAATAGGAGGCGAATATGTTGCTCTACACTGTTTCTGTAATCCTGGTTCTGTTGATCGCACTAGCGACACAAATTTTCAAAGTTCTGCGCGAGTACGAACGTGGCGTAATTTTCTTCTTGGGTCGATTTCAAGAGGTAAAAGGCCCTGGCCTGATCATCTTGATTCCCTTTATCCAACAAATGGTGCGCGTAGACCTGCGAACTGTCGTTCTCGACGTCCCGACACAAGACCTTATAACGAAAGATAATGTGTCTGTTCGCGTAAATGCTGTAGTCTATTTTCGCGTCGTCGATCCGCAAATGGCCATCAACAATATTGAGAGCTACAGCGAGGCGACCAGTCAGTTAGCGCAAACAACGCTTCGTTCAGTATTAGGTCAGCATGAGCTAGATGAGCTCCTTTCCGAGCGAGAGCGACTCAATAAAGATTTGCAGTCCATCCTCGATCAACAAACGGATGACTGGGGGATTAAAATAGCCACCGTTGAAGTTAAACATGTCGATTTGAATGAAAGTATGGTTCGAGCGCTTGCTCGTCAAGCCGAGGCGGAGCGTAATCGTCGTGCAAAAATCATCCATGCGACTGGTGAATTAGAAGCGTCTAACAAGTTAAAAGAAGCGGCACAAATGCTAAATGAAGCACCAAATGCCTTGCAATTGCGCTATATGCAAACGCTAACTGAAATTACCACAGATAAAACTTCGACAATTATTTTCCCGATGCCAATTAATTTAGTTGAAGCGGTACAAGATATTGCGAAAGCAGTGAATAAGGACAAAGAAAAGAAAGAGCAATGAGCACAGTAAATTGAAACTAATTTCGGCTCGATAGACAAAAGCCGCAGCGTACCAAAGCTGCGGCTCTTTTTATTCTCCGAACTTTATGTTCTGGAGTTATCAAGCCACTTTATCTGACCTGAAGTTACCCAGTAGTGCATTGTACAACTCATTGTCGCTCAATATGCCGACCAACTGGTTATCTTCAACCATCAATAAAGGCTGGTTACTGCGCTGCTTAAGCTCTATCGCTTCACGCATACTGATATCCGGGCTAACCTGAACCAACGTATTTTCTTTCACATCATCAAGGTTCGATGATTCGCTATCCCAAAGGATCAACAGCTTATCAGTATCAATTAACCTCAATCCTTTCGGATCTTGCGACACCCAAATGTCTTTATCAGCACAGATGAGAACACGTTCTTCTTGACGTACCAGAGCATCACATGACTGCATTAAAGAACGGCCTTTAAGCACGTTTAACGGGTTAGTATGTGCCACGAAGTCCGCCACATAATCGTTTTCTGGTGTCAGAATGATCTGTTCTGGCTTTCCATGCTGAATCAGTTTGCCCGATTCCATAATGGCAATGTTGTTACCAATTTTAAGTGCTTCATCCAAGTCATGACTTACAAATAATATCGTTTTATTCAGCTTCTCTTGGAGCAAAATCAGTTCATCCTGAAGCTGCGCACGAATTAATGGGTCAAGTGCTGAAAACGGTTCATCCATCAATAAGATGTCAGTGTCCATCGAAAAGGCGCGAGCCAAGCCAACACGCTGCTGCATACCGCCAGAAAGCTCATGAGGAAACTTGTTTTCCCACTCTGACAATCCCACCATTTCTAACTGTGCACGTGCTTTTTCACGACGCTCAGCTTTGCCAATGCCTTGCATCTCCAGTCCAAACGCCACGTTATCTAAGACCGATAACCAAGGCATCAAAGCGAACTTCTGAAATACCATAGAAACACGATGAGTACGTAAATGGCGAAGCGTCTGTTCATCACAGTTCGCGAGTTCCACCATGTCGTCACCATCTTTGATTTTCAGTGAACCACGGGAAATGTTATTTAACCCGTTCACGGTGCGAAGTAAGCTGGATTTACCCGAGCCCGACAGGCCCATCAGTACACAAATTTCACCCTGTTTAACGCTCAATGATACGTTATCAACCCCGACGACCTGACCAGTTTCATCGATAATTTCTTGTCGCGATTTACCTTGGTCTAGCAGGTTCAGCGCTTGCGTTTGCTGTTGACCAAAAACCACATCAAGGTTTTCAATAGTAATTGCGTCCATGATTACGCCTCCTTCTGGTTTGGTGCTTTACACAAGCGATCGAGGATGATTGCCACAAGAACAATCGCTAATCCTGCTTCAAAACCTTGTGAGATGTTTACGGTGTTTAGCGCACGTACAACCGGCTTACCTAAACCGTCAGCACCCACTAGCGCCGCAATAACCACCATTGAAAGAGACAGCATGATACATTGCGTCACGCCTGCCATGATGCTTGGTAATGCCGCAGGTAACTCCACCTTAAACAGCAGTTTCATACGGCTTGCACCAAACGCTTTACCTGCTTCCAACAACTCTTCCGGCACTTTAATGATGCCCAGATAAGTCAATCGAATTGGAGCCGCAATGGCGAAGATAATGGTTGAGATAAGCCCCGGTACGATACCTAAACCAAACAGAACCAGTGTCGGGATCAGGTATACAAACGTTGGTACGGTTTGCATCAAGTCCAGAATCGGTCTGAGTAATGTATATAACCAAGGACGATGCGCAGCCATAATTCCTAAAGGCACACCAATTAATACGGAAATCGTCGTCGCAGCAAAAACAAGGACAAAGGTTTCCAGCATCTCTTGCCAATAGCCAAGGTTGAGAATCGCGAGTAACGCAAGCACGACAAATACAACAAGAGGAATACTACGATGTAGGAACCACGCGATTGCCGCCGTCATAATGATTGGAGCCGCAGGTGGCATCCATTTGAAAATATCCACCACAAACATAATGATGGTTTCAAGTGTAATTGAGATAGTATCAAAGAACCCAGACGCATTGATGGTTAACCAATCAACACCCGTTTCCATCCACTGCCCTAATGGTAGTTTGTTGTCCGTAATAATATTCACAATAAACCCTTTGTGTTAATGAAGTGGGCATCACCGCCCACTACTATCCCCAAATCGTTACTCAAGTTGAGTTTCTTGGGGTATAAATCGAATTAAGCGTTTGTTTTTAGGTACGCTGTGATCGCTGCCTGTGCATCCTGGCCATCGACCGTTTTCACATCCTTAAGCCACGCTTCGATTTGATCTTGATTCGCGTTTAACCACGCTTGTGCCGCTTTCGATGGCTTTTGCTTCTGGTTAAGAATCGCTTCCATTAACTCGTTTTCCATTTCTAGGCTGAACTCTAGGTTTTTCACTAGTTGACCTACATTTGGACACTCAGAAAGGTAGTTTTTACGTACGTTTGTGTAGACATTCGCGCCACCGTAATTTGGGCCGAAGAAGTCATCACCGCCTGAAAGATATTCCATCTCAACATTGTTGTTCATCGGGTGCGGAGCCCAACCCAGGTAAACAATCCACTGGTTACGACGCACTGCGCGCGAAACTTGTGACACCATGCCTGCTTCACTCGATTCGATAAGGCTGAAACCTTTTAAACCAAATGCATCGCTGTCGATCATAGATTGAATTAAGCGGTTACCATCGTTACCTGGTTCGATGCCATAAATGCGGTCTTTAAACTTGTCAGCATGTTTTACCAGGTCAGCAAAGCTCGTTACGCCCGAGTCATAAACGTATTTTGGTACCGCAAGCGTGTACTTAGCTCCGACAAGGTTCGCTTTAACGGTTTCGACGGTGCCAGCATCGCGGTATTTGGCGATATCGCCTTCCATTGTTGGCATCCAGTTGCCCAGGAAAATATCAATGTCACCATTGGCCATTGATGAGTAAGTTACAGGTACAGAAAGCAGATCTGTCTTGGTCTTGTACCCTAACCCTTTTAGTATTTCTGAAGTAACGGCGGTTGTTGCTGTAATGTCTGTCCAACCTACATCAGCAAATCGAACGGTTTCACACTGATTTGCGTAAGCACCGGTTGCTAAGGTACTTAACGCGATAGTTGATACAATTTTCGTCATCTTAGACATGTTTAGTTCCTTGTAATGATTACTGACTATTTGTTGATTATTTGAATTATGAGATTGAATCTAAATTTCTTTTTGGTGGATGCATTCGTTGCATCTCTTGCCAGTTCGGTGCAATCCAAACCGGAGTATTGTTTGATTTTTGTAATGCGTTTCCGAGGATCATATCCGCTGCGCGTTCGGCAACCATGATGGTTGGCGCATTCAAGTTGCCGTTTGGAATGGTTGGGAAAATGGATGAATCCACAACACGTAATCCTTGGATGCCACGTACCTGACACTGCTCATTCAGAACCGCTAACGGGTCATCGTCCGCGCCCATTTTGCAGCTACACGATGGATGGTAAGCACTCTCTACGTTCTGCTTCACCCATTCATCAATTTGCTCGTCAGTCGTGATGTTTAAACCTGGCTGAATCTCGTCACCACGGAACTCGTCCATCGCTGGCTGATTCAAGATTTCACGCGTTAGGCGAATACAATCACGCCAGTCCTGCTTATCTTGCTCGGTGGAGATGTAGTTGAATTCGATCTTCGGCTTGTCGTTCGGATTCGACGAAACGACTTCTACTGAGCCTCGGCTTTCTGGCTTATTAGGGCCAACGTGCACCTGGAATCCATGACCATCAAAGGCAGCCTGACCGTCATAACGCATCGCAGCAGGTAAGAAGTGGTATTGAATATTCGGCCACTTCAAGCCTTCACGAGAACGAATAAACGCGCAAGATTCAAAATGGTTCGTCGCACCGAGGCCTTTACGGGTGAGAATCCACTCGGTACCGATTAACCCTTTACTCACCAAACCTAACTTACTGTTAAGCGTGATCGGCTGTTTACAGTGATATTGAAAGTAAACCTCCAGATGGTCTTGCAGGTTTTTACCCACGCCTTCCAACTGGTGATTCACCTCGATACCTGCTTTTTCCAGCACATCTTTAGGACCAATACCGGAAAGTTGCAGCAGCTGTACCGAACCAATTGAACCCGCACTAGAAATCACTTCACTGTTTGCAAAACACTGCTTAACAGAACCTGATTGCTCGAATTCAACGCCGACCGCTTTCTTGCCTTCAAGTAAAACGCGGTGGACGGTGACTCGCTTCATTAACGTGAAGTTCTTACGCTTTTTAGCACGGCTTAAGTACGCATTAGACGTCGAAGCACGCACGCCTTTATCAACAGTCATATGCATCGGACCGAAGCCCTCTTGCTGGTAACCGTTGTAATCATCCGTCTCTGGATAACCCGCATCTTTACCAGCTTCGATAAACGCTTCGTATAGCGGGTTAAGCTTCATGTCATTACCGTTGCAGGTGCCAACAGGGCCATTATCGCCACGGTATTCGTCCGCTCCACCAACCCAAGATTCCGCTTTACGGAAGTAAGGTAAACACGCCTGATAATTCCAGCCTTTTGCGCCCTCTTCTTCCCACTGGTCGAAGTCGCAAGCATGACCACGTACGTAAACCATGCCGTTAATAGATGAGCTACCGCCAAGAACTTTACCGCGAGGACAGTGCAGTTGGCGTCCATCAAGGCCGTCTTCTTTCACGGTCTCGAATTGCCAAGCGTATTTTTCGGTGTTCATCGGGTAAGAGAGCGCTGTCGGCATTTGGATAAAAATACTCTTATCTGTGCCGCCCGCTTCTAGCAATAAAACAGAGTGCTGACCGCTTTCACTCAAGCGATCCGCTAAAACACAGCCGGCCGAACCCGCACCGACGATAATATAATCGTAGCGTTGTTGCATTTTGATTCTCCTGGAAGGTTTAAGCGTAAGGGCTTTCGAAATCGCTCAGTTGAACTAATACGCTCTTAGTTTGCGTGTAGTGCTTCAGTGTTTCGACGCCGTTTTCGCGGCCAATACCTGATTGCTTGTAACCGCCCACTGGCATTTCTGCCGGAGAATCACCCCAGGCATTAACCCAGCAGATACCCGCCTGAATCTTATGAATAACGCGATGTGCACGAGAGAGGTTCTGCGTGAAGACACCCGCTGCCAGACCATACTCCGTATCGTTCGCACGCTCGATAACCTCAGCTTCATCACTGAACTTAAGCACAGACATAACAGGACCAAAGATCTCTTGCTGTACGTGACTCATGCTATCGTCACAGTCGATAAATACCGTCGGAGCGACGAAGTTACCGTTAGCAAGGCCATTTTCCGTAACTTTGTAACCACCAGTCAGCAGAGTCGCGCCGCTTGCTTTCGCTTCTTCAATTGCAGACAACACTTTGCCTTCGTGCTCTTTTGAAATTAGAGCGCCAATTTGCGTGTTTTCATCAAGGGGATCACCGACAACCAGCAGTTCAGTACGAGTTTTAAGCTGCGCCACGAATTCGTCGTAAATGGATTCATGAACAAATACGCGGGTACCGTTGGTGCATACTTCACCTTGAGTGTAAAAGTTTGCAACCATGGCAGCCGATACTGCATCGTTCAGTTTTGCATCTTCGAATACGATCAGTGGTGACTTACCACCCAGTTCCATAGTGACTTGCTTAAGTGTTTTCGCGCTGTCACCCATAACGACTTTGCCTGTACCGCACTCGCCAGTGAACGAGACTTTTGCAATATCCGGATGCGCCGTCAGCATTTGGCCAACACGGTAATCACCCTGCACAACATTAAATACACCGTCAGGCATGCCCGCTTCTGAGTAAATTTCAGCCAGTTTAAGTGCTGTTAGCGGCGTTTCTTCCGATGGTTTGAAAATCATTGCGTTACCAGCAGCAAGCGCCGGTGCGGATTTCCACATTGCGATTTGAATTGGGTAGTTCCAAGCACCGATACCCGCACAAATGCCTAAAGGTTCACGGCGTGTGTAGAAAAATTGGTTTTCGTTTAGCGGTTGTTGTTCGCCCTGTAAGCTAGGCGCTAAGCCCGCATAGTATTCCAGTACATCAGCACCTGTCGTAATATCAACAGCGTTTGCTTCTTGGATTGGCTTACCTGTATCCGCTACTTCTAGTGCGGCTAATTCGTCATTGCGTTCGCGTAGAATCGCAACGGCTTTGTTAAGAATACGGCTACGTTCGATTGCCGTCATTGCAGACCATACTTCAAAGCCGCGTTTTGCAGACTCAACCGCCGCTTCCATATCATGCTGATTTGCTTGTTTAACATTGGCTAACGGCTCACCATTAGCCGGATTGTATGTGGTGAAATGCTCTTCAGAGCTTCCGGTGTACATTGCACCGTCGATGTAATGTGTTTTCATTTCCATTTTGAAGACCTGTGACTTTTAAATTTTTTGTGAGTAGTACGTTAGCTGCTTTTCGAGATAGTCGTTGATGATGACTCTTGCTTTTTCTGCATCGATGCCTTGCGGGTTGAGCGTTCCGCGTAACCATATTCCATCAATGAGTGACGCAATCCCGTGAGCAACCAATTCCGCTTGCTCTGCACTTAATAGTGCTTTTAATTCTCTTCTTAGATGGGACAAAAGACGTCGTTCGTTTACACGTTGCAGACGCTTTAGCTGTTCGTCATGCATCGAATAAGACCAGAAGGCTAGCCATGTCTTGGCCACTTTATTTTCAGCCTGAAAGCCGACAAAGTTACCGTCAATAATGGCATTGATACGTTGATGATGAGCGTCAGCCGGCAGCTCACGAAGCTTTTTCGTGATCGTGAATGAAAGCTGGCGAAGGATCTCGCGCATCGTTTCTTCCAATAACCCGTGCTTACCACCAAAGTAATGATTGATGATACCCGTTGATACGCCAGCTTCTTTGCTGATCAACGAGATACTCGCTGCATGTAAGCCCACCCTATCAATCACTGACATTGTCGCTTTCACCAGCTGTGGCTTCCTGATTTCAGGCATTCCCACCTTCGGCATTTCATCCCCTTTCATTTTTAATTGAACGGTTAGTTAAATATAAAATGCCTGAATTTTAGTTCGATCTCAAACTATTTTTTGTAGATTCATCCGAAGAATGTTGGAAATTTGCGCTTTGAGACACAGAGATGACGTGTTGAAAATGACTCATTAAAAGGCGATACACAGCTTAACTAAAGAAAATTAATCTTTATTTTTCAATATATTATAGACATAAAATTATTATCTTTGTGTTTTTTAATTTTCGGGTAGATTAATTTTCAAATTTATCAACACAAAAAATTTACATCGTACACTAATGATTGCACCGATACTGTTCTGTTTGCACAAACATTGCCCACGCCATGTGGTAACAGTCTCATAACATTATAATTTTCATTTGCACAATTATTGGTCGCTATGAAATAGGATTTTACATACCCAATAACGGCGATTCAAAAGTGTGATCCGCACACAGTTTTAGAAAACACACTTAAAAAGAGGTAAAGAGAAACGGGAAAGATAAATTGGCATGTAACGTAAAACAGATAGAGAGGCTCAATCTTGTTTTATGCAACTGCCATCAATGAGGAAATTTTGATGTTGGCTAACAATACAACGAACATTGTTAGCCTTGTGAGTGAGGTTACATTCGCATACCACCATCTACTTCTAATACTCTTCCGGTCACGAACTCGTTAGTTAATGCATATTTCACGGTCGCGGAGATTTCATCAGCAAGCCCCAAACGACCGACAGGAATCATCTTGATTAGCCTGTCCATAGCTTCTGGTTTAATCTGGTCCGTCATCGCCGTTTTGATTACGCCCGGCGCGATCGCAACAGAGCGAATACCAAATCGGCCTAATTCCTTCGCCCATACCGTCGCCATTGTCGCCACTGCTGCTTTGGAGGCAGAGTAGTTGGTTTGACCAATATTCCCAGCTCGAGCCACACTGGATATATTAATAAGCACACCTTTACTGTCGGTGTTGAGCATCACTTTGCTCGCTTCACGACCGCATAAGAAAGTACCCGTGACATTTACGTCCATAACCGACTGAAACTGCTCCAGAGACATTGGCGTAATCTGACCGTCTTTCACTTTTATGAACATACCATCACGCATGATGCCAGCGTTGTTAATCACGCCATTGAGCTGTTTAAAGTCCGCTTCAATTTGCTCAAATGCCGCGCAAACCTGTTGTTCGTTTGTCACGTTCGTCACATAAACTCGGGCATTAACGCCCAGAGATTCACACTCTGCCTGTGTCTCCCTCAATTGTTCCAAATTGAGATCGATTAACGCGAGGTTCACTCCGCTTTCTGCCAGCGATAATGCCATCTGTTTGCCAAGCCCCTGCCCAGCACCTGTAATCGCAACAACCTTATTTGCTAACTCCATAAGCGCTCCTTAGGCTTGGTTTTGCTTTTGGTAGAACTCAAACAAGCTAGAGAAATCTTTTTGTCCGTTGCCCTGACCGTTATGAAAATTAAATAGATTGCGTGCCACGCTACCCATTGGCGTTGAAGTTTGACTGGCAACTGCCGCTTCCATAGCAAGACCGAGGTCTTTCGCCATAAGCTGACTCATAAAACCACCTTGATAGCCATTACTCGCTGGCGCATTCTCCATCACGCCAGGACACGGGTTGTATAGCTCTAACGCCCAGTTTCGACCTGAGCTTTGCAGCATAATGTCAGATAGCACTTTAGGATCGAGACCGTTCTCGATACCGAGGTTAAGTGCCTCACAGGTGCCGCTCATCAGAATACCCAGCATCATGTTATTGCAGATTTTCGCCACCTGACCAGCACCAGCGTCACCCGCATGGAAGATGTTTTTTCCCATATGGCAAAGCAACGCTTTAGCCTGAACAAAGTTCTCTTGTGAGCCACCAACAATAAATGTCAGTGTCCCTGCTGCTGCGCCAGCCACACCTCCCGAAACCGGTGCATCGACAAAGCTGATGCCTAACTGTTGTGCCTTTTCGCCAACCATACGTGCGGTCGCGGGATCAATGGTGGATGAATCAATCAGCAATGTTCCAGACTCAACGCTTTCTAAAATGCCATCCTGACCAAGATAGACACTTTTTACATGCTGACTAGCAGGTAACATAGTGACGACAATGCCAGCACCTTGAACGACTTGCTGAACAGAATCAGCACTCGAAGCACCAAGTGCGGTTAGTTCCGCCACAGCGTTCGGATTCAAATCAAATACTTCAACCTTCAAACCGGCTTTAACCAGGTTCTTAGCCATAGGTGCGCCCATATTGCCAAGACCAATAAATGCTATTTTATCCATGTTCTGTCTCTTCCTTGTCGCTAATCCGTTTAACTATTCCGTTCAACTAAAGTTCAGCTGTCGCCAATTGCGTGTCTTTGAGTGGGTAATCCACTGAATCAATGGGTGCAAAAAAGCGTTGCAGCTCTTGTGGTGTCACATCGACAACACTCTTGTGCATCCACGTTGGCTGATTGGTTTTATCGATGATGAGTGCACGAACCCCTTCTCTAAAGTCACCTTCTAAGCCACAACGCAATGTGAGATTAAACTCCATATCAAAACAAGCATCCAAAGACAGCCCCTGATACTGAGTCAATTGTTGGTAAGTAAGATTGAGTGAAAGAGGGCTGCCATAACTGAGTGCTTTCTGCGCGTTCACGAACCATTTATCATCCACATCAGCGTTGGCTATCGCGTCAGCTATCGTTGGTAAATCGCCCCGACAAAGCTGCTCTATCAAGTTAGCATGAGGTAACATCAATCCCTCGCCCGGTTCGTCGACTTCTAAAGTACGAAGTAGTGTCGCAATCTTCTCGTTAATGTCTGCCTCACTTTTCCAATTGATATCAGACAGTTGAGAGAAGAAATCCCCTTTGCTATCAGGCTGGGTAATCCATTGGCTCAACCCTAATGCTTTCATATCGGTCGCATTAATCTGACAGGCAGTTAAACCAAGAAACAGCGCGTAGTGTTTTGGTAACTGATTCAAAAAGTAGGTCGCACCCACATCCGGATAAAGACCAATCTTGATTTCTGGCATCGCAAAGCGAGTGTTGGTCTCCGCCACGCGATGACTTGCGCCCATAAACAGACCGACCCCACCACCCATCAGGTAGCCATGTCCCCAAGCGATAATCGGTTTTGAATAGGTATGAATCAGGTGATCGCAGCGGTATTCAAGCTCGAAGAACGTCTTCATGGCTGAAAGTGCAGAGTTAAAATCTTGCTCTTTGTTTTCTAACGCGCGGTAAATGGCTTGAATATCACCACCTGCACAGAATGCTTTTTCACCCTTCGCATGCAAACACACCGCAACAATGTTGTCATCGACTTGCCACTCAAGCAGCTGATTGTATAGCTGCTCAATCATTACATAGCTCAGTGCGTTGAGCGCCGCCGGATTATCTAACTCCAGCACACCAATGACAGAACCATCGGCACACTCTAGCTTTGACACGTTTACTTTGCTGGTCATCTCTACGTTGCTCGCCATGGTGACTCCTTAGCTATTGGTCCAGTTTGGCTTACGCTTTTGCAAGAAAGCGTTCACACCCTCTGTCTGATCTTGCGTATTGAAAAGCTGTAAGAACAATTCACGTTCCAAAACCAGCCCTGCCGCATGTGTCTGGCTACGTCGATTTTGAATGAGTGTTTTGCAAGCAGATACAGACTTAGGCGATTGACCCGCGACACGCTGTGCCAGTTCCATTGCGGTTTCCAACGCTTGTCCTTTTTCAACGACTTCTTCGACCAAACCAATTTTCTCTGCTCGCTCGGCTGTCACACGTTCACCACATAGGATCATGCGCTTCGCCCAACCTTCACCGACTAACGCAGTGAGATTTTGCGTTCCTCCGGCACAAGGCAATAAGCCAACCGACGCTTCTGGTAACGCCATTTGTACTTGCTCTTCAGCGATACGAATGTCACAAGCCATCGCAACTTCCAAACCACCGCCCATTGCATAGCCATTGATCGCCGCGATAGACACCCCATCAAACGCTGACAAGGCTTCAAACGCTTCACCAAATGCAAACGCCATATCCGCCGCTTGCGATTTGTCACCCGAGGCGAAATTATTAAGGTCCGCACCAGCAGAAAAGAACTTCTCCCCTTCACCCGTTAGTACCAAAGCGTAGATAGAGCGATCGTTGCTGAGCTCAATTGCCAACTCTTTAAGTTGATTCAAAGACTCAAGCGTCCACGTATTCGCAGGTGGATTGCTGATGGTTAGCTTGGCAATGTGATTTTCACGCTCTAATTTGATTTGTGCTGTCATAATCTTTCAATCCATTTTGTTCTTTAAGGTAAGGCTCTACTGCGCAGGCTAAACCAGCTCAACGCCTTCCGTGAGTAGGCGTCTTGAGATGATAAGACGCATGATTTCGTTGGTACCTTCAAGAATTTGGTGAACACGAACGTCTCTGAAGTGACGCTCAACTGGATATTCTTTGATGTAGCCATAACCGCCGTGAATTTGCAGTGCCTCGTCACAAACCTTGAAGCCCACATCCGTTGCAAAGCGTTTCGCCATTGCGCAGTACGCACTTTTTTCTGCTTGTTGAGCATCGAGTTTTGCAGCCGCAAGTCTCACCATTTGACGGGCAGCGACCAGCTCTGTTGCCATGTCCGCCAGCTTGAATTGCAGCGCCTGGAATTGCGCTAGTGAACGTCCAAACTGTTTACGCTCTGTCATGTACTGTTTTGCTTCGTTCAGCGCTTGTTGTGCCGTACCAACAGAACAGGTAGCGATATTGATGCGGCCACCATCAAGACCGAGCATCGCGAATTTAAAGCCTTCACCCTCTTCACCCAACAAGTAGTCAGCCGGAATTCGGACGTTTTCGAAGGTGATCATGCGCGTTGGTTGGCAGTTCCAGCCCATTTTGGCTTCTTTCTTACCGTAGCTGATGCCTTCGCTGTCAGCAGGTACAACAAAAGCAGATACACCGCCAGCACCTTCTCCACAAGAGCGAGCCATAACAACAAGCACGTCCGTATCACCCGCGCCAGAGATAAATACTTTTGCTCCATTCAAAACAAACTCATCGCCATCACGCACTGCACTCGTCGTCAGAGATGCCGCGTCAGAACCTGCATTTGGCTCAGTGAGGCAGTAAGAAGCGAGCTTTTCACCCGTGATCAATTCACCACTAAATTGTTGAGCAACTTCCGGTTTGGCAAAGCTGGTGATCATCCAGGTTGCCATATTATGGATAGTCATAAACGCTGTAGTTGCCGTACAACCCATCGCCAATTGTTCAAAAATAATCGCAGCATCCAAACGGGAAAGCCCCAAGCCACCGTGCTCAGGTGGCGTATAGATACTCAAAAAACCCAGTTCACCCGCCTGGCGAAGTACATCTTTAGGGAAGTGTTGTTTTTCATCCCACTCTGCGGCGTGCGGTGCAAGCATCTGTTCTGCGAACTGTTTAGCTGCGTCTGCGAATGCGATTTGATCTTCGTTTAATTCAAAATCCATCTTGAAGTCCTAAGGTCTAATTCATTGCATTTGAATCTAGGCCAAGCAGGAATAAGCTTGGCCATATGCTGTTAACGTGGGTAATTAGCTAAGCTGAATGGTCATGTTCGGACCGCTTGGAATGTCATCTTCAAACCAGCGTGCGGTGACCGTTTTCGTTTCGGTGTAGAAGCGAACCGCTTGTTTACCGTAGGCATGCAAATCGCCGTAGAAACTGCCTTTCCAACCCGTAAATGAGAAGAATGGCAATGGAACTGGGATTGGCACGTTAATACCCACATTACCCACTTCAATATTGTGCTGATACTTTCTCGCGGCAGCGCCATTCGCTGTGAAAATAGACGTACCGTTACCAAAACGGTTCGCGTTGATAAGCTCAATCGCCTCGTCCAGATTGTCCACTTCCATGGTCAGCAGCACTGGGCCAAAAATCTCTTCCTGATAAATCGACATGTCTGTCGTCACGTTGGTAAACAGTGTTGGACCCACCCAGTTGCCGTCAGGGAAACCAGCCACTTGGCAGTCGGTACCGTCCAGAACACAGTTCGCGCCAGATTCTTTGCCTTCATTAATTAAGTTCACCACACGTTGTTTCGCTTGCGGGCTAATAAGCGGTCCATAACCCGCTGATTCATCATCCCACGCGCCTGGCTGAACTTGAGCTAACGCCTCTTTAAGCTCTGGAATCCATTCTTTGGTTTCGCCTACAAACACCGCCACCGAAATCGCCATACAGCGCTGACCTGCGGCACCAACTGACGCGCCAACAAGGTTATTAATCACTTGCTGTTTATTTGCATCAGGCATAATAACCATGTGATTCTTTGCACCAGCAAATGACTGAACGCGTTTTAGGTTGTCAGTGCCCGTTTTGTAGATGTACTCACCAACCGGCACAGAGCCAACAAAAGAAATAGCGCGGACGACTGGATCAGTAAGAATGCGGTCAACCTGCTCTTTGGTACCGTGGACAATTTGCAATACACCTTTGGGTGCACCGGCCTGTTCAAACAGTTCAGCCAGTTTCATCGCGGTTAGCGGCACTTGCTCCGACGGTTTCAAAATAAAGGTGTTGCCGCACGCAATCGCCATAGGGAACATCCACAATGGTATCATCGCAGGAAAGTTAAACGGAGTGATACCGGCACAAACACCAAGTGGTTGAATGTAAGAGTAACCATCAATATTCGTTGCGACATTCTCAACCGTTTCGCCCATCATTGAGCTACAAATGTTTGCAGCTTGTTCAACGACTTCAATCCCGCGCCAAACATCACCTTTAGCATCCGCTAGGGTTTTACCTGTCTCGCTTGAAAGCAATATTGCCAACTCGTCGTGCTGCTCTTTTAGTAGATGTTGGTAACGCAGCATCAATCTTGCACGCTCCGGTGCAGCCACTTCTTTCCAACGCTTAAACGTCTCTGTTGCGCTGGCGATCGCCGCATTCATTTCTGATTCCGTGGCACAAGGCACTTGTGCAATCACTTCATTAGTTGCCGGGTTGGTTACATCTAGCCATTGTTTTGAGTCGGAGATGGCGAATTCACCACCGATATACTGCTTTACTTGTTCTGTCATGATGACATCCTTGTATTTTTCAGCTTGTTACTGACTACTGTTATGTAAGTGAAACTTTGTTGAGAATGAATTAGCAGATTTCAATCGCGATCGCGGTTGCCTCACCGCCACCAATACAAAGCGATGCAACGCCACGTTTTCCGCCAGTTTGCTTAAGCGCGTGAATCAACGTCACGAGGATGCGGTTACCACTGGCACCAATAGGATGACCTAACGCACAAGCACCACCGCGCGGGTTAACTTTGTTCTCATCGAGTTCGAGCACTTTCACTGCGTATTGAGTGACAACAGCAAAGGCCTCATTAATTTCCCAAAGGTCAACGTCCGATTTGTCCCAGCCCGTTTTTTCCAGCAGTTTTTCAATCGCGAAGACAGGTGCGATGGTGAACTCTTCTGGCAGCCTTGCATGTGTGCTGTAACCCACGATTTTGGCGAGAGGTTGAAGGTTTTCCTGACGACCAAACTCGCTATCGACCAATACCATTGCCGACGCGCCATCTGAAATGGAGCTTGAGTTTGCCGCTGTTACGCCACCATCTTTAGCAAACGCAGGGCGCAAAGTTGGAATTTTGGCAACGTCAAGTTTGCTCGGTTGCTCATCGTCGGCAACCAAGATGTCGCCGCGTCGACTTTTCACGTTAACAGGCACGATCTCTTCTTTGAACAAACCTTGCTCAATTGCTTGCTGCGCGCGAGTCACCGATTGCTGCGCCCAAGAATCCATGCTTTCACGATTAAACTGATACTTTTGCGCTGTTTGTTCAGCGAAGACACCCATCAGCTCGCCTTTATAAGCATCCTGTAAACCATCATAAAACATGTGGTCGAGCACTTGTTCGTGACCTAAACGGAAACCCTCGCGCGCTTTCTTTAATAGATAAGGAGACGAAGACATGTTTTCCATACCACCCGCAATAACCGCGTGCGCGTTGCCAGATTGAATAAGATCATGAGCAAGCATCACGGTCTTCATGCCCGACCCACACACTTTGTTCAGCGTGGTACAACCTATGGATTGTGGCATGTCAGCTTTTAAACTCGCCTGTCTTGCAGGTGCTTGTCCCACACCTGCTGGCAGAACACAGCCCATCAGTACTTCATCTATTTTGTCTGCATCAAGCTGACTTTCTGCTAAAGCGCCCTGAATGGCTGTCGCCCCGAGTTCAGTGACATCGGTTGAAGCTAATGCCCCTTGAAAAGCACCGATAGGCGTTCGTTTAGCGGCAACAATCCATGTTTCGTTTTTCATTCTGTTAACCTTTTATTGACGTTTACGTCATAACTATACTAACATTTACGTTAACGTCAAGTTTGAGGTTATTGTTTGTTCGAGTGAATCGTCAGTTTCGGGTAAACGTCAGTAATATCAAGGCTCAAGAGTGTTCACTAGTTGTTTACTTTAACGTTAACGAATTGTATATTCGGATAAATGTTATACGAAAGTCGTAAGGTTAAAGAATGAATACATTTAAGATCAGTGAGCTCGCTAAGGAGTTCGATATTACAACCCGAAGTATTCGCTTTTACGAAGATTTAGGTCTGCTAACTCCAGAACGTAAAGGCAACACTCGAATCTACAATGGTCGCGATCGAATTCGACTAAAACTGATTTTGCGAGGTAAGCGATTAGGCTTTTCTCTTGCAGATATCAAAGAGTTGTTTGAACTCTACGATACCGATCAAAGTACTGAGCAGTTGAACTATATGATTCGGTTGATCGAAGAGAAGAAGGCAGCATTGCAACAGCAGGCGAATGACATTCAAGCGGTAATGATGGAATTAAATGCTGCGCAGTTGCGATGCCAAAACACACTGAGATCCATGAAAGGCGAAAAAGTCACCTGACACCTCAGCACTGGGATGTAGGTGACGTAAAGGCAAGGACACGCAATGAAATCTACCTACTCTTCCCTAAACTTTGTTTATGACGAAAATACCGATTTGCTTCGCGAGCAAATCAATAGTTTTGCTGCAAGAGAAATTGCGCCTCTCGCGCAATCTATCGACCAATCTAACGACTTTCCAAACCATCTTTGGTCCAAATTAGGTGAAATGGGTCTTTTAGGTGTGACCACCAGCGAAGAGTTTGGTGGCGCAAACATGGGCTACCTCGCCCACGTGATAGCGATGGAAGAAATCAGCCGGGCATCAGCTTCGGTTGCTTTAAGCTACGGTGCGCACTCCAACCTTTGTGTTAACCAAATCCACCGCAACGGGACACAAGCTCAAAAAGAGAAATATCTGCCTAAACTTATCTCCGGTGAACATATTGGCGCGCTAGCAATGAGCGAGCCTGGCGCAGGTTCCGATGTGGTATCCATGCAGCTCAAAGCCGAACGTAAAGGCGATATCTTCCTGCTAAATGGCAACAAAATGTGGATCACTAACGGTCCGGATGCACACACCTATGTTGTCTACGCCAAAACCGATCCAAGCCAGCACTCCAAAGGCATCACGGCCTTTATCGTAGAACGTGAGTACCCTGGATTCACTCAAGCGCAAAAGCTCGACAAATTAGGTATGCGCGGTTCGAACACTTGTGAATTGGTATTCCAAAACTGCGAAGTCCCTGCTGAAAACATTCTTGGTGAAGAAAACCAAGGCGTGAAAGTGTTGATGAGCGGTTTGGACTACGAACGCGTTGTGCTTGCCGGCGGCCCGCTTGGCATTATGCAGGCATGTATGGATATCGTTGTGCCATATATCCACGACCGTAAACAGTTCGGCAAATCCATTGGCGAATTCCAGCTTGTGCAAGCGAAAATCGCGGATATGTACACACAAATGAATGCTGCTAAAGCCTACGTATATGCTGTGGCAGCCGCTTGTGATCGCGGTGAAACCACACGTAAAGACTCCGCTGGTGCGATTCTCTACAGCGCGGAACTGGCAACCAAAATGGCTTTGGATGCGATTCAGTTGCTCGGTGGAAACGGTTATATCAATGAGTTTGATACGGGTCGTCTGCTTCGTGATGCCAAGCTGTACGAAATCGGCGCGGGTACTTCGGAAATCCGACGCATGCTTATTGGTCGCGAATTGTTTAACGAAAGCGCCTAGTTATCATTCAACCCCAGGCGGACTGACTCAACACTTTTCATTATTCAACCTAAATTGGTGACAGGCAATCTGTGCCTGTCACTCCGAATGGAGATCGGCTATTTATGGCTTGTTTGACGACCAATATTAATACCCACTCAGAGCAGTATCAGGAAAACTACCGTTCTATGGCGTCACTTGTGGATCAACTTTATACCGTGACCGCGCAAATAGAGGACGGTGGCGGCGAAAAAGCGCGAGAACATCAGCAGAAGAAAGGCAAGCTCCCTGCTCGAGAGCGCATTCTGGCCCTACTCGATCCAGGTTCGTCCTTTTTAGAAATCGGTCAGTTTGCTGGCTGGGATGTGTACCCTGATTACGTTCCATGCGCCGGAGTGGTTGCAGGTGTGGGTGTGATAGACGGCACAGAGTGCATGATCGTCGCTAACGACGTGACGGTAAAAGGCGGCAGTTACTATCCACTTACCGTTAAAAAGCACTTAAGAGCTCAGGAAATTGCAGAAAAATGCCAAATACCGTGTGTTTACTTAGTCGATTCTGGCGGCGCTAACCTGCCTCGCCAAGATGAAGTATTTCCAGACAAAGACCACTTCGGCCGTATTTTCTACAATCAAGCCCGTATGTCGGCCAAAGGCATCCCACAAATTGCTGTGGTGATGGGGCTGTGTACCGCTGGCGGTGCTTACGTTCCTGCCATGTGTGATGTTTCCATCATCGTAAAAGAGCAAGGTACGATCTTTTTAGCGGGTCCACCTCTTGTAAAAGCAGCGACTGGTGAAGAAGTAAGTGCTGAAGATCTGGGCGGTGCCGATGTTCACTGCCGTACGTCTGGCGTAGCCGACTATTATGCAGAAAACGATCACCATGCGTTAGAGCTCGCAAGACAGGCCGTTTCACAAATCAACCACTTAAAGCCGATTCAACTTAAGCAAAAAGCGCCACAAGAACCACGTTTCTCTGCGCAGGAGCTTTACGGCATCGTCGGTACCGATCTTAAAAAGCCGTTTGATGTAAAAGAAGTAATTGCTCGAATCGTCGATGACTCCCAGTTCGATGAATTTAAAGCCTTATTCGGTGAAACCTTAGTCTGCGGCTTTGCTCATATCCACGGAATGCCGATTGGGATCGTTGCTAACAACGGCATTCTATTTTCTGAGTCGGCACAAAAAGGCGCCCATTTTATTGAGCTGTGTGCACAGCGCAAAATTCCACTTCTCTTTTTGCAGAACATAACAGGCTTTATGGTCGGTCAAAAATACGAGGCAGAAGGCATCGCTAAGCATGGCGCAAAAATGGTGACCGCTGTGGCATGTGCAGACGTGCCTAAATTTACCGTTGTTATTGGTGGATCGTATGGCGCAGGTAACTACGGTATGTGCGGCCGAGCTTATGATCCAACCATGATGTGGATGTGGCCAAATGCGCGTATTTCCGTTATGGGTGGCGAGCAAGCTGCGGGCGTAATGGCGCAAGTGACCCGTGATATTAAAACGCGCAAAGGTGAAAGCTGGAGCGCAGAGGAAGAGGAAGCGTTCAAGCGCCCAATTGCGGAGCAATATCAGACGCAAAGCCACGCTTATTACGCCAGTGCTCGTCTGTGGGACGACGGCATTATTGATCCCGCGAAAACCCGAGATGTTGTCGGCATTGCGCTGTCTGCTGCGCTTAATGCACCGATACCAGACAGCAAATTTGGCATCTTCCGTATGTAGTCGGATACAAAGCAAACCTTAACTCCTCGCTATCCATCAATGATGAATAAAGTGCTGACTAGCGAGTATTGGAATATCAGACTTAAATGTCAGACAAAGGAAGTCACATGACCGGACTACTGCTTGAAAAAGACAGCAATGGCGTTGCCTGGTTGAGCCTGAATCGGCCAGAAAAACACAACGCGTTTAATGACGAATTGATTGCCTCACTGATTGAGACACTAGAGCAACTCGAAAAGGAAGATTCTATCCGTGCACTGGTGTTAACTGCACAGGGAAAACACTTTTCTGCGGGGGCTGATCTTGGCTGGATGCAGTCAATGGCAACCAAAACCAAAAGTGAAAACCTGCAAGATGCACAGCAACTAGCAAAACTTTTGCATACGCTGGATACCTTCAGTAAACCAACAATTGCCATGGTACATGGCGCAGCATTTGGTGGTGCGCTTGGGCTGATTTGCTGCTGCGATATTGCCATTGGCACACCTGAGAGCCGCTTCTGTTTGAGTGAAGTGAAACTCGGGTTATTGCCCGCGACCATCGGACCTTACGTAATCCGAGCGATTGGACAACGACAAAGCCGACGCTATTTTTTAACCGCGGAACTGATTGATGCCGAAACTGCGCTTTCGATGAACATTCTTCATCAAATCGATCCACAGCCAAAAGAGGCGGTCAATCGTATAGTTGATCACCTGATTAATAATGGTCCGCAAGCCATGCAGGCGGCAAAAGCACTTTGTTTACGCTGTGATAACCAACCTATCGACCACTCATTAATTGAATACACCAGCCAAGCGATAGCTGCTGCTCGGGTATCCGCAGAAGGACAAGAAGGCCTGACTGCTTTTTTCGAAAAGCGTGCCACTCATTGGAGGAATCATGTTTAAAAGAATACTGATTGCAAATCGCGGTGAAATCGCATGCCGAATCATTAAAACCGCAAAAAGCATGGCCATCGAAACCGTTGCCGTCTATTCCGAGGCCGATCGCAACAGCCTGCACGTCAAACATGCGGACTTTGCCGAATTTATTGGCCCCGCTCCGGCGAGTGAGTCATATCTGGACATTGATGCCATCATCGGTGCTGCAAAGAAATGGCAAGCCGATGCTATTCACCCTGGCTACGGCTTTCTGTCGGAGAACCCGAAACTGGCGAAAGCGTGCAGTGAAAATGGCATTGTATTTATTGGCCCTTCCACCAGCGCAATCGAGGCTATGGGTTCTAAATCTCAAGCCAAAGCAATCATGTCAGAGGCGAACGTACCATTGGTTCCCGGCTATCACGGCACAGACAACAGCGTAGAGCATTTATTAGCAGAAGCGGAAAAAATCGGTTACCCGGTAATGCTAAAAGCGACTCAAGGTGGTGGCGGTAAAGGCATGCGAGTGGTCAGCAGTGCGGCTGAAATGCCGTTAGCCATTGACGGTGCGCAGCGCGAAGCACTTTCAAGCTTTGGCGACAAACAGCTTCTTATCGAAAAATGCATATTGCAGCCGCGCCACGTGGAAGTGCAGGTATTCGCCGATCACCATGGCAACTGCGTTTATCTTTCTGATCGCGATTGTTCCATTCAGCGTCGTCACCAAAAAGTCGTCGAAGAAGCGCCTGCTCCCGGTCTGAGTGATGAACTGCGTAAACAAATGGGTGAAGCCGCTGTTCAGGCCGCTCAGGCGATCGACTACGTTGGCGCTGGTACGGTTGAATTCTTACTTGATAGCCGTGGTCAGTTCTACTTCATGGAGATGAATACCCGTCTGCAAGTTGAACACCCAGTCACTGAATTGATAACAGGTGTTGATCTCGTTGAATGGCAGTTCAACGTTGCGGCTGGCGAGCGTTTGCCTATCTCACAAAACGAAATCACGCATAACGGTCATTCAATCGAGCTACGAATTTACGCCGAAGACGCCGAGAATGACTTTATGCCGTCGACTGGCCGCATTGATTACTTGAAAGAACCCGTCTCAGACAGCAATGTTCGCTTGGCGTGTGTGCGTGTCGATAGCGGTGTCACACAAGGCGATGCCATTAGCGAGTACTACGATCCGATGATCAGTAAACTGATCGTCTGGGGTCAAACGCGCGACATTGCTCTCAAACAGCTTAAACAGGCTTTAACTCAGTATCACGTGCGTGGCGTCACCACCAATATTGGTTATCTGCACAGCATTATTTCGCAGCCAGCCTTTGCTGATGTTAAGCTTGATACCGGATTCTTGGTCCAACACCAGCAAGGCATTAACGAGCAACAAAACGTGTCTGATTCGATCTGGCTCACATTGGCCGCGATTGCGCGCTGGAACGATATCACCTCGACGTCTGGCGATTCATCATTACCGTCCCCTACTAAGCAAGGTTTTAGGCTGTCGGTTGAGAACGTGTATCGATTTAATTTCACGGATGCAACGGCTAACCATCAAGTACGCTTACACCATTCTGCTAAGGAGTCCGGTTTCCAGCATCCTGACCAATTTACGATTCAATGTGGTGTTCAAGTACATCAGGTTTGCCTGCTTGAAAAAGATGGACAATTCATCGTTGATATTGATGAGGTGCGTTACATCTTTAATGCACTCAACGACGAGCAGAAAACGACGCTGTTTTATCTTGGTCTTCAACGTACATTTGCGCACCAACCAAGCTTTGAATCACCAAAAGGCAAAGAGGATGAGCTTAGCCCAACCGCGCCACTTAACGGCATAATCTCCGCTGTCATGGTGAATAAAGGTGACGAAGTGGCGGCTGGCGATCCATTGTTAGTTCTCGAAGCGATGAAGATGGAGTACACCATCACCGCTCCGGTAGCTGCCACTGTTGATGAGATCTTTTATCAGCATGGAGACCAAGTACAGCATGGTTCGATACTGCTGCATTTAGCTTCGGCATCAGAGAATGTCTGTGTCGATAAGGAGCGCGAGTATGCTACCAGCGAAGGTTAATATCGTCGAAGTTGGCGCTCGCGACGGCCTGCAAAATGAAACCGCAGTGACGTTGGTGGATAAAGTCCGCTTAATCGATCAATTGAGCCTCAGCGGGTTAAAACACATTGAAGCGGGTTCTTTCGTCTCACCGAAATGGGTGCCACAAATGGCCGATTCTGATCAGGTATTTGCGGGAATAACTCAACAACCAGACGTGGTTTACAGCGCGCTCACACCCAATTTAGCAGGTTTAGAACGAGCACTGGAAAGTGGCGTAAAGCAGATTGCAGTATTTGGCTCCGCTTCTGAAGCGTTCAGCCAGAAGAACATTAACTGCAGTATTGCGGAAAGCCTCGCGCGGTTTGAACCTGTGATCGCGTTAGCACAGCAGCATAACATTCCTGTGCGTGGGTATTTATCCTGCACCGTGGTTTGCCCCTACGAGGGCGAAATCAAACCAGAGCAAACCACCGCGGTAGCGAATACGCTGTTTGATATGGGATGTTATGAAATTTCTCTGGGCGATACTGTCGGTAAAGCAACCCCAAATCGCGTTATTGCCATGCTTGATTCGCTGTTAACGCAACTACCAAAAGATGCGCTCGCAGTACATTTTCACGATACTTACGGGCAGGCATTGGCCAACATCTACCAAGCTTTATTAATGGGAATTAACACCGTTGATAGCGCCGTTGCAGGTTTGGGAGGCTGCCCTTACGCAAAAGGAGCGAGTGGCAATGTCGCAACAGAGGACGTGCTTTATCTGTGTGAGCAACTTGGTATTGACACGGGCGTTGATCTTAACGCTGTCAATGAAGCAGGCTGGCAAATTTGCCGCGCATTAGGTAAACCGCCAGCGTCAAAAGTGGCACTCGCACTTGGCGATCCGAGAAGCCTTTAACCTAGAAGCCTATCAAAGTGACTACGCAGTAACTCAGGGTAATCTGGCGATATAAGCCAGACAACCTGAGTTACTGCATCATAGTCAGTCTAATCATAAACCTACAAATTACCCGACCCAACGACACCAAAGTGGCTGAGTTTGTGCCAACTCTTCCGCCGCACCTGAAGCCTGCGCACTGAGGAGCGGCGTTCGATATTTCTCCATCTCAGCATAGCGATGTAATAGCGCTAACGTGTCTTGTGGTGACTGACGTAATGCGTGTTGCAGGCGCTTACACCAAACCTGATGCCGTGACTGATGATACCCTTCTGGCGACTCTACTGCTTCTCGGCGCAAGTTTTCAACACACTGACCAAGCATCAGAAGCCCGAGTCCTGCGCGACCATGCTGCGGCCAGTCCAGACTGGTTTTTCGAGTCATACTCGTTAGCCTAACAACTCTGTGTTTCATACGCGCCTGCCAAAACGGGAAAGACGTAGTATCTGAAGCTAGAGAGGAAAGAGAACGCCACATCGCCTGCATGAGCACTTGTTGTCTGCGAAGCAAATTGGTCGGAAAGATAAGCTTAAATGCGAGTAATGCCAGTGTCGGTCCGGCGATGATTGCGACGCCTTTGATGGCCATTTCACCTGCATCAGGGGTATAAGGCAAACTTGGTGTCGAGAGCAACAAAAAGATCATCACATAATCCATCGAACCTGACATCACCTTAGGGTAAGCAAACGGAAGTGTGATGAGCAAAATAAACGGAACCATCATAACTAGCATTTGCCATTCCGAGTTCGCCAATGGCCACAACAACAATTGACAGATAGCAGTTGCAGCCACTGCCACCACTTGCCATAAGGTGATGTGTTTCATAATAAGTGCCGGACTCTCAAAGGTAGAGAACAGCGTCACCATTACAGATGTTCCGAGTAAAACGTATGCCCCAATCGGCGAGCCGGTAATCGCCCAACCTGAACCCGCAATAAGGATAAGCGCACTAGTGCGATACATAGCCTGCAAAGCACTTACCCAATCACGATGAAGTACAACGTGATAAGGCGATTGTGTGGTAGTCATTCGACCGTGTTGATTAAATGCGTGCCTACCAGATAACGCTTGTTTTAGTTCAGCCAGTCCCTGAGCGAAATGAGGTGTGTTACAGGCTTGAATGGCATAAGTCAGGTTAGATACCACTTGCTCAAGAGGAGATTTCAGATCATGCGCATCAATGACTTTTTGTAAGTAATCCGCCAGCTCATCATTGCGAAGAACAGGACGCTTTTCGGCCAGTATCGTTAAGAGAGAAACATGCGCAAACACCACAGCACGCATGGATTGGACGGCACGACGAGAACGAAGTGAGCCTGCGCTGTGTGGATCTAACGCTTCTTCAATTTGTGAAGCTTCCAATAGAAGTTGTTCGACAGACTGAGAGAGCGGCTCTTGTCGAACCTGTTGCTGCAATGCACGCAGTACGGATACCGTCAGAGTTCGAAGTCGCCAGATCAGCGCGTCCTCGTCACTTCGATGGGCAAACACAAGGCCGACCACAAGTGCCACAATGACACCAGTGAGAACTGTGAGAAGGCGGTCCGCGCCAAGCGTCCAGATACTTTGGTGGTTGACCTGACTTAAAAGCACAACCAGTGAAGCAGAATAGCCAGACAGTAAGGTACAGTAGCTAAACAAACCATGGATAACATTACCTGCGGCTGTACATAGACCAACCCATAATGCCAGGCCGATAACCAGCAAAAATAACTGTTCACCGCAAAAATGCATTAAAGCCAACCCAACTAGCGTACCGATAAGTGTCCCCAGAATACGGAATAGCCCTTTCTCTATCAGCATTCCCCGCCCTGGCTGGGAGGCAGCCCAAACAGACATCGCCGCCCAGGATGGGTGATCTAACCCGAGTAACCATCCAATAATTAACGCCACGCAAGACGCAACGGCCGTCCTAAACGCAAAACTAAGACGGCTGGTATCGAATCCCCAGTGTACTAATCTCTCCAGCATTCGGCCTCTCACTACTTAACTCTTGAAACGAGTGGTTAACTTATTCAATACGCCCAGCATGGTGTCTATCTCCTCATCAGAAATATCAGACAGCATATCTTCTTCAATTTCTTGCAAATGGCCACGTAACACCGAAACCTGCTGGCGACCCTCATCCGTTAAATAAATTCGTTTTGTCCGACGATCATGTTGGTCGGCTTGGCGAGTGATTAAGCCTTTCTTTTCTAAGCTATCGAGAAGGCGAACCAGTGATGAGCCTTCTATGCCAACAGAAGATGCCAACGCTTTTTGGCTGATACCATCACCAAACTCGTCTAAGTGCAAAAGCGGTGACCAACTCACATCGGTAAAACCTACCTGAGCTAGTCGATGGTCGATGTGTCTTCGCCATAAACGGGAGGTAATCGAAAATTGTATACCGAATTTTAATCTGCTCATAATAACTTCAATTAATATTATTTGAATTCAAACTATTTGAAATGATAACAGCATTCTTGCAGAGATCAATCTCTCTGTCGTGATCGTCGCGCTTGGGACTTACGAGCTTTGATTAAGCAGATTTAACCCTGAGAACAAGAAAATTATTGAGCCTCTCCCTCCTCTCTATGCCACACCATGAATATTTTTCATGTGCCACATTAAGTAAAAGCGTTTTGATTCATGTAGCACGAAGGGTATAAAAAACACTCTATCTATAACTCATAATAATATTGAATTTGAATCTCTACTCGATTTTTTGTCACTAACAACATACATAACGTCAGAAAAAATTTAGAAAGAACAGAGATAGCTAGGAATAAGTTCAGGTTTACCTTAGGTATAGGATGTCAGCTCAAAATGAATAAAGACTTTACATTTACGATTAATAGCATTTGCTTTGATGAAAATTATCAGCCTTCTGATAACACACGTATCACGACAAACTTTGCTAACTTGGCAAGAGGTGAGAGTCGTCAAGAGAACTTACGCAACACCTTAAAGATGATTAACAATCGATTTAACGCCTTAGCGAGCTGGGATAATCCCGCTGGCGATCGTTATTCAGTCGAACTGGAAATAATTTCTGTTGATCTGGATATTGAAGGCAGCGGTCAAACCTTCCCTTCAATTGAAATCTTAAAAACGAACTTTGTTGATCATAAAACTAATGAGCGTATTGAAGGCATTGTTGGCAATAACTTTTCTTCTTATGTTCGTGATTATGATTTTAGCGTATTACTTTTGGATCATAACAAGAACCAAAATCAATTTAGCATTCCAGATAACTTTGGCGATTTGCATGGCAAGATATTCAAGAGCTTCGTAGATTCAGATACTTACAAGAAGAATTTCAAAAAAACGCCGGTTATCTGTTTGAGTGTTTCAGACAACAAAGTCTATCAACGTACAGAGAACCATCACCCTGTGCTGGGCTTTGAGTACCAACCTAATGAGTCTTCTTTGACTGAACAGTACTTCAAGAAAATGGGCTTACAGGTTCGCTATTTTATGCCACCAAATAGTGTCGCGCCTTTAGCTTTCTACTTTTTTGGTGATCTGCTCAATGATTACACCAATCTTGAGCTCATTAGTACGATCAGTACGATGGAGACCTTCCAGAAAATATACCGTCCTGAGATTTATAATGCTAATTCGACGGCAGGAAAGCGCTATCAGCCAAATTTAAATAACCTGGATCATTCATTAACTCAAATTGTTTATGACCGAGAAGAACGTGGTCAGTTAGCTATTCAACAGGGCAAGTTTACTGAAGAACATTTCATCAAACCATATAAAACAATTCTTGAGAATTGGTCAGTTAACTACGCTTTATAATCAACGAATATAGACAGCAGCCTTTATTATGAAAAAATTATTACCTACTTCGACGTCAGGCAGTTTACCTAAACCTTCTTGGCTCGCTCAACCTGAAACACTTTGGTCACCTTGGAAATTACAAGGTGAAGAACTTACTGCCGGTAAAGAAGATGCGTTACGTATTTCTTTACAAGAACAACAATTCGCAGACATTGATATTGTTAGCGATGGCGAACAAACGCGACAACACTTTGTAACGACGTTTATTGAGCATCTCAGTGGCGTTGATTTTGAGAATCGCAAAACGGTTAAAATTCGTGATCGCTATGATGCGAGTGTTCCAACCGTAGTGGGCCCTGTTTCTCGCCAAAAGCCAGTTTTTGTTGAAGATGCTAAGTTCTTGCGCCAGCAGACCGATAAACCCATCAAATGGGCATTGCCAGGTCCTATGACGATGATCGATACGCTGTACGATGATCATTATAAAAGTCGTGAAAAACTGGCTTGGGAATTTGCAAAAATACTCAACCAAGAAGCAAAAGAGCTCGAAGCTGCGGGTGTGGACATCATCCAGTTTGATGAGCCTGCGTTTAATGTGTTCTTTGACGAAGTCAATGATTGGGGCATCGCAGCATTAGAAAGAGCCATTGAAGGCCTGAAATGTGAAACGGTTGTCCACATATGCTATGGCTATGGCATCAAAGCCAATACCGACTGGAAAAAAACGTTGGGCTCAGAGTGGCGTCAATACGAAGAAGTTTTTCCAAAGCTGCAAAAATCTAATATCGATATCATCTCATTAGAATGTCACAACTCTCGTGTGCCTATCGAGTTGCTCGGGCTTCTTCGCGGTAAAAAAGTGATGGTTGGGGCAATTGATGTCGCAACCGATACGATTGAGACACCAGAGGAAGTCGCCGATACGTTGAGAAAAGCACTTGAGTTTGTTGATGCCGATAAGCTTTACCCTTGCACCAACTGCGGCATGGCACCGTTGTCTCGACAAATAGCGAGAGGCAAACTTAATGCCCTAAGTGCCGGGGCAGACATCGTTAGAAGAGAACTATTGGCTTAACCGTTCTCAAACTAAAGCGAGGGTTACCGTGTTCGAACAGAATGGATTCTGAATCCATTGTCCAACTGGTAACCCTTCATCCAATGTGATTGTCTATCTTTGCCTTTAGAATTAGGCTTGGGCAAACAGATAGAAATCTGAGTAATCTAAGGTTTCGGCCTAATCTAACGGTCGATTATCAGCGAAAAATCGTTTGATACTCTCCCGTTTTCTTATTGATAACATGCTGTTCTCTCACTTGTTCGGTACCCTTTTCATTAATATCATCGACCCAGTAACCGTCGTAACTATTAACACAAGTGACGGATTCACCGCTGTTCCACGAGTCGTATACTGACACGTTATCAACTCTCATGCCGTGCCCTTTAAGGATATCAGCGTATTTTGCCCCAAAGTCCAAACAAAACTGAATGCGTTCATCTATCATGGCCTGACGTTTAGCAGCTTGTTCTTGTTCTCTTTTCTCGCGCTCTAAATTTTGGCGTCTTTGCTCTTCTTGTGCCACTTGCTCGGTCAGGCTAGCCAGAACTGCAGTCTTGTTGTTGCCACTAAACCTGCGGTGTAGATAAATCTCTGAACTCTCGTCATACGCAATGGCGTAACCCGTATCAGTAGCTCCGACAACACTACAGGTCAGAACACCACCCTTAAAATCTTCAGCAACAACTGGCAATTGGTTTAAAACGAGCGATGACACTGACATTGATGGTTGGAACTCTTTATCTTGAGTGACGACTAGTCTACCGAGCTCTTCACACTTTTCTACGTGTACATCCGATAAAACAGGATTACTAGTAGATGTCGTAACACACCCTGCTAGGCTAATTAACACAGCCAAGGAGATAATTTTTTTCATATACAGTCTTTTACTCAGCGCTACTCGCACAAATATTGAAGCTCGAAGGTATTACATCAGTCTTTACTGTGGATGTATAGTTTGCTTTCCGTTTCATACACGGTTTTTAATCAAGTCAGCCAAAGCAATCGATTCCCCGAGACAAAGAACTAAAATGCGCTGTAAGTCAGCAGCATTGCTCTCTTTGCCGATGTAATTTTGCCTTCTTTACATAATCGTCGCCGTCATCTTATCAACATAGTTGCAACTTAGGGAGTGCTGAACGCCATTTTTTAGCTCTAACAACCAGTTAACTTATAAAAAGAACAACATCCTACCAAATGACATGCAACATTGCTTTCAATGCGACTCCTGCACTTACGAGACCTCATCATCATTTGACCATGCGGAGCCAATGCATTCGAAGTCAATAAATGGTTACAAGAAATTACCTGTCCCTCGGAGGCCTAAGCCAAGCGTCACTATGGCTAATTTATACGATCAGGAATTCGCACTCGCCAAAATAACAAAAAAGCCATGGTACTTGACCATGGCTTTGAACGAGATAAAAGTTAGACAGTAGATATACGTCAGGCTGCAGTCTTATCCCCATACACCTTCTGTCGGCTCGACTACGCTCTCGCAATAATTGAGCGCAGGTGTTCTGTCTTCTGATAACAAAAGTGGCCCATCAATATCGACCCATCGAGCTTGTTGAGCGAGAAGCAGTGCCGGAGCCATAGCAAGAGAAGTCCCAATCATGCAGCCGACCATCACTTCAAAGCCCATCTCCTGCGCATCTTTAAGCAAAGCCAATGCTTCTGTCATGCCACCGGTTTTGTCCAGTTTAATATTCACCGCCTGATAGCGTCCTTTCAAAGCAGCTAACGAGGAACGATCAATACAAGACTCATCCGCGGTAATGGGCAACAACGGCGTGATCGTTTCCAGTAAGTGCTCTTCTTCGAACGACAACGGCTGCTCAACCATTTCCACACCGAGTTCAGCGAGAACTGGCAAGTACTCACACAGCTGCGCAAAGCTCCAACCGGTGTTGGCATCAATCACCAAACGGGTATTAGGCGCTGCCTCACGTACTGCACGGACACGTTCTAAGTCACCGTCGCGACCGAGTTTTAGCTTCAGAATTGGGCGATGTTTTTGCGCTTCAGCCGCTTTGCCCATTTTTTCAGCACTATCGAGTGATAAAGTGAATACCGTTGTTACTGGCTGAGGTGCGTCACTAAAACCCGCCATTTGCCATGCTGGTTGCTGTTTTAGCTTGGCTTCCAATTCAAATAAAGCACAGTCAACGGCATTGCGTGGCGCAGCAGATGGTAACAACTCACCGAGTTCTTCACGGCTGATACCCGACTCTACTGCTTGAACAACAGACTCAACATCCGCCAAGACATCGTAAGGGTAATCGGGCTCGAAGACATTCATCCGTTCGCACTCGCCACGTCCTACGAGTCCATCTTGTTCAATCTCAACCACCACTACTTCACCATGCAGCATTGGATCCATGCGTGAAATGACAAATGGCTCATGCAGTGGCCACCTTTCAACGCGCACACTCATCTTACGCATAGCAAACCTCTTCGATGCCATCGACAATTTTCGCCACGCCTGTACGGACAGGGTCGACCACAGGTACACCAAATTGTTTCTCAATGCGTGCGATTTCAGCGAGTGCCTCTTCTTCACTCAAATTCACCGTGTTCAGCGCGATACCACCCAGACGAATATTCGGGTTCGTCACGCGGCCCATCGTAAGGTTAATGTCGATAACCGTTTGTAGATCAGGCACTCTGTAACCTTCCATTTCATCCATTTGCGTGCGACCAGCCTCGTGACAAACGATGATCACATCCGCTTGAGCACCATGTAACAAGCCCAAGCTTACCCCCGCATAAGCTGGATGCAGAAGTGAGCCCTGCCCTTCGATAATGTCCCAATGTTCTGGTGCGTTATCTGGAGAGAGCGTTTCAACCATGCCAGAAATGAAGTCGGAAACCACGGCATCTACAGGCACACCACTGCCTTCAATAAGAATACCGGTTTGGCCAGTGGCGCGGAACGTTGCCGGTATACCGCGTTTTTCCATCTCTCGATGAATCGCTAGCGTGGTAAACATTTTTCCAACACAGCAATCAGTACCAACGCTCAGCAGACGTTTACCAGTGCGCGGAAGGCCTGTGCCACATACCATTGGCCCTTGAGGCACGCGAACATCCAATAGTTTTTGCCCCGTACGTTCAGCCGCTGCAACCAGTTCAGGGATGTCGTTTAGGCGCATGTGTAAACCACTTGCGACGTCCATTCCCGACTCCATCGCTTCAATTAAGATGTCAATCCAAGCCAGTGGCAACGTGCCACCTACGGGAGCAAGTCCAAGAATAAAGGTTTTCGCGCCGCACGCAGCCGCTTCGCGCGGTGACATTTCAGCGATGCCGAGGTCTGCTTTTGCGCCCGGAAGTCGATATTGCGCCAGACACTTTTCTGGTCGCCAGTGAGCCACACCTTTAGCTACTTTCGCCATTAGAAGATCATTTGCATCGCCCAGAAACACCAAATAAGGCGTTTTCAATTCAATCTTGTTCATTGTGTTGATCCTTTTTTAAAGTCAAACGAGCCCACAAGAGTCTTTGCTCCTGTTGCCATCAGGTTGTGGTAGGGTTGAAAAATCAGGTCGTAGCGACAGTCGCTGGCTGTGTGCCCGGCGTTCGCTGGATCTGATGACGATAGAGATAACGTTCTGCCTGACGCCAGGCCATTACAAATACAGTTGCAATCACCAAATACATCGCTGCCGCCAGAAAGTACGTCGAGATATCAAAAGTCTGAGAAAATGCGCGTCGAGTTTGTCCCATCAAGTCCATAACGGTAATCACACTCGCGACTGCGCCGCCTTTGAGCATTAAAATACATTCATTCCCAAGGGCAGGAAAAGCAATACGATACGCAAGCGGCATGACGATGTGTCTGTACAACAAGCTATTATTCATGCCCATTGATTTGGCCGCTTCTATCTCACCTGCATCTACAGATTGAATTGCACCGCGTAATATCTCGGTCTGATATGCCAGTGAGTTGAGGGTGAACACCAATAGCGCACAGTTAACTGGATCGCGGAAGAAACCCCACATTCCCATTTCCATCAGCCAAGGGCGAAACTGACCAGAGCCGTAATAGAGTAAAAACAGCTGAGCAATCAGTGGCGTTCCACGAAAGAAAGAGATAAAGAGCTGTGCTGGCCAACGATAGATGCGCGCCCGCTGAATACGCAATAGTGACATAGGCAATGCCAGCAAAGCCGCTATCGAAACCGAAATAAAGGTGATTTTCAGCGTCATCCATGCCCCATCGAGTAACATCGGAGCGACCTTAGCAATAAAATCTGTCATAGCTTTCTCCTTAGCGACTCACTCGAATACCACGTTTTGAGTGTTGCTCCATTGCTGCCAATAATCTTTCGCAGCACAAGCACACCGCCCAATAGGCTAAACAAACCGTCAGGTAGAACAAAAATGGCTTTTTGGTGGCACCTACAGCGATGTTCGCCGCACGCATCAAGTCATCAAGTGCAATAACCGACACCAGAGCGGTATCCTTTAATAAGTTGATCCACAAGTTACCTAACCCCGGCAGAGCCAAACGCAGCAGTTGCGGGCGCTCGACCAGCCAGAATATTTGAAGTCTGGACAACGCGAGTGCGTATCCGGCCTCACGCTGACCTTTATCCATCGCTTTCCAGGCACCACGCAACACCTCTGCCGCGTAGCCGCTAAAGACCAGACCAAGTGCAATCACACCTGCACCAAACGGATTCAGTTCGAAAAAACCGTTGCTAGGGTCAATCCATTTCAGCGTTTTGTTAATCAGCAGACCGACGCCATGGTAGATAATAAACAGAGTCAGCAGCTCCGGAAGCCCTCGCAGTACCGTGGTATAAACATTGGCAAACCAACGGTGGCTCTTGTTGTTACTTATCGACAGTGCGGCCACGCCCGTTCCCAAAAATAATCCCACAGGTAAAGCACACAGAGCTAGCCCCAGAGTCACCACTAAGCCTTTAAGTAGCTCGTCTCCCCAGCCAGTGTCACCCAGACTCAGATACATCAGATAATCCATCGCGTCGCTCTCTTTTTGATTTACTACTCAGTGGCGACATAGGCCGCCACATTTGATCTGACTTATTTCAGAGTCAGTAAGTTAATCGAGAAGAACTCGTCGTTGATTTTCTGATAAGTACCATTTTTGATGATGCTCGCTAACGCCTGATCTAAACGTTGGCGAAGTTCCTGATCTTCTTTACGAAATGCAATACCCACGCCATCACCCACATATTGTCGGTCCATGATCAGGTTGCCAACTTTCTCACAACAAGCACCATCTTCAGAGCTTAGCCAGTCCGTCATTGGCATGATGTCGCCCGCTTGAGCGTCAATACGGCCACTAACCAAGTCGAGGTTTACTGCATCCTGTGTCGGGTATAAACGCACTTCAGAATCTGGGTATTTTGCTAACAGGTACTCAGCCTGTGTCGTCGAGCCTTGCGCACCAATGATCATGCCTTTCATCGCTTCCGGAGACACATCTTTAATACCTGACTGCTTATCGACAACAAACGTCATCGCAGACGCCTGATACGGAGCGCTGAACGCCACTTGTTGTTTACGCTCATCGGTAATGAACATGGAAGCCAGAATCATGTCGTATTTACCCGCCAAAAGCGCCGGAATAATACCGTCCCAATCCTGAGCGACGAACTCACATTCGACTTTCATCTCGCTGCAGAGTGCTTTACCGATTTCGATATCGAAACCAGCTAGCTGGCCGTCTGCGGTGTAGTAGTTAAACGGAGGATACGCACCCTCTGTACCAATTTTGATTGTTTCTGCGTTAACGCCCGCTGAAGCAGCGACGGCCACGGAGGTAGCAAGCAAAGCACCTAAAAATTTTCCTTTTGACATCATGGATTCCCTTCTACTTTTGTTATCGTTTCATTCCAGATTCTCGCTCGCTAAGAAGACATCTCCCTTCTACTTCAGCAAACGGTCACAAAGACAGTATTGAGTATGTGAAAAAAGTAGTTAAAAGCCATAATGATGAATTAGTATGATATACATAGCCTATCGCTATGGGGTGTTCATTCAAGTAACCATTCAAGGAAAGAAGCACATGCTCAACCCTAAAGACCGCCTTTTACGTAATCTCGACTGGAACTTACTGTATACGTTCTTAACCATTGTTAACGAAGGTGGTATTAGTGCTGCTGCGCGCAAGTTATCGCTCAGCCAACCCAGCGTAAGTAATGCGTTGAAGCGACTTGAAGAGCACGTAGATAAGCGGCTCATCCTGCGTAAAAAAGGCGTGTTCTCTCTTACTCTGCACGGGATGCGAGTTTACGAGTATGCCTCATCAGTGAGTCGTATCATTGGCAACATGGCGGATCAATTTGTTGATCAAGCGGATAATATTCAAGGCGAGTTGACGATTGAGATAGCCAGTCATCTGCAGTGCCCGGCGTTTGATGCCACACTGGCGAACTATCACGCGCTGTACCCTAACGTTATTTTTAACGTTAATACCCATCCAAGCGCTGACATCGTCAGTCACGTCGCTGACGGTTTATTGCACATCGGATTGAGTAATAAGAAAATAGCAAAAACAGGTATTCGCTGTGACTTTCTTGGCTACGAACAGATGGGTTTTTATTGCGGACGAACCCACCCGTGCTTTGGTCGCGAAGACTTGACCCTCGACGAAATTAAAGGCTTGCCCTACATCTCTTTTGAAAGCGACCAGCCAGGAGAAGGACTGGACGCTATCGCCCACTTTCGTGAACAACAGCAGTTTTGGGGTAAATTAGTTGCCGTTTCATCCAATGTTGAGGAAGTTCGCCGCATGATCATGGCAGGAATCGGCTTTGGTGCTCTGACTGTCGAAAGCGCCAAACCTTACGTTGCACAAGGACTACTGTGGCCACTTCCTCCCTACGAATCACTGCCCGTAACCGAAATGTATCTGGTAACGCCAGAAACGGTCTCGTTGAGCGATATTGAAGTGCAGTTTGTTAAACTGCTCAAGCAACAAACTCAAGAGTTGGTGCGCGACACCCTTAATGCGATTCAGAGTGCTCATCATCAGCCTCAGGGAGATTAAGTCGTACTACCAATCTCTATAAATATTGAAAATTAACGCAGCCCAGCTAACGCAAGTGTCATCTCTTTTGCCGAGATTTCTTGGCAACCTTGCGTATTTTGTCCGCACCATAACGGGGTGAAGTCATCTATGCCTTGGTTTTCAGCTTGCTTGCGAAGTTGCGTCATTTCGATGGAAGCAAATGGGAATTCCGGCACAGACGAGCTCATATAACCCAGTTCTCTCATTGCTCGATTGACAATGCCACGGGCTGGTTTTCCAGAAAAAATATTCGTTAATGCGGTATGTTGTGATTTCGTTCCTTTCAGAGCCTGTCTATGCAATGGCGATGTTTGAGCTTCTGTACATAACAGATAAGCCGTTCCGACTTGTACCGCTGTCGCTCCTAGCTGTAAACAAGAATGCACTGAGCGACTGTCAGCGATACCACCTGCGGCTATCACCGGAACGTTGACTCGATTTACAATTTGAGGAAGAAGTGCAACCAACCCCATTTGCGTCGAGATATCTTTGGATAAGAACATTCCGCGGTGGCCACCAGCTTCTATGCCTTGTGCAATGATGCCATCGACTCCGCGAGACTCTAACCAAAGTGCTTCCTCTACCGTCGTCGCTGATGACACGACTTTGGTGCCCCATTGTTTGACTCGCTCTAGTAAGTCACTATCGGGCAGACCAAAATGAAAGCTGATGAACTCCGGAGAAAACGGTTCAATCGCATCCGCTATCTCATGGCTGAATGGCACCCTGTTCGCGCCACCAGCCGCAAGCTTCATATCTAAATCAAGTTCATCAAAAAACGGTTTTAACTCATTTTGCCAAATCGCTTGGCGCTGTTGATTGAAAGGCGATGCATCATGACAGAAAAAGTTGAGATTAAATGGTTTGCTGGTTGCCGCTTTGATCGCCTCTATTTCACTCACAATTTGATCAATACTCAACATACCACAAGGTAAGGACCCTAGCCCCCCTGCTTCACTCACAGCAATGGCCAGATTACTTCCTTGGACACCCGCCATCGGCGACTGAATAACGCAAAGTTCGGTACCTAATAAATCCTTATATCTTGTGTTCATTATTTCCCTGCTTCTCTAATGAAGAAAACGAAGCTCACATAATGCAACCTTTTGAGCATTCATACAATCCGCGAGTATCGCTGAGGTTCAAGGTTTTAAAGGTTAAGGAGCCATCACATGAAACGGCGAATCAAGGCAAGGTTGGCTAACGCTCCCGAGAAACTTTAATTTCGCCATCAATATGGACATCACGTTGAGGGAATGCGATCTCAATGCCTTTTCGCTCAAAGGCTTCATAAATTTCAAAACGTATCTGACTGGACACGGCACGAATCCCTCCTTCAACCGTTGAATGGATCCAAAAATACGATTCAAAGATAAGAGCGTTATCACCAAAGTCCTGGAAGAATACATCGGGCTCTGGATTACCAAGCACTTGTTCTTGTTTTAACGTCACTTCTTTCATTAACGACGCGACCAGTTTTACGTCACTTCCATAAGCAACACCGACCACGACGGTGCCTCTTACCAACCTGTCGCAGAGTGTCCAGTTAATGACCACGTTTTCAATCAACTGACTGTTTGGTATTAACATGTGCACACCATCAGTACGTCTGATCCGCGTAGAACGGGTATTAATTTGCTCGACAGTGCCTTTTGCTCCTTCTACTTCCAAAAAATCACCAATCCTAATCGGCTTTTCACCAATCAAAATCCAGCCACTAATAAAGTTATTAATGATGTTTTGAGCACCAAAACCAAAGCCAATCGCGACAGCACCAGACAGGAAGGCAAACGCGGTAATAGGTACATTAATCAACGAAAGAGTGGTGAGGAAAATAATCCCGAGAGCGATGACGAACAATATCCGCTTAACTAAATGAATAACATTCGGATCTTTCCCTGCTGACGCCATTCTGGACGTAACCGCTTTAATAAGTAATTTGGACAGCCACAAACTAACCAGTATCCAAGTGGGAACCATCAATATTGCCCACAAAGTGATGGGTTGATCATTAAAGGTAAATAAGGTGGTCTCTAGAAAGGAAATGACTTTATCGAACATAGAAGCTCACTTTTATCTTATTGTTTTTGAGTAATACAACGCGTGTTAATTAAATTGTAATCCACATAACGACAAATGAAGGTTTTAAGCCTTCTCCGAATCAAAATAGAACCTGTAAATCCGAAAAAGCATCGAAGTGTGCTGATGAGGAGCATATTTCTCACAAATATTGTTAAGGCTATCAATAGTCGACTAATGTTAGTGATGTAAAACTTATTTCGGACGTTATTTGTAGAGTTCGGTGAAACGACCTGCAGAACCATAAAAGTACAGAGATGTTCTTGGGCGTTAACCGGTAAAGGAACGCATCATGAGTGAGAACGAGAAAAACAAGCCACAAGGGATTTATAAATATTATGAAAAAAATCCTGAGTCTGCGGATGAGAAAGTCTTTGGACGAGTCAGTCACCCTGACAGACGAGGCTTTTTAAAAGGCGCGGGATTAGCAACGATGGCCGCCGTGCTTGGCGGAGCCATTCCCTTCCACCGAAACATGCCCGCAGGGATAATCCCGGCAGCATTTGCGGAAGGGCTCGATGACGTAATGATTGAAGGTAAAGATGGTCTGACTGTGCTTAACGACAGACCAATGAATGCTGAAACGCCACCTCACCTTCTTAATGACGACATTACGCCTACCCGCCATCATTTCATACGCAACAACGGCATCCCTCCAACCGCAGTCAACGCTGAAGCGTGGAGCTTAACCATCGATGGTCTGGTGGACAAACCCATGACACTTACGATTGCCGATCTGAAGAAAAACTTCGATGTGATCGAGCAACAACTCGTCGTGGAATGCGGCGGTAATGGCCGTGCATTCTTTGATCCTAAAGCATCAGGTAATCAATGGACTTATGGTGCGGTTGCCTGTTCAAGCTGGACGGGAGTGAGGCTAGCTGATGTTCTCAAAGCTGCCGGTGTCAAGGACGGTGCGGTTTATACGGCGCATTACGGTGCAGATAAACACCTTTCGGGTCAGGAAGGTAAGTTACCAATTTCTCGCGGCGTACCCATTGCCAAGGCGATGGGCGCTGAAAACCTTATCGCTTTCGAACAAAACGGTGAACCTCTTCACCCAATGAATGGTGCGCCACTACGTTTGGTTGTCCCAGGTTGGCCAGGCTCATGTTCGCAAAAATGGCTGACACGAATTCAAATCCGCGATCAGGTACATGACGGTCCAAAAATGACAGGGACATCCTATCGTGTGCCTAACAGACCAGTGGCTCCCGGCGAAGAAGTTGCAAAAGAGGATTTTGAAATCATCGAGCGTATGCCGGTGAAATCCCTCATCACGTCACCTCAAACAAACTCACAAGTGGATGGAAACGAGGTTGCGGTGCGCGGTCATGCCTGGTCTGGAGACCGTAAAGTGACAAAAGTTCAGCTTTCGATAGATTTTGGCGCAACATGGATGGATGCTGACCTCGCCGATCCAGCAAACGACGGCGCATGGCAGACCTTTAATGCCAAAGTGAAATTCCCACAACCGGGCTACTACGAAGTTTGGGCAAAAGCGACCGATGATCAGAATGTTAGCCAACCTTTTGCCATCGCTTGGAATCCAAAAGGATACCTAAATAACACCTTTCATCGCGTTGCTTTGGTCGTTAAGGGGTAACCACAGTGAAAAGTCATAACCTTAGAGAGCGGGTCTTCCCGCTCTCTCTATCACTATTAAGCCTTGTTAGCGGGCTTACCTTTGCAAACACAGAGTTAATTGAAGCAGGCGAACAACAAGCAATGGTATGTAAAGCTTGTCACCAATTTGAACCCAATGGCGTCACTGTGGTTGGTCCGCCACTGTGGGGGCTGGCAGAACGTTCTATTGCTAGTTTTGCGGGCTTTAATTACAGCGAGGGAATAAAACAGCATCAAGGCAAATGGGATGCTGAAAAGCTTGATGCATTTTTAGCGTCCCCCACTGAGTTTGCACCAGGCACCAACATGGTGTTTCCGGGAGTGAAAGACCCAGGAGCTCGAGCCGCCATCATCGCGTGGCTTGCGACTAAGAACCCCTCACCTCCTGACTGGGTTACCCCTTCGTCCGGAATGGAAGTAAAATCAGCGGGGGATGGAATCTTAACACCGGGAGAAAACATGGAACTGGTTGCGGCAATATGCTCTGCTTGTCATTCTTTACATATGGTCGCTCAGCAAGGTTTAAGCAGAAAGCGTTGGGATAAAATGCTCGACTGGATGATCGAAGAGCAAGGTATGGAAGAACTCGATGGCGATGATCGTGAAGCTGTTCTTGATTATTTATCTGTCTACTATGGCCAATAATTCTCTTCTTCCAAATAATGCTAGTAAATTCAATTGATAACTTAATAATTGAAACGCCCATATAAATAAATAAGAGTAAACTTTATGGGCCTCAAACCATTTTTATTTATTCACTAGATTGCTTACGTCTATTTTTCAAATTTATTTTTTATAATAAAAATAAGAGGAAATTTATAAACCGCATTATAAACAAACAATTATAATACTCCCTACAATTTATATGAAACCATGTTTATATGGAATTTAAATTTAGCCACCCGCCTCAATTAAACAGAAAAATAAAATAAATTTATTTTATTATCAAATCCTTAAACAAAATTTCCTTATTCATTACTTTCCCACCTCGCGTTTTTCGCTTTGAAAAACACATTGCATATTGTTATCTCTTTTAAAATAGGAATTTTAAATAAGCAAGCTATTTTTGTGCAATTTATTTTATTTCAACTAGTATCTTATCCAATGGTTTTTATCAAGGGCTAATTTAAAGACCATTCTGACCATAACTAAATTTAAACGTGGCCTGTCATTTTATTGTCGTATCCCATTTCGTTATTGATTGTATTAAGAATCTGGGGAACTTATTGTTTCAATAATCAGGAGTTAGACATGAGTTTTAAAAATATTTTGTTATTAACAGCGATAACAGGTGCCTTAGGCTCAACTTCCGCACTAGCAGGCCCATCTGCAAAATTCGCTGCAACATGGAGCACAAATCCGGCACAGATTGTAGCACTCAACTTTGAAAACTATGACACGAATGAAAGTGTTGCACCCGAAAAACACGGTCATGTTATTACTACCTTGAAAGTACCTCAAGACAAAGAGCTATTGATTGGCGTTTCTGCTGAGATTGGCATTGTCACTGACACATCAGTCAAAGGTAAAGACGGTGCTTTAGCCAAAGCGATTGCTGATGGACGAGCGACAGTAGTTGTAACGGCAACACCTGTAGGTGGAGGCGAAGAAGTAGAAGCTGTTCCTGGTGAAATTACTCTTTCTCAAAGAATTCAAGAGATGAGTGCAACGTTGGCCGGCGTTATCGAAACATGTGAGCTATCTGTCGAAGGTACTCTTGATGACAATGGAGACGTAGTAAGCGAAGGCTCCTTAGACGTAACAGAAGATTGTGAAGTTACCGACGAAGAAATCGGGCTCATGCAGGATACGCTTGCAGCACACCACTTTAACTTTATCTTGCCTAATATGGATGCTGGTGAATATGAGATTAAAGCTTACTTTACCACCAAAGCAGGTGTAGGTCTTACTACAGAGGAACTTTCCGATGCCAGTGCTTATGCGAAGGTCTTTGTAGGCAAAACAATGGTCACGGTGCAACAAGTGCGCGCAGCTGCAAACGGCTTATCGGAGTTCGACATCGTTGAATAAAAATTAAGATAACAAAATGAACCATCGTAAGCCTCTTATTTTCCCAGTAGTAAAGAGGTAAACGATGGTTTTTCAACTTCACTTACGGCGCACATCTCAAGAACGTAAATCACTACTTCTTCTGCCACACCATCCAATACTCTTTACCTTTAAACACGTCGACGCTGTCAGTCACTGGTGCGGATTCTATGAGAGAAAACGACTTATCTAACCGCCTTTCCAACTCGCCGCTGCGCAAACAAAACGGAGGAAAGCGCGATAGATAGTCGTTATCGATAACAAAATAACCCACCAGAAGACCTTTGCTTGGTAATAACCGCTGAATCATTGCAAAGTAATCGTCCCACTTCTCTTTTGGTAATGCGGCTAAAAATGCTCGTTCATAAATCACGTCAAACGGCTCGGAAAATTCAGCACTAAACACGTCCCCTAACCTGACGTTATCTTTGTGCCTGCCAAGCTTTGATTGAGCCATTTTCACGGCTTCTTCGCTATAATCCATCGCGACAACATCATGTCCATGATCGACGAACTGTGTTACCTCATACGCTGCACCGCAGCCGGGAATAAACACAGATTGAGCATCATTGGAAGTACGGCTCAGATAGCGTTTTAGCTCTTCAGGCGCTTGATTACAATCCCAAGGCATGGTGCCTTTGACAAACAAATCATCCCAGAAATTCACATCGATACTTGGTGAGTCTGTCGTTTTCATAGCACTTCCTTTAAAGCGGTATTGTTTAACTTAAAAAGGGATACGCGACTTATCTCGGTATCCCTTTTCTCCTAGCCTTACGCTGTTAAATCTTACGTTGCTAATTGCGTAAATCGTTAATCAGAGGTTGTTCTGCGCTGTTCGGTACAAACTGAACTTTGCCTTTGAGCTTAGTAACAGACTGTAAGGTTGCTTGAATATCATCGGCAGAAACGTGATCTTCCTGGCAACAGAATGTAATGGTATCGCTGAAACCATCACGCTCAATTTTTAGCGATCCGGTAATATCATGGCGACGACACACTTCCTGTATCTGGTGCGGATAAACAAATAAACCTTTAACTTTGACTGCCGAATCGGCACGCCCCATCCAGCCTTTTATGCGCATATTAGTACGTGGTGAACCAGAGTCTCTTTCGATGTAAGCAGAGAGATCACCGGTTGCGTAGCGAATAAGCGGAAACTTTTCATCCAGAGAAGTCACCACCACCTCACCGATTTCACCGAGTTGAACGGGGATACCATCAGGATCAACGATTTCGACAATGATATCTTCTGCAATCACTAAGCCTTGTTCACCAGAAACCTGATAAGCAATCAAACCAAGTTCTGCGCTCGCATACGCTTGAGACACTGCAATGCCCATGTCTGAAAACGCTTTTTGCATGTCTGCCGTGACCGCTTCTCCAGAAACCAGAGCCTTGTTAATGCTCGGCTTCTCACCATATTGCTCTTGATATTTGGTTAGCAAAGTAATTAGGTAAGATGGCATCCCGGTGTAGCCAGTCGGCTGAAGCTGTTTGATAGCTTCAATCTGCGCTTCACTATTCCCCACGCCAGCCGGAAACACTGCACAGCCGCAGGCTCTCGCCCCGCCATCCATAATGAATCCGCCCGGGGAAAAATGATAAGAGAGCGTGTTGTGGACTAAATCTCCGCGGCGAAACCCAGCCGCGTGAAACGCACGCCCCATACGCCAGAAGTCAACTTCATCCGTTTGTGCCTCATACAATGGGCCTGGAGATTGAAACACGCGAGCCATTTGCCCGATACTGACGCTGTTCAAGCCCCCAAACGGCGGCTTGAGTTGCTGCTGGCTGGGCACATTAAACTTGCGTGTAATCGGCAACTTCGATAGCCCTTCGCGACAACTTACCGCAGTAGGATCAATATCTGCGAATAGTTTGGCGTAATGGTCGCTGTGCGCTTTTGCATTTTCAATCAATGTTGGTAAACGTTGAAATAGAGATTCTTCTCTCTCTGTTGACGGCAGAGACTCTTTCGCATCGAATAATTCGTTCATCACCACTCCTTACAACCAACGCTTACGACGTTTGTAAGATTTTAAGTTCTTAAAGCTCTTGCGTTCTTCATCGCCGCCACCAAGGTAGAACTCTTTCACGTCTTCATTGTTAAGCAACTCATGCTTAGTGCCATCAAGCACAATCTTGCCTGACTCCATGATGTAACCATAATCGGCGGCATGAAGAGCAAAGTTCGCGTTCTGCTCCACCAGCAACATGGTAATGCCTTGGTCTTTGTTGATCTTCTCAATGATACTGAACACCTCTTTCACCAGCAGTGGCGATAGCCCCATCGACGGTTCATCAAGTAAGATCATTTTTGGGCGAGCCATGAGTGCACGGCCAATTGCGAGCATTTGCTGCTCACCGCCAGACAAGTAGCCAGCTAGACCAGTACGTTCTTTAAGTCGAGGGAAGTAGTCGAACACCATTTCGATGTCTTTCTCGACCTCGTTGTCGTTGCGGGTAAACGCTCCCAAGCGAAGGTTTTCAATAACCGTCATGTCTTCAACGATTCGACGCCCTTCCATCACCTGGAAGATCCCCGAACGGACAATTTCTTCCGGACTCTTGTTGTCGATACGCTCGCCCATGAAGGTAATTTCACCGCGTGTCACTTCACCGTCTTCGGTTTTCAACAAACCCGAAATCGCTTTTAGTGTGGTCGATTTACCCGCCCCGTTTGCGCCTAATAGCGTCACGATTTGACCTTTTGGTACTTCAAGGCTCACACCACGCAGTACCAGGATTACTTCGTCGTAGACCACTTCGATATTGTTCACCGAAAGCAGGATTTCTGCTGGTTCTATATTCGTTGCTAATTCACTCATCAAGCCACTCCTTGTGCAGGTGAGAGTTGCCTCTCACCTATCCTATTCTTAGTAATCGTTATGCTTAGTAAGTAGAAGATTAGTAACCTAACCAATCATCACGACGTGACAATGTAACTTGAGACACTTTCTTGATGTCTACCGCGCCCCCTTGGTTATTACCCATAAACACGTTTACGGTAGTGGTGCCACGGTGATCTTCTGGTTGCCAGTTAGCAGGAATACATACTCCCTCTAGACCTTTTGGTACCCAGTTTTTGTGTACGTACATGCCTTTCTTGATGTTATCACCCGTAATACCACCGTTGTCTTTCGCCCACTCCATCGCTTCTTTCATGTAGAACGCAGAGCACACGCCACGGATGTAGTGGTGAGTTCGAAACTCTCCTGGTTCCGACTCTGACAGTTTGGAAATTTCCTCTACCAGTTTCATTCCTTCTGTATCATCCCCCCAGAATGCGGTCATACCCGGGAAAACGTAGTCTTTCAGACCGTCACCCGCCGCTTCAATAACCGGTTTATCACCGCCCCAGATGTTCGCCATGTATTGGAAGTCGGTGCCGACCGTGTTACACGATTTAACCAGAGAAATAACCGAACCACCTAAGTTTGCTATGTAGCCGTAGTTGGTACCAGACTCTTTAAGTGACAGACATTGCGCTTTGAAATCGCCCGGTTTAAGCGACACGACCACCGGGTTTTGCACTTCAAAGCCCAGTTCTTTGGCATACTCTGCACACGCCTCTTTTGGCGCATTCGGGAACGGGTGGTTATCACCGATGTGAGTAAATTTAGGCGCAGTGGTATTGCCTTTCGCTTCCCAGTCTTCTTTCGCCCATTTCACCAATGCACGACAGGCATCTGAGTAAGAAGCGCCGTAGAAGAAGTTGTACGGAGCAGGTTTGGCTGTTTTCGGGTTTTTACCTGTTGGGTCAGTTAAGTGGCCCGAGTAAGATGCCGAAAAGACTGGCACTTTGTCTTTGGTGACAAAAGAGATTAGCGCTTCGGTATCCGCCGTGCCCCAACCTTGCAGCGCGACCATGTTCTTACGGGCAACCCAACGTTTGTAGTTGGAAATCGCAACTGGCACTTTGTATGCCATATCCACCGTTTCAAATTCTAATTCGGTACCGTTGATGCCGCCATTTTCGTTAATCCACTGCAGTGCATCTCGCACACCAGAGCCGTACGGTTTACTTACATAAGCCGTTGGACCAGAGAAGTCCACCAGATGTCCGACAAACACGGAATCTTTTGCCCAAGATGCGGTAGTAAACAGTGCCGAAGATAGCACCAACGTTGTCGCTAAATGTCCTTTGTTCATAACTCGTTGTCCTTGTTATTGAGGTATATTCCACTTAAGTACCCGGAGGGTCTGTTTATCTTTCGTGATTAATTTTTGTTCGAGATAAAAGCGTTATAATCGCGGCGAGAGGTTTGTAGCCTAGTCATTCTAAGCAAAATACCTCTCAACAAAGAGTAGAACGCTTTTAGCCGAACCCTTTGGGCAGCGTTTGTGGGTCCCTTCTACTGCGCTATCGGCTTATCAGGTAGTGCACTACATTTCAAAGCCTCTGCCTTGTATAACGAACCCACAAACTGCTGCAAAAATCAGCTCGAAAGGTCAACAGACCCTAGTAAGAGAACGGATAATGTTTCCAATATGCTCGAATCTGCTGCCAGCGATGTGACAATCCTTGAGGTTCGAAAATCAAAAACAGCATGATGACCAGACCAATTGCCATTTCTTTAAAATAAGCCAGCCCATCAATAAACGAAGTGTTATCGCTAAACGCAGCCAAACCCGTTACGCCAAACTCTAAAACTTCTGGCAGCAATACGATAAATATCGTGCCCATTAAGGTGCCTTTTACTGAGCCCAGACCACCGATGATGATCATCGCCAGGAACTGTATAGACATCATGATGGTGAAGCCTTCCGCAGAGACAAAGCCTAAGTAGTGACCGTAGAGTGCGCCGCCGATACCTGCGTAGAATGCGCAGACACCAAAAGAGAGCAGACGATACTTGGTCAGGTTGATACCCATGATTTCTGCGGATAAGTAGTGATCTCGTACTGAGACAAACGCACGTCCATCACGTGAACGAATCAGGTTCGATGCCCACATGTACATAAAGATCAGCGCAAACAGTGCAACATAGAAGAAGCTTTCATCGGTCGAAAATTCGAAACCAAACAGATTGATTGGGTTTGCACTTGCACCGTATGAACCACCACTGAACCACTCAGCACGAGCAAAGAAATCTTCTAGAATGAACTGCGCGGCTAAAGTCGCGATTGCAAGGTACAACCCTTTGATACGCGCCGCTGGCAGACCAAAGATCATCCCGACAATCATGGTCAGGTAACCCGCGAGCGGAATGGCAAGCACCACAGGAATGTTGTATTGGTTATTCAGCCATGCCGATGCAAATGCGCCAAAGCCAAAGAACGCACCGTGACCTAACGAAATTTGCCCGGTAAAGCCAACCAGAATGTTCAAACCCAGCGCTGCAATACCCAGATATGCAATCTGAATAAATAGGTTGAGGAAGTAGATATCCAGAACCAGCGGCGCTGCCAGCATCGCGATAACACCCGCTATCGCTAGTCTTCTAATGGTTTTGGTTTCAAAAATTGGCGTATCACTTTTGTATGTGGTTCGAAAATCCCCACATGGGCGCATGCTAAGTTGAGCCATGTTATTTCTCCTTAAATACGCTCAATATCTTTGGTACCAAACAGGCCATATGGCTTGAAGGCAAGAATGATTAACAGCACATAGAAAGGTGCGATGTTGTACAGGTTACCCACTTGCAGGTATTGGCTATCAAAGAACTCAGCCAGATTCTCTAGTAACCCGATAGTGATACCACCAACAATCGCCCCGACCACCGAGTCCAAGCCTCCTAAGATTACCGCTGGGAATACTTTGATGCCGATGATGGATAGCGCGTCAGAAACACCGTTTACAATCCCGATAACAATCCCTGCTGTCGCGGATACCATCGCCGAAATAGCCCAACTGATCGCAAACACTTTCTTGATGGAAATGCCAAGACTCTGAGCTACTTGCTGGTTAAATGCCGTCGCTCGCATCGCCAAACCCATTTTGCTGAATTTGAAGAACCAGTAGAACGCACCCATGATGATCATCGAGAAAATTAAACTAAGGATGTAAGCAAACTCGACGTTTAAACCACCAATATTCACCACGTTTGTTTCGAATACTTGTGGATAAGAAACGGCTGATACGCCAAATATCCATTTCATCAGTGCCTGGAAGAACATCGACAGACCGATCGTCACCATAATGACCGAGATGATCGGCTCACCGATTAAAGGCCTGAGTACAATGGTTTGCACAGCGATACCAAACACCATCATAAAGGCGAGTGTCAGTAAGAAGCCGACAAAGAAAGGTAATTGAAGGTGAACCAACGCCGCCCAACACACCCATGCGCCGATCAGTAGAAATTCACCTTGCGCGAAGTTCACCACCTGAGTCGATTTGTAAATCAATACAAAGCACATGGCGACCACGCCATACAACATGCCGACGATTACGCCATTAATGACGAGTTGCAGTAATAAATCCGTATTCACTATGCGATCCTCCGTTGTTCGCTATCCACCAGTGTCAGCTCATGTTGAATAAGCGTTTCAATCACCAATGACGTTTGAATGCGTGTCTTAGTCCCATCCTGATAAGTAATCACCGTATCGACATCGACATTTGGCGCTGCACTGTAAATGGTTTCGATGATGTCACCGTATTTCTCCGCAACCACACCACGACGAACTTTACGCGTACGGGTTAACTCGCCGTCATCGGCATCCAGCTCTTTATAAAGCAGAATAAATTTGCTGATTTTCTGTGCGTCTGGAAGTGATTCATTCACTTTCATTACTTCTTCGCGAATCGCTCTATACACTTCAGGTTGCGCAGAAAGGTTGGTGTAGTTGGTGAACGCAATACCCTTTTGCTCTGCCCATTTCGCAACGATTGCATAACGAATACAGATAATTGCAGAGAGCCAAGGTCTGTCTTTGCCCACCACAACCGCTTCTGCGATAAATGGTGAAAACTTGAGTTTGTTTTCAATAAACTGCGGAGAGTAACGGTCACCGTGGCTGGTTTCCGACATGTCTTTCAGACGGTCAATCACCACTAAGTGGCCAGATTCTTTAAAGTAGCCCGCATCGCCAGTATGCATCCAGCCATCTTGCACATCTTCATCGTAAGCGGCCTGGTTGTTGAGGTAGCCGGTAAACATGCCAGTACTTTTGGCAATGATCTCACCCACACCATTGCTGTCTGGGTTGATAACTTTCACTTCCGCATTGTCAAACGCCACACCGACTGAGTCGTAGTCGACATCATCCGCTTTATGCACGGTGTACGCGCCACACATTTCAGTCTGACCATAAAGCTGTTTGAGTGGCACACCGATCGCTTGCAGATAGCGGAAAGTATCTGGGCCCATTGCCGCACCGCCTGTTGCAGCAGAGGTCAGATTCGAGAAACCTAAACGGTCACGCAGTGCTCGCAGAAGAATCCATTCGGCTAGCTTGGAGCGTTTACCCTGATCCAAGGCTTGATTCGCCAACTTCATGCCGAGTTTGTACATTTTCTGCTTAAACGGGGTAGAGTCCATCATTCGAGCAGACACGTCTGCCACAATGTTTTCCCATACACGTGGAGCCAATAAAACGAAGTTTGGGCCAATCTCGCGTAAGTCCGCCATCATGGTTTCCTGCTCTTCGACAAAGTTGACGATTTGACGGGAAATCAACGCCTGACCAACCACATATACCTGTTCCATAATCCAAGGCAGAGGCAGTACCGAAACGTAGTTATCACCTGGAGAACGTGGGTCGGCACGAAGATAAGCCGCACAGTGATCCAAAAACGTGCCGCTGTGAAGCTGTGCGAGCTTTGGTTTAGAAGTCGTACCCGAAGTGGTACAAAGAATCGAAAGATCGCTGCCTTTGGTTGCCGCAACCATATTCAGATATTTGTCAGGGTCAGCTTTGTCGATTAACTGACCTTTTTTATACGCTTTCTCGACATCGATAAGTCTTGGATCATCGTACTTGCGCATTCCGCGTGGATCACAATAAATGATGAACTCAACGCTCGGGATCTCATCGCCCAACTCAAGCAACTTGTCACATTGCTCTTCATCTTCTGCAATCACAACTTTCGCTTTGGCATAGTTGATTAAATACGCCACTTCCTCGTGCATCGAGTCTTGATAGATGCCCAATGAATAACCTTTGATCGCATGCGCGGCCAGTTCGCCCCACACCCATTCAGGTCGGTTGTCGCCTAAAAGCCCCACAACGTCTTGCTCACCAACACCTAAATCTTGTAGTGCAAGCGCCATCCACTTGACTCGATCTTCATAATCCTGCCAAGTAAATTCTCGCCAAATACCAAATTCCTTCTCGCGCATAGCGACCTGATCTGGCCAGTGCTTGGCGTTGTGCTGCAACACTTTTGGAAAGGTATCTAAGCTGGTTATATCTGCCCAATCATTATGTTGCTGTGCCATTATGCACTCTCCTCTAATGTCGGAAGTTCTTCACCCAAATAAGCTTGTTTCACGTGTGGATTCGCCATGACTTCTTCTGGCTCACCCATCGCAATGTGTTTACCAAAGTCCAAAACGAGCACCCGATTGGAGATGTCCATGACCACACCCATATCGTGCTCGATCATGATGATGGTGATGTCCAGTTCTTCGTTGAGATCCATGATGTAACGTGCCATGTCTTCCTTTTCTTCAAGGTTCATACCGGCCATCGGTTCATCAAGCAAAAGGAGTTTTGGTTTCAAAGCTATAGCGCGAGCAAGCTCAACACGCTTACGTAACCCATAAGAGAGCGTGCCAGCGGTGGCTTTACGGATGTGTTGGATTTCTAAAAAGTCGATAACGTCTTCTACGTACTTGCGGTGTGCCATCTCTTCTTTTTGTGCGTTAGAAAACCAGTAAAGCGGGCCTGTCACGAAATTGTTTTTCAATAGGTGATGGCGGCCAACCATGATGTTGTCGAGTACAGACATATGAGAAAAAAGCGCCAGGTTCTGGAACGTTCTACCCAGACCTAACTCTGCTCGTTGACTCGGTGTACGCTTGGTGACGTCATTTCCGGCAAACACTACGGAGCCTTTGTTAGGCGTGTATCGTCCTGAAATGCAGTTGAGCATTGATGTTTTACCAGCACCATTGGGACCAATGATTGAAAAGATTTCCTTTTCGTTCACATGGAAGCTCACATCGGTTAAAGCTTTAACCCCACCAAAGGCCAATGAAATATCGTTTACCTGCAAAAGAGGTGTTTCCGATACCATAGTTGATCTCCCTTTCTTTTTGAGTGCGTTCCGTGAAGCACTATTTCCATATCCAGCCTGACGTTGATACTGGCAACTGCTTATACACCTATGCATCAACTCATTTATTCAGTTTACGTAAACGTCAATTTAAAGTCAGAATAGTGCCTAGAAGTTGAAGTTGCAATCCAGTTCATCGATTAAGATTTGAACTAACGCAAACTTTAAGTAAATAAATTGTTAATAGAAATTACATGCGAAATTACATGTTCGGGTAGTTAGGGCCACCGCCCCCTTCTGGAGGTGTCCAGGTAATGTTTTGACTTGGGTCCTTGATGTCGCAGGTTTTACAGTGAATGCAGTTTGCCGCATTAATCTGTAATTCAGCTTGTTCCTCACCCTTGACTATTTCATACACCCCAGCAGGGCAATAGCGCTGTGCTGGCTCGGCGTAAAGAGCTAAGTTCTGCTCTATTGGTATTCGCTGACTAGTAAGATGCAGATGACATGGCTGATCTTCTTCGTGGAAGATATTGGACAAATAGACTGAAGAGAGGCGATCAAAACTCAATACGCCATCCGGCTTGGGATAGGCAATCTCATGGCTCTTTTCTGCCAAAAGTAACGATTGATGATCAGGATTATTACAGCGTACATTCCACTTCGCTTTGCCTTTTAACACGTTGTGTTCCAGCATCGCCAAGCCTCCACCTAACCAAGCGCCAAAGCGGTGAATGCCGCTTGAAAAGTTACGTGCCTGATACAGTTCTTCGTATAACCAAGACTGGTGGAAATGTTTCTGGTAATCAGCACTAGCCGACTGATTTAAAATTGCTTCGAATACTGCTTCGGCGGCAAGCATCCCCGATTTCATTGCGGTATGAGTGCCTTTGATTTTGGCACCATTGAGCGTGCCTGCATCACAGCCAATCAGTAATCCCCCAGCAAATTCTTGAGTTGGAAGGGAGTGGAACCCACCTTTAGTGATCGCTCTCGCGCCATAGCTGATGCGCTTACCATTTTTAAGGTATTGCTCAATCATCGGGTGATGTTTGAACCGCTGGAATTCGTCAAACGGGCTGAGATGAGGGTTGGTATAATTGAGGTCGATTATCAGACCAACCGCAACTTGGTTACCTTCCAAATGATAGAGGTAGCTTCCCCCTGTTGCCTCACTCGCAAGTGGCCAGCCTAATCCATGCACAACTAACCCTTGCTGATGCTGCTCGGCAGGAATTTCCCACAGCTCTTTAAAACCAATCGCATAGTGCTGAGGCGTTTTATCATCAGCTAAATTAAATTTGTTAATCAGTTGTTTACCGATATGACCACGTGCACCTTCGGCAAACAAAGTAAACTTAGCGCGAAGCTCAATACCCGGCTCAAAATTGGCTTTCTGCTTGCCATTTTTATCCAAGCCCATATCGCCAGTAATTACGCCACAAACACGGTTTTGCTCGTCAAAGATAGCCTGACTGGCACTGAAACCTGGGTAAATTTCCACGCCTAAGTTTTCCGCTTCATTCGACATCCAGCGGCATAAGCTACCTAAGCTTATTATGTAGTTACCTTCGTTGTGTAACGTATTCGGCACTGCCCACGTTGGCAGCTCATGACCATTGAGTTCATTACTCAGATAGTAGGTTTTATCCTGATTAACTTTAGTATTCAGTGGGGCACCCATTGCCTCCCATTCAGGAAACAACTCCTCCAGACTGCGCGTTTCAAACACCGCACCAGAGAGTATGTGCGCGCCGACTTCTGAACCTTTCTCGACAACACAAACTGAGATTTCTTGGTTTTTTTCCATTGCCAACTGTTTAATGCGGCAGGCAGCAGACAAGCCCGCAGGCCCTGCGCCAACAATCAGAACATCAAACTCCATGCAGTCTCTTTCCATGGTTGTATTCCCTTCTTCTTTTTGCATGTTGCCAACTTGTTAAACAACAATATATTTAAAGTTGACGCAAACGTAAAGGTAAATTAACATCAATTTAAAGACGTCATCACATCGTCTTCACTGTAAACACATAGTCTTCACTGTAAAAAGGAATCTAACGTGAAAATACTAGTGCCAATTAAAAGGGTCATTGATCCTTACATTAAGGTCCGTGTTAAGTCGGACAACAGCGATGTTGAAACCAATAACGTCAAGATGACTATCAACCCTTTCTGTGAAATCGCCGTTGAAGAAGCTGTGCGACTTAAAGAACAAGGGATTGCAGAAGAAGTCATCGTTGTGAGTGCGGGTGGCACACAGTGTCAGGAACAATTGCGTACTGCCCTAGCGCTAGGCGCAGATCGAGCCATTCATATTGAAACTGAAGACAAGATTGAACCGCTGGTTGTATCGAAACTACTAAAAGCGATCGTCGAGCAAGAGCAAGCTCAACTGGTGATCACCGGTAAACAGTCTATCGACACCGACAACAACCAAGTTGCACAAATGCTGGCAGCTCTGCTTGACTGGCCTCAGGCAACCTTCGCTTCGGAAGTGAAGATTGAAGATCAAAAAGTTCAGGTAGTGAGAGAAGTTGATGGCGGTTTGATGACAGTAGCAATGAGCTTACCAGCGGTGATCAGCACTGATTTACGCTTAAATGAGCCTCGCTTTGCGTCTTTGCCAAACATCATGAAAGCCAAACGCAAACCACTAGATACGATCACTCCCGAGAGCCTGGGTGTTGAGATTGTATTTAGCCAGACCATCACTGAAGTCACGCCACCAGCGCAACGAAAAGCAGGCATCAAAGTAGAGTCTGTCTCTGAACTTATTGATAAGCTACGTAACGAAGCGAAGGTGATTTCATGAAGAATCTAATTATTGCAGAACATGACAACCAGCAACTGCATGCCGATACGCTGAAAGTTGTGAATGCTGCGAGTCAGGTGAGCCAAGACAATACTCTACTCGTGGTTGGTTATCAGTGTGAAGACGTTGCCCAACAAGCAAGCCGAGTTGATGGCATTGCTAAAGTGATTTGCATTGACGACGAATCGCTGGTGCACCAATTCGCCGAAAATATTGCTCCTGTTGTGTCAGGGCTAGCCGACGGATTTGACGGCATCTGGGCAAACTCTTCATCAAAAGGGAAAGATCTTGCGCCACGCATCGCAGCTAAATGCGGAGTTGGACAAATCTCAGATATCGTTCAAGTGGTGGATGACAAGACATTTATCCGACCAATTTATGCGGGTAACGCGTTCGCTAAAGTAACATCAAACGACTCATTGCGTGTGGTCACCGTGCGTGCTTCGGCCTTTGACCCGGTTGCCTGCAATAGCCAAGTTGACATTGAACATCAGCAAACCACAGTTCAATCTCCAGTTGTTGAGTTGGTCGCTATCGACAAGACCGTTTCAGAGCGACCTGAACTCACCGCCGCTGAAATCGTGATTTCTGGTGGTCGTGGTGTGGGCAGCAAAGAAAACTTCGAGCTTATCGAAAAAGTTGCCGACAAACTTGGCGCAGCGATTGGGGCGTCTCGTGCTGCCGTCGATGCTGGTTTTGTCGCGAATGACTTACAAGTTGGCCAAACCGGTAAAATTGTCGCACCTAAGCTTTATATTGCGGTTGGGATCTCTGGTGCAATCCAGCACCTTGCAGGTATGAAAGAGTCTAAAGTCATTGTTGCGATCAACAAAGATCCAGACTCCCCTATCTTTGAAGTCGCTGATTACGGGCTAGTCGGCGATCTGTTTGAGATTCTGCCTCAGCTTGCTGAACAACTGTAAACAGTCAAACAAAGGGCGAGCAGGTTGATGCTCGCCCTTTTTGATCCTCTTATAGTAAAACCTCGCGCTTAAACTAGAACCCACCACTTACGTTCTGAGTTTCAGGCTCTAAAGGCGAGCTGCAATTTTGTGACTCTTCAACATCAATCTGCTCATCTGGTAGGAATGTTTTCGCATACTCGATGTGAAGGTTATGATTTAACATCAGCTCAAACAAATCCTTATCTAAGTGCCCGTCTTGAACCATAAAATTGAGTATTTTTATCGCTTCACTTAGTGGTTTGGCTTTTTTATACGGTCGGTCAGATGCGGTGAGTGCTTCAAATACATCGGCAATGGCTAAAATTCGAGTTGCGGTCGGCAATTCATCTGCACTGAGTTGTTTTGGATATCCGTCACCGCGGAGGGTTTCATGATGACCACCTGCATATTCTGGAACACGCCTTAATTCTTCCGGTAATGGCAAAGCTTCAAGCATTCGTATCGTAGAAACAATATGTTCGTTAATTCGGTAACGGTCTTCTGCAGTTAACGTACCTCTGCCAATACTCAAATTATACAGCTCTCCTTGATTTGCCTGATATTCAGGAGCGCGCATTTTAATCTCTTCACCAGTTTTACTATTCGGGTCTTGCGGCCATTTAATCAAATGCTCTGGCTTATCAGACAACAGATTTTCTTCACACGGCACACTCTGAGACTCTATGCTTTCAATACGCCGGCTTTCTTCTGGCGACAAACCCAGCCGGTCATCTAAGTGGCGAATCCAGGTTTGAGAGGCGATTTCCTTCAATCTATCCAAGTGTTCATCAGACATAAACTCGCCACCCACATTACATTGGGCAACAAAGGCAAAGTCATCTTTAATCTGCTCCTGACGCTGAGCAAGCGCGCGTTTCAATTCGTCGGCATCTTTACCAGATTCAATGCCTTTCCAATAGGAAATTTCCGCCTCTCTTAACAACACTTCAAAACGCATTCTAACCAGATGGATTCGGTTAAATATCGCTTCAAGCTTGGTGCCTTTGTCGACGATATGTTCTGGTGTGGTCACTTTACCGCAATCATGCAACCACGCAGCAATTTCAAACTCCCGCCACTCTTCTTCTGTTTTCAGTTTGAAATCTTTAAAGGCTGGCAAATTACTCTTGTTAGCGGCTTTCGCGAGTTCAATCGCAAGTATTGGTACCCTCTCACAGTGCCCCGCCGTATAAGGAGACTTGTCATCAATGGCTTGAGCAATCAGCTTGACGAACGAGTCCATTAATTCTTGCTGATGTTTTTGATATTCTTCGATCGAGCGAGACATAGAGAACATCGAATCCGAAAGCGCCGAAAGCTCGGCTATCCAACTTGGTACTTTCTCTACTGAGCTAAAATCCCGCTTCTTGATTTTTTCGCTCTCACCAAATAATGCCCGAACCGGTCGAACAATGACATTGGCGAAAAACAAAAGTACTGGCAAAAGCAACAACATCGCACCAAACGTGATGACCGTAGACTTGTTCACTTTATCCATATACGGCGCTTGAATTATCTCGGTAGGGAGAACAAACCCAATGTATTCTTTGGAGCCCAGGCTTACTTCGACTCGCTGCACATAAAGGGTGTACGGTTTGCCGTGACTTTCAATTGAGGCCAATACCGGACTGTCCGTTTCGCTCTGTTTTGCCATGTTGACCAGTTCACGAAACGGCACAACCCCCGCTTTAAGAGAACGGACAATATTGTTGTTTTGACTGCTTTGATCGCCCTGATCTTCTAACCATTTCTTTTCTAGCGATTGCTTCTCTGTGTCAGAAACAGATGCCATGGCTTTGTTAAGTAAACTCACCAGTGGCTTTTTATCTTCAGCAACCATTATCGACAACGTTTGATCAAAGCCTTGTATTGCTTGATGTACCTTTAACTCACTAAGAGAATAAGCACCAACCAAGTAGTCTGCGACTCGCTTAGACTCCAACGATGCATCGGCTGATCGGTTTTCCACCGCTTTAAGTGCACTTAGACTGTCTTTCACTTTTAGGACATTAATATTGGGATAATCGCGCTGAATACGTTCAGCCAATCCCGATCCCACCGAGATAGCCAGTGACTTCCCTTCTAACTGATCTAAGCTGCTGACGTTTGGATGTTCTGTTCTGGTGACAATCGCGCTGGATAGCTCAAGATACGGTGTGGTCGATAAGCCCGTGTGTGACGTTAACGGCAGCTCGGGGACTGACTGTTGAATATCGATATTACCGGACAGGTACAGAGCGTTTAAATCTTCCCAACTGTATCCGTTAACGTATTTGACGTCTAAACCGAGTTTTTTGGTTAAGAGACTCACCAGATCGGTAGAATAACCTTGCGGTAACCCGCTGTAAGAGAAATCGAATGGTGGCCAGTTTGATTTATTCGCGATCCGAAGAACACCAAGCGAATCGACATAATGCTTCTCTTCGGCAGTCAACGCTATCGGCTGTGTTGGTAAAGCATCAGTGTCACTGGCTAACTCGAAGGAGTGTGCATGAATGCGTCCGTTGGTATCAAATATCATGGCTTCGCCATCGGAGTTATTCTTAGCAAGAAATGCGGATAATGATGTAAGAGAGATATCTGCTGCGATAACGCTATCGGTATTTTTTATGCGTTTGGCGTAAGTGACACCCGGCGTTTGTAGATTGTGGAAAAGATAAGGCGCAGTTTTGACGACTTCATTGCTGTTGATGGCTTTTCGATACCAGGGACGTCTATTTGCAGAATACGTCGTGGGCTCTACATTGCGGCGAGTGAGGTTGAAATTACTATCGTAATATTCAGACAATCGCTCCTTTCCTCCTCCTGATTCATAAATTTTAACCACTAACCAACTTTCATCTGTCGCCGCACCGTGTTTGGATTTTAAATTCTCACTGCTGCCGAGATTTATCAGCTCATAAAAGTCGCCATTTCCATAACCAATGTATACCCCATATAAATTATTATTTTTTAACATCGCTTGGGCGATCACTTCTCGGGCTGAATGTTGATCGTTGGTTTCGACTTCCTGATCTATTTGGGGAAAGTGTGAGAGTACATTGATGAGGTTACTTGTTTGTGTATTGAGTGAATCAATTTTTTCGCTAAAGCCATTTGCAGTCCGGTTGAACGCCGTTGATGCGGCATCTTTGGCAAGTCCCTGACTAAAGTAATACTGTAATGAAAGGGCTAAGATAACGATTAATGAAGATA